>CAYOET010000232.1:0-10436 GCA_964402985.1 uncultured Bauldia sp. | reverse complement strand
ATCCGGTATTTCCGCCAAGCGCCCGCCGCCGGGCGACAGGACGGCGGAAACTACATTGGCCGAGTCTGGTTCTTTCGCGATGTCAGTGCGTACAGGCGGGCGGAAGCGAAGATCCGTCACACCGCCGGCCACGACCCCCTGACCGGGCTCGCCAATCGCCGCGCGTTTCTTGATGCCATGAAACAAGCGATCGCACGGGCAGAACGAGGCGAGAAGAACTTTGCGGTTCTGTTCATCGACCTCGATCACTTCAAGGATGTCAACGACATGCTTGGCCATCCAACAGGAGATGAATTGTTGCGCGCTGTGGGAAACCGCTTTGTCGAGTGCGTCAGAAGCATCGATGTAGTGTCGCGCTTTGGCGGTGACGAGTTCGCCGTTCTGATGACGTCGATTGCCGAACCCGAAGACGCCGCCACGCTGGCGACAAAGCTTATCGCCGCCGCCGCTCGTCCGTTTGCCTTGAGTGCGGGGACCGTGCGTACGGGCGCAAGTATCGGAATAATTGTGCGCGAGCCCGACAATGACGACGCCGAGACAGTGCTCGGCCAAGCGGACGTTGCCCTCTATCGCGCGAAAACGGAGGGTCGAGGAACCTATCGGTTCTTCACGGAAGTGATGAATGCCGAAGTTCACGATCGCCTCAACCTGGCCGCCGAGCTTCGAGAAGCGATCGAGTCCGGTCAGCTGTTTCTGGAGTACCAGCCGCAGGTTGAAATCGAGACGGGCCGGATCGTGGGTCTCGAAGCCCTGGTGCGTTGGCATCATCCGCTGCGCGGGAGCATCAGCCCTGATGACTTTATCTCCGTTGCGGAGAAAGCCGGACTGATCGGCGCCTTGGGTCGATGGGTCCTGATCGCGGCGTGCCACCAAGTGAAGCTCTGGATCGATTCCGGCATCACGGTCCCGCGAGTAGCGGTGAACGTTTCGGCGCTGCAGTTCAAAATGGCTCTTGAGCTGGAGGAGGATATTGCGCAGGCGCTCGCGGCTTATGGGCTCCCGCCTCAAGCACTCGAGATCGAACTGACGGAAACCGCGTTGATGGCGGCCGGGCTTGGGCTCGATGTGTTGCACCGCATGCGAGAGAGCGGGCTCACACTCGCAATAGATGATTTTGGCACCGGCTATTCGTCCCTGAGCTACCTGAGACGGTTTCGAGTCGATCGCCTCAAGATCGCTCAGGAGTTCGTCAAGCTCATCCTTGCGGATCCCGGCAGTGCGACGATTGTCCGTGCCACGATCGGGTTGGCCAAGGAACTGCAGATAGTCGCGATCGCGGAAGGCGTTGAGTCCGTCGAGCAGCTTCGACTCCTCCAAGCCTGGGGTTGCCCGCAGGTTCAAGGGTACTGCTATTCGCCGCCGCTTGGACCGGACGAAGTCGCCGTCCTTCTCCGCAAGGGTGTTGTCGCTCCGACGCGCCAACGCATCCTCGCGGCCGTAGCCTGACTTGGTATCGCCAGCGCCCAATTTCAGCGTCTGGGGTGTGTCGAGATAGTAGCCGCCCCGCGTTAGCCAGCGCCGGCGAGCATGGACCGGAACGCGCGGTAGCTGGCGCGCGGGGATCGCGTCAGCGTCGCGAAGTCGACCTCGACGAGGCCGAAGCGCTTCGCGTAGCCCTCGGCCCACTCGAAATTGTCGAGCAGCGACCACGCGAAATAGCCGCGCACGTCCACCCCCTCCGCCCGCGCCGCGAGGAGCGCCTTGAGGTGGTCGGCGTGGAAGCGCACGCGGCGCTGATCGTCGAGGCCGCGCGCTTCGGCCATGCCGTTCTCGGTGACGTAGATCGGCAGGTGGGTGTAGTCGCGCCGCACGCGGACCAGGAATTCGCGGAGCCCCTGCGGATAAATCTCCCAGCCGATGTCGGTGGTCTCTAGCCGCGGCTCGGCGGTGCCCCATGGGAGGACGCCACCCCTGGGATCGTGCCGCAGGAGCTTCCGCGTGTAGTAGTTGATCCCGCACCAGTCGAGCTTCGACCCGACCACCTCCATGTCGCCTTCCCAGCCGTCGGGCAGGTAGGCGGCGAGGAGGTCGGTGATGTCCTTCGGGTAGGCGCCCTTCAAAGCGCCGCTGAGGAACCAGCGATTGAAGGTGCCGTCCCACAGCCGCGCGGCGTGCTCATCCTCCGGCGAGCCGGTCGCCGCCTCGGCCTTCTCGAGGTTGAGGACGATGCCGAGATTGCGCACCGCCTCGGTGCGCAGCGCGCGGATGCCGGTCCCATGGGCGAGGAGCACGTGATGCATCGCCCGAGCGGTGGCGCGGAGATCGCGAAGCCCCGGCGCGTGCTTGCCGAGAAGATGGCTGAGGATGGCGACGCACCATGGCTCGTTGATCGTCGCGGTCGCGGCCAGACGGTCGCCGAAGCGGCGCCCGACCAGCGACGCATAGTCGGCGAACCAGCCCGCGATGTCGCGGTTGGTCCACCCGCCCTTGTCCTGCAGCGCGCTCGGCAGATCCCAGTGATAGAGCGTGGCGAAGGGCTTCAACCCGCGCTCGAGCATGCCGTCGATCAGCCGGTCGTAGAAGCCCACCCCCTTCTCGTTGACGGCGCCGGTCCCCTCCGGGATCAGCCGCGGCCACGCGAACGAGAAGCGGTACGCGTCGAACCCGGCGTCGCGGACGAGGTCGAGATCTTCGGGCCAGCGCCGATAGTGGTCGCAGGCGATCGTGCCGGTGTCGCCGCCGACCGTGTTCCCCGGCGTTGCCGCGAAACTGTCCCACATCGACGGCCCGCGCCCGTCGGTCTGCCCGCCCTCGATCTGGTAGGCGGACGTCGCCGCGCCGAAGACGAATCCCGGCCCGAAATCTCCGCGCTTCAGTCCCAGCACGGTGCCCTCCGGGGCAACTGGCATTCGGCATCAGGCATCCGGAAGAGGCTCACCAGTCCCAGTCTCCGGTTGCCTGTTACCCGATGCCTGTTGCCTGTTGCCTGCTAATGCATCATCGGCCGGCCGTCGATATCGAAGCGGTGGAGTTCGTGCGCCTTCGGCGTCAGCCCCACCGACTCGCCGGCGTGGTGCAAAGCCTTGCCGGGTTGGCGGACGATTACCGGGCTCTCGGCGCCAACATCGACATAGACGAAGCTGTCCGAGCCGAGATTCTCCGAGTAGATCACCCGCCCCGGCCACGCGCCGTCCATCGGCGCGATGTCGAGATGCTCGGCGCGGATGCCGACCGTGTGAGCGTTGAACTTGTCGGCGAAATGCCCGTTCAGGAAGTTCATCTTCGGCGAGCCTATGAATCCGGCCACGAACAGCGATTGCGGCCGGTCGTAGAGCTCCATCGGCGTCCCGACCTGCTGCACGACACCATCCTTCAGCACCACGATGCGGTCGGCCATCGTCATCGCCTCGACCTGGTCGTGGGTGACGTAGACCATCGTCGTGTCGGCGAGCTGCTCCTTGAGCTGCGAGATCTCGATCCGCATCTGCACGCGGAGCGCCGCGTCGAGATTGGAGAGCGGCTCGTCGAACAGGAACACTTTCGGGTCGCGCACGATCGCGCGGCCGATGGCCACGCGCTGGCGCTGGCCGCCGGAGAGCGCCTTGGGCAGCCGCTCGAGATAGGGCAGGAGCTGTAGTTTCGCGGCGGCCGCAGTGACCTTCTTCGTGATCTCGTCCTTCGGCATTCCCATGAGCTTCAGCCCGTAGGCCATGTTCTTGAACACGGTCATGTGCGGGTAGAGCGCGTAGCTCTGGAAGACCATGGCGATGCCGCGCTTGGACGGCGCGACGTCATTCACCACCCGCCCCTCGATCTCGATCGTCCCTTCCGAGATCGTCTCGAGTCCGGAGATGCAGCGGAGGAGGGTGGACTTGCCGCAGCCCGACGGCCCGACGAACACGATGAACTCGCCCGACCGGATCTCGAGGTTCACATCCTTGAGGATCTCGGTCTTGCCGTATCGCTTCGAGAGATTGCTGATCCGGAGGCTCGACATGGACGGTTTCCCCTACTTCACCGAGCCGGCGAGGAGGCCGCGCACGAAGTAGCGTTGCAGACTGAAGAACACGATCAGCGGCACGGTGATCGACACGAAGGCGCCGGCCGTCAGCACCTCCCAGCTGTCGCCGAAGGCGCCGAGGAGGTTGACCAGGCGGCCGGTGAGGACGACCTGGTCGTCCTGCGAGCCGAGGAAGACCAGCGCCACGAGAAGGTCGTTCCAGATCCACAGGAACTGGAAGATCGAGATCGACGCGATCGCCGGGATCGAGAGCGGCAGCACCATCGTGACGAAGATCTGGAAGTGCGAGGCGCCGTCGATGCGCGCCGACTCCATGATCTCGCGCGGCAGCCCGGCCATGTAGTTGCGGAGAAGATAGACCGTGAGCGGCAGGCCGAAGCCGGTATGCGCCAGCCACACCCCGAGATAGCCTTTCCCCTCAACGCCGAGGACCCCGGCGACGTTGTTGTAGAGGCGAAGGACCGGGATCAGCGCGAGCTGCAGAGGCACCACGATCAGCCCGACGCAGGCGATGAGGAGGAGCGCGCGCCCCGGGAATTTCATCCACGACAGCGCATAGGCGGCGAAGGCGGCGACCACCACCGAGATGATGGTGGCCGGCACGGCCACCGTCATCGAGTTGATGAACGAGCGGCCGATGCCGTTGGCGGTGAGCACGCGCACATAGTTCTCGAAGGTCGCCCGCGGCCTGATCTCGGCCGCGTAGAAGAGGCGCGGACCGGTCGTGTGCGTGAACGCTGTCGGCGATACCCACGCGAAGTCGCCGTTCGCTGCGACGGTGATCTCCCCGCCGATCGGCATCGGGATCGTCGATCCGGCGGCATTGGCGCCCAGCGTCGCGTTGGTGGCGCCGAAGCCGGTGATCGTGCGGTTGTCGTCGGCGCCGAGAATATTGCCGCGGATGAAGAAGCGGCCGTTCTCCTCGACCTGCTGGTCGGCGCGCGGGAGCCGGGTTGCGTCCTGGATCGTGGCCGAGGAGAGCGCCGTCCACCACCCGGAGACGGCGAGCTGGTCGGGGTCGCGGAACGAGGACACCAGCAGCCCGGCGATGGGCAGCGTCCACATCAGCACCAGGAAGAAGAGCGCCAGATGCGCGATTAACCGCCCCACGCTGAGCCGCGGCACCCACCTCGGAAGCCGGAACTCGCGGGCGGCAACGGGGGCATCGGTAGCGATCGAGGTCATCAGGCTGTCTCCGCGCGTGCGCGCTTGATGTTCCAGACCATGATCGGGAGGACGGCGAGGAGGATCACGATGGCGATGGCTGCGCCGCGTCCGGAATCGCCGCTGATGATCGACCAGCGGTACATGAGGTTGCCGAGGACCTGGGTCCCGTTCTCGCCGTTGGTCATCGCGTAGACGATGTCGAAGACCTTGAGGACGTGGATGGTGATCGTCGTCCACACCACCATGACGGTCGTCGCGATCTGCGGGATCATGATCGTGAAGAAGATCCGCACCTCGCCCGCCCCGTCGATGCGGGCCGCTTCGATGGTCTCCTGCGGGATGCCGCGCAGCGCGGCCGACAGGATCACCATCGCGAAGCCGGTCTGAATCCAGACGAGGATCACCATGAGGAGGAGCGAGTTGACGATCGGGATCTGCATCCACGCCTGCGGCGCGTAGCCGAGCGAGGTGACGAAGGCGTTGAGGAGCCCGATCTGGTCCATCTGCGGGCCGCGATAGGCGTAGACGAAGCGCCAGATCACCGCCGCGCCGACAAAGGAGATCGCCATCGGCATGAAGACCAGCGTCTTGGCGAGGCCGCCCCACCACAGCCGGTCGGCGAGGACGGCGATGAGGAGGCCGAAGCCGGTGGCGAGCGCGGGCACGACGATCAGCCAGCCGAGATTGTTGAGCGCCGACTGCCGGAAGGTCGGATCGTTGTAGGCCCAGACGTAGTTGTCGAACCCCTCGAAGTTCTGGCCCAGCCGATCGAAGAGGCTGAGGCGGAAGGTCTCGAAGATCGGGTAGACCAGGTAGACGCTGAGGAAGAACAGCGCCGGGGCGAGGAAGAGCCAGGGGCGGATGCGGGTCCGCAACAGATCGCGCCTGGTGATGACCTCTTTCGGCATCGCCGGGTCGGTCAACAGCATCCGGTCGAGGAGCCAGTTGGTCCCCCAGAAATAGGTGACCAGAAGCCCGACCGCGAGCGCCACCATGAAGACGGCATAGACCGCCTGAGCGAGCATTGTTCCTCCCCACCTGCGCGCCGGCCCTCCACCGTCGCGCGGCCTTGCGATCCTCGAGGGGCGACGACGCGCCCCTCGAGGAATTCGTCAGTTCACAGCGCGTCCCACGCGCGCTGAATCTGGTCGCCCACCTCCTGCGGGGTCTTGCCGTTCACGAGGTCGACCATGCCGGTCCAGAACGCGCCGGCGCCGATCGGGCCGGGCATGAGGTCGGAGCCGTCGAAGCGGAACGTGGTGGCGTTGAGGAGGATCTCGCCCTGCGCCCGGAGCGCGTCGCTCGAATAGAGCTCCGTGTTGGCGCCCTTGTGGGCGCTGAGGAAGGCCGAGTTCGGCGCCGCCATCCAGATCTCGTGGGCGAGCGGGGTCTCCAGGAACTCCATGAACGCGCGCGCCGCCGGGCTGTCCTTGGCGATGGTAGCGATCGTCCCCGAGCCGAGCACCGGCCGGCCGAGATCCTTCGATTCGTAAGCCGGCATATAGAAGAAGTCGTAGTCCTCGCCGGCCACCGTTCCCTCCGGGAAGAAGGAGGCGATGAACGACGCCTGCCGGTGCAGGAAGCACTCCGGCGGCACGGTGAAGAGCCCCTTCGGGCTGTCGCCGAAATGCGTGCTCGTGACTGCCGCCGTGCCGCCCGCCACCATCTTGTCGTTGCGGACGATGTTGGCGAAGAAGGTCAGCACGTCGATGACTTGCGGGTCGTTGAACTTGACCTCGTTCGCGACCCAGCCGTCATAGACCTCCGGCGCGTAGTTGCGGAGCATGAGGTCCTCGATCCAGTCGGTCGCGGCCCAACCGGTCGCCCCGCCCGACTCGACGCCGATGCACCACGGCGTGTTGCCGTCGGCGACCATCTTGTCGGTGAGGGCGATCAGCTCCTCCATCGTCTCCGGAACTTCGTAGCCGTTCTCTGCGAAATTGTCGGGCGAGTACCAGACGAAGCTCTTGATCTCCTGTTTGTAGGGGAGGCCGTACTGGGCGACCGTGCCGTCCGGCCCCTCGAACTGGCCAAGCGCCGCCCACGAGGCACCGGCCGCATAGTTCTCCTCCATGAAGGTCCGGACGTCGTCGCCGAGAGGGACGAGCGCCCCCTGCTTGGCGAAGTCGGCGAGGAGGCCGGGCTGCGGCAGGATGAGGATGTTGGAGGGACTGCCGGCGGCGATGTCGATGCGCGCCTGCTCCTCGTAGTTGGGCGAGGAGCCGGCCTGGACGTCGACGCCGGTCGCTTCCTCGAAATAGCGCCAGACGCTTTCCCATTGCTCCTTGTCGCCCGGGTTGTTCCACGGGCTCCAGATGGTCAGGCTCTGCCCGGCGAGGCCGGTGTGGTTGGCCTTGAACGCGTCATAGGAGTCCCAGCTGAAGCCGCCCTGTCCCGGCGGGAACGCCAGCTGTGCCTGCGCCATGGTGGCGCCGCCAAGCATGATCGAGATGGCGGACACGCCCGCCAACAGAAGTCTTTCCATGAATTCCTCCCAACGCCCTGGCCGCCGAACGTCCGTTCGAACTGGCTTCTCCCGTCGGTCGGGCAAAACGGCTGACAATCAGCCTAGGTGCGGCAGGGTGACACAGGCCCGCGAGGTTGCCAAGGAAGGCAGGGAAAGGCGCGCCGACCGCCGTTGTCATACATAGGGGTACGATGTATAGGGGTGCTAGGGATAACGTTCCAAGCGATCTCCCCACGCCGAGAACCCGATGATCAACAAGGACCTCATCGCCGCCTCCTCGACCCCCATCGTCCTGGGTATCCTCGCCGAGGATGACGGCTACGGCTACGCCATCCTGAAGCGCGTGCGCGAACTCTCCGGCGGCCGGATGGAGTGGACCGACGGCATGCTCTACCCGGTGCTGCACCGCCTCGAGCGCCACGGCCACATCGCCGCGCGCTGGGAGACCGCCGAGACCGGCCGCCGCCGCAAGTATTACAGCATCACCGTGCAGGGCAGGGCGCAGCTCGTGGAAGAGCGGCGTCAGTGGCAGACCGTGGACGCCACGCTGCGCGGCCTCTGGTCGGCGCTCCTGGTTCCTATCGTGCAGGCGGGTTCGGTCCCGAGCGGCGCGTTGCCGGAAGGAGCCTGAGCGATGGCCGCGGTTGGCTACGAGGCCTCGCTCGAGGAACAGATCGGCCGGTGGCGGAGCTACCTCCGCCGTCGCCAAGCGATAAACTCGCCCGACGCGGCGGAACTCGAGGATCACCTCCGCTCGGAGATCGGCGTCCTCATCAACGCCGGTCTCGCCGCCGACGAGGCCTTCTTTGTCGCGACCAAGCGCATGGGCGAGCTCGACGCGCTGTCGCGCGAGTTCGCGCGCGAGCATTCGGAGCGCCTCTGGAAGCAACTCGTCACCTCATCGCCCGCGGTCGACGGCGAGAAATCGGCCGCCCGCAGCGATGCCATCCTCGCCTTCGCCCTCGCCCTCGCAGCGGCGCTGCTCGTCAAGGTCCCCGCGTTCCTCGGCTATGACCTCGACGTCGGCGCCGCCTTCTATGCCCGCAACGCGAGCCTCTTCGTCTTCCCGCTGCTCTCCGCCTACTTCGCGTGGAAGCGAAGCCTCGACGCCCGCACTTTCGGCGCTCTGGCGCTCGCTTTCGCCGTAGCCGCCGCCGTCGCCAACCTCCCGCCCTTCGGTGCGGGCGGCGACCTCGACGAGCTGACCGCACTGCATCTTCCGATCGGACTTTGGCTGGTCGTGGGCATCGCCTATGCCGGCGGCCGCTGGAACGAGGTCGGCGGAAGGATGGACTTCATCCGCTTCTCCGGCGAGCTCTTCCTCTACTATGTGTTGATCGCCCTCGGCGGTGGCGTCCTTACCGCCTTCACTGCCCTGATCTTCGGCGCCATCGGGATCGAGGTTGATACTTTCATCGGCTATTGGCTGCTGCCCTGCGGGGCGGTGAGCGCGGTGATGGTCGCCGCCTGGCTGGTCGAAGCCAAGCAGAGCGTGATCGAGAATCTCGCGCCCGTTCTCACGCGCCTCTTTGCACCGCTCTTCGCGGCACTGATCGTTGCGTTCCTGGCAGCGCTCGTCGTGACCGGGCAGGGCATCGACGTCGAGCGCAACGTCCTCATCGGTTTCGACCTTCTCCTCGTCGTCGTCCTCGGCCTCCTCCTCTACTCGCTGTCCGCCCGCGATCCCCTCGCGCCTCCCGGCGCCGCCGACTTCGTGCAGGTGGCGCTGGTCGTTTCCGCGCTCCTTGCCGACGCCGTTGCGCTCTGGGCGATCGGCGCGCGCATCGGCGAGTTCGGCTTCACCCCGAATCGCGTCGCGGCCCTCGGCGAGAATCTGATCCTCCTCGTCAATCTCGCCTGGTCCGCGTTCCTCTATGTCAGGTTCCTGCGCGGGGAGGGGACCTTCGGCGCCCTCGAGCGCTGGCAGACCGAGTATTTGCCGGTCTACGCAGCATGGGCGGCAATCGTCGTCATCGTTTTCCCGCTCATATTCTGACGAGCGAGCGACCCGGCCCGTCCGCGGTTCCGCGCCGTCCGAGCTTGCAGCGCCCCCGAAGCCGCCTCATAAAGCGCCAAGGCAGCGTCAGCTGCCGAGGGGAGGGAGGGCGCATGTCGCAGGCGACGACGGGCCGGCTCGAGCAGCCGCGGCGCGCCTCGGCGGGCGCCGCCGTGCTGCGCGCGCGAAAACTGCGCGGCCGCGAGCGCAATCTGGTGATCTTTGTCCAGGTCCTGGTGGTCGTCCTCCTCATCGTCGGCATGCACGTCCTCAACGCGGTCGCCGGCAACCTCACCATGCCGAAACCCGCCGACGTATGGGACGAAAGCATCAGAATGTGGAGCAACGGCCAGATGCTCCGGGGCCTCCGCGAGTCGATCACCGTGCTCGTCTTCGGCTTCCTCTCGGCCGCCGTCACCGGCATCCTTGTCGGCCTGATCCTCGGCGGTTTCCGTATTGTCGGAAAGGTCTTCGACCCCTTCGTCAACGCCCTCAACGCCACCCCGAGCGCAGCGTGGATTCCGCTCATCATCGTCTGGTTCGGCCTCTTTACCGAGGCCAAGGTGGTTGTCGTCTGGAACGCGGCGCTCTTCCCGATCCTCATCAGCACCGCCGCCGGCATCGACCAGAGTGACAACGACCTCGTCGAGATGGCCCGTTCCTTCGGCGCCTCGCGCTGGCGTCTATTCTGGCAGGTGATGCTGCCGAGCGCGCTTCCCTCGATCCTGAGCGGCCTTCGCATCGGCGCCGCGGTGGCAACCGTCGGCACCATCATCGCGGAACTGCAGATGGCCCAGTCGGGGCTCGGCGGGATGCTCAACGCGGCCGGCATCCGCTTCGAGATG
>CAYOET010000231.1:0-10869 GCA_964402985.1 uncultured Bauldia sp. | reverse complement strand
TCGCCGCCTGCTGGCCCAGCGTCGCCGGGCGGAGCGTGCTCGGCCTCGGCTATGCCGTGCCCTATCTCGACCAGTTCTCGGTCGGCTCGGAGCGAACGCTCGCCTTGATGCCTGCCGCTCAGGGCGTGATGAAATGGCCCCCCGCCGGCGCCAACGCCGCCGCTCTGGTCCTCGACGACGCCCTTCCTCTCCCCGACTCCTCGATCGAGCTCATCCTCGCCGTCCACAGCCTCGAAGCGGCGGAAGACGTCGAGGAGCTGTTGCGCGAGATCTGGCGGGTGCTGACCCCCGGCGGCCGCCTGATGGCGGTGGTCCCCAACCGGCGTGGGCTGTGGTCGCGCTTCGAGGGAACGCCCTTCGCCCATGGCCGCCCCTTCAGCCACGGCCAGATCAACGCCCTCCTCCGCACCAATCTCTTTACGCCCACCGCCTCGCGCGCGGCTCTCGCGATGCCGCCTTTCGCGCGCGGCCTGCCGCTGCGCAACGGCGCCGCCTGGGAGCGCGTCGGCCGCAAGATCTGGCCGGCCTTCTCCGGGGTGCTGATCATCGAGGCCGAGAAGCAGCTCTACCAGGCCGTTCCGGCTCGGAAGCGCCGCAGCCTCGCCCGCGCGGTTCGCCCCGTCCTCGTCCCGGCCAGCGGCGGCGCCGCCCCCGCCCCGACGCGGGGCATGAAGCCGGCGATGAACTTCGATGGGGCGCTGAGCTAGGGCAGCGCTGTCGGCGCTACCTGATTCTGCAGAGCGTCGAACTGAACGCGGAGGGGAACCCCGACCCGGTCGCAGGACACCAGCCACTGCTCCATCGGCAACGTCTGGCTGCCGATTCCACCGGCTTGCGTGAGCAGACTGCTCGCTTCCTCGCGCGCTCGGTTGATGGTTATGCTCGGCACCGCGTCGAGGGGCAGATCGTAGAGTCTTCCGACCATCGCAAGGGATTTGGTCGCGACTTCGCCCAGCTCCGCACCGACCGCGCTCGCCCGTTCCCCCAGCATCGCCTGGAGATCGGGACCGAGGGCATAGACGCCCGCAAGACACTCCGGCACGGCATGCATGATTTCGGTCGCCGGAAGTTCGTCGGCCGACCGCAACATCGCGATCTCCGCCTCGGTAGCGCCCAGTCCGACGCACAACGCGGCGTCCTCCTTGCGACCCGGGAGCGTGTCGGAATACGGGCGGAAGGCGCCGCTTTTCAGCGCCACCCAGTTGTGCAGATTCCGCACCGCATCGGAAACCAGGGGAGGCCGGCTGTCGAATGCGTTGCCGTACGCTTTGAGGCCGCGCAGACAGGCCTCCACGTTGGCGTCCTGCGCCCGAGCGCCGTGAATGCCCGGCAACCCTACCAAGCCGAGGAAGAGGACGACGCGCAGCGCCATCCTCTGCCCGTCCGCGCGCCGGAATGAGTCGGCGTTGAGGCGAGCGGGGAGACCGCCAGAGCGGGGATTGCTGGGACGCATGGATACTCCTTTGTGGGTCGGCCTAGTGCGAGAGCAGGAACACGGCCTGCTGGCCGAAGAGGTTCCACAGCCAGCGCGGGGCGCGGAAACCCATCCGACCGCCCTTGGCGTTGATCGCCACCGCATCTTCGACCTTCGCGTTGATCTCGCGGCACAAGGCCTCGAAATCCTTGATCGTGCAGAAATGGATGTTGGGCGTGTCGTACCACGAGAACGGCAGGCTGCGCGTCACCGGCATCCGTCCGCCGAGGCCGAAGGCGAGGCGCACGCGCCAGTGCCCGAAATTGGGGAACGAGACGATCACCTTCCGCCCGATGCGCAACATCTCTTCGATCACCTGCCGCGGCCGGTGCGTGGCCTGCAGCGTCTGGCTGAGGATCACGTAGTCGAACGCATCGTCCGGATAGTCGACGAGATCGGTGTCGGCGTCGCCCTGGATCACCGACAGCCCGCGCGCCACGCAATCGGCGACGCCCTTCTGGCTGATCTCGATGCCGCGCCCGTCGACCCCGCGCGTCTCCATGAGATAGGCGAGAAGCGCCCCGTCCCCGCAGCCGACGTCGAGCACCCGCGATCCGGGCTTGATCAGCTCGGCGGCGACGATGAAGTCGACCCGTGGCGTCGGCAGCTTGAGCAGCATCGCGTCGGCCCCCGCCATCAAGCCACGTTGCGGTCGCGCGCGACCGAAGCGAGGAAACCGCGGATCGTGGCGTCGAGCTCGGGCTCGTCGAGGAGGAACGAGTCGTGCCCGGCCGAAGTCTCAATCTCGACGAAACTGACACTCGCCCCGCCGGCGTTGAGCGCCTTGACCACTGCCCGGCTCTCCGATGTCGGGAACAGCCAGTCCGACGTGAACGACACCACGCAGAAGCGTGTCTTCGAGCCGAGGAACGCGTTGGCGAGCCGCCCGTCGTGGTCGGCCGCGATGTCGAAATAGTCCATGGCCCGCGTCACATAGAGGTACGAGTTCGCGTCGAACCGATCCACGAACGTCGAGCCCTGGTGGCGGATATAGGATTCGATCTGGAAGTCGGCGTCGAAGGTAAAGGTGCGCTTGTCGCGATCCTGGAGATTGCGCCCGAACTTCCGGTGCAACGCCTGGTCGGACATGTAGGTGATGTGCCCGGCCATGCGCGCGACCGCGAGCCCCTTCCGCGGGCTGGTCTCGGCCTCGAGGTACTTGCCGCCGCGCCAGTCCGGATCGGCCATCACCGCCTGCCGCCCGACCTCGTGGAACGCGATGTTCTGCGACGAGTGGCGCGCGCCCGCCGCGATCGGGATCGCGGAGACCACCCGGTCGGGATAGTCGACCGCCCATTGCAGCACCTGCATGCCGCCCATCGAGCCGCCGAGCACGCACAGCACCTTGTCGATGCCGAGCCGGTCGAGCAGCATCGCCTGCGCCCGCACCATGTCGGCGATCGTCAGCACCGGGAGGTCGAGCCCGTAGGGGTGGCCGGTCGCCGGATTGGTCGAGGCCGGCCCAGTCGTCCCCATGCACCCGCCGAGGACGTTCTGGCAGATCACGAAATAGCGCCGCGTATCGATCGGCTTGCCCGGCCCGACCATCCTCTCCCACCACCCCGGCTTGCCGGTGACCGGATGGACGTTGGCGACATGCTGGTCGCCGGTCAGGGCGTGGCAGATGAGGACCACGTTCGACTTTTCGGCGTTGAGTTCGCCATAGGTCTGATAGGCGACCTGCAACTCGCGCAGCACCGACCCCGAATCAAGCGCGAGCGGCTCGTCCGCGCCAAAGCGCACGACGAGGCTCGACGGGTGGTCGGCCTCGTTGCGTGCTTTGTCGGTGGCGCGCCGTTCGGCGCCAGCTGCGGTCGGCTTCGAGCTGATGGTCATGCTCGTCTAGATGGTGGTGCCGGGAATGGGCGACTAGCTATGGTCCGCCTTTGTGGACTGTCAAATATTTCGTTTTCTTTGATTTCAAGGCTTTGCTTGCTTATGAAGTGGCGCCCGGAGGAGCGGCAAAGACCGCGCTCCGGCCGTTTTCGCGAGTTTTGACAATATGCCCGGACCCGGCGAAGCCAATGCCAGGAAGCTTGCCGAGTTACGCGGCAAGATCGACCTGATCGACGAGGAGATGCACAAGCTCCTCATCGAGCGCGGCACCGTGATCGATGCGCTGATCAAGGCCAAGGGCACCGCCTCGCCCGGCGCCGCCTTCCGCCCCGGCCGCGAGGCCGAGATGATGCGCCGCCTCGTCGCCCGCCATTCGGGCGCCCTGCCGGTGACCATCGCCGAGCACATCTGGCGCGAAATCATCACCACTTTCACGCACATCCAGGCGCCCTTCGCGCTGGCTCTCGACGGCTCCGCCCCGCCCGACCGGATGCGCGACCTCGCCCGCTTCTATTTCGGCTTCTCGGTCGACATCCTGCCGATGAAGGACGCCGCGACCACGGTCGCCCATGTCGCCGTCAGCAATGACCTCGGTCTCGTCGCCCTCGCCCAGCCCGCCAAGGCCGGGGCGTGGTGGCGCGAGCTGCGTTGGCCGGACGGGCCGCGCATCATGGCGATGCTGCCCTTCATCGGGGTGGCTGGAAGGCCGGCGGATCTGCCGGCCTTTGTCGTTTCGCCCGCCCTCGCCGATCCCACGCCGGCCGAGATCACCCTCGTCGCCGCGCGCGTCAGCAAGGGCAACGCCACCCGCCTCGCCGACGCCTGGGACGGCCGCGTCATCGCCACCGCCGTCGAACGCACCGAGGCGCTCCTAGCGGTCGGCAACGCCGACGACCTCGCCAGGCGCGCGGGACGCATCGCCGCCGAGGACATCGCCATCGTCGGCGCCTCGGCGCGCACCATCGGCCTCGACGACACTGCGAGCCCGTTCTTCGCCGGCGTGAAGGAGACCCAGTGATGGCCGGCGACGACGATATCCGCCCGGTGCCGCGCCCGGGCGTCCTCGATATCGCGCCCTACATCCCCGGCAAGTCGAAGGCGGCCTCCCCGGGCGGCAAGACCTACAAGCTCTCCTCGAACGAGACCCCGCTCGGGCCGAGCCCGCTCGCCGTCGAGGCGCTGAAAGAGTCCGTCGACAAGCTCTCGCTCTACCCCGACGGCTCGGCGAGCGAGCTCCGCCGCGCCATCGCCGGGGCCCACGACCTCAGTGAAAATCGCATCGTCTGCGGCGCCGGCTCCGACCAGGTGCTCGACCTTCTCGCCCACGCTTTTCTCGGCCCCGGCGACGAGGCGATCTACACCGAGCACGGCTTCCTCGTTTACCCGATCGCGATCACCGCCGCGGGAGGGACGCCCGTCGTTGCGCCCGAGCGCGACCTCACCACCGACGTCGACGCGATCCTCGAGCGGATCACGCCCCGCACCAAGGCGGTGTTCATCGCCAACCCCAACAACCCGACCGGGACCTACATCCCGTTCGCGGAGGTGCGCCGCCTGCACGCCGGCCTCCGCAAGGACATCCTCCTCGTCCTCGACGCGGCTTACGCCGAGTACGTCCGCCGCAACGACTACGAGTCCGGCATCGAGCTGGTGGCGACGGCGAACAACGTCGTTATGACGCGCACCTTCTCCAAGATCTACGGCCTCGCCAATATCCGCCTCGGCTGGGCCTACGCGCCCGAGCCCGTCATCGACGCGCTGAACCGCATCCGCAGCCCGTTCAACCTGTCGGGGGCCGCCATCGCGGTCGGCATCGCCGCGCTCGCCGACCGCCGCCACATCGAGCGCGCCGCGCTCCACAATGAGACCTGGCTGCCGCGCGTCACCGCCGCCCTCACCCAGCTCGGCCTCGAAGTCACTCCCTCGGTCGGCAATTTCGTTCTGATCCACTTCCCCGAGGAGCCGGCGTTCGTCGCGGCGAAGGCCGACGAGTATCTTCTCGCCCACGGCGTCATCCTCCGCCGCATGGAGGCCTACGGCTTTCCCAACGCCCTCCGCATGACGATCGGCTCGGAGGAAGCCAACAAGGCCGCCCTCGCCGCCATCACCGATTTTCTCGCCAGGAAGCCGAAACCCCGCCATGGCTGACCCGATGTTCGATCGCATCGCCCTTATCGGGATCGGCCTGATCGGCTCCTCGATCGCGCTCGCCACCAAGCGCGGCGGGCTCGCCAGGCACATCGCGGTCGCGACGCGCCGCGAGGAGACCCTCACCCGCGCCGAGGAACTCGGCCTCGGCGACAGCTACACGACCGATTTCGCAGGCGCCGCCGCCGGCGCCGACCTCGTCATCGTGTCCGTTCCGGTCGGCGCTTCGGGCGATGTCGCCAAGGCCATCGCCGCCGCGCTGAAGCCTGGCGCGATCGTCTCCGACGTCGGCTCAGTCAAGCAGTCGGTGGTGCGCCAGATGCAGCCGCATTTGCCGGAGACCGTGCACTTCGTTCCCGCCCACCCGGTCGCCGGCACCGAGCATTCCGGCCCCGACGCCGGCTTCGCCACCCTCTTCGACGGCCGCTGGTGCATCCTCACCCCGCCGCGCGGCACCGATATGGCCGCGGTCGAGACGCTCTCACGGTTCTGGAAAGGCCTCGGCGCCAATGTCGAGGTGATGACCCCCGAGCACCACGATCTGGTGCTCGCCATCACCAGCCACGTCCCGCACCTCATCGCCTACAACATCGTCGGCACTGCCGCCGACCTCGAGTCGGTGACGGAGTCGGAGGTGATGAAATTCTCGGCCGGCGGCTTCCGCGATTTCACGCGCATCGCCTCGTCCGACCCGACGATGTGGCGCGACGTCTTCCTCCACAACAAGGACGCCGTCCTTGAGATGCTCGGCCGCTTCAACGAAGATCTGACCGCCCTGCAGCGCGCGATCCGCTGGGGCGACGGCGAAAAGCTCTTCGAGCTTTTCACCCGCACCCGCGCCATCCGCCGCGGCATCATCGACTACCGCCAGGACAGCGCCGAGCCGGACTTCGGCCGCAAGCACGGCGCCGAGGACGCCAAGCCCGCCGCCGCTAGTCGCGCCCCGAAAGAACCGAAGCCATCTCGAAAATAGACGGGATCGTCACCGGCAGCGGAAAAATGCCGATGATGATCTGGCCACGCGTGATTGTCGCTTCGACCTGACGTCTCGGCTCGCCGTCGACCTCGACCTCGCGCGTGAACGGGTTGAGAATACCCACCATCTGGGTCGCCTGCTCCACCGTTCCCGGCCGCAGCGCGTCGGGGAGGTTGGGCAGCTGCTCGAGGCCCACGAAGCTCAGCGAGACCGTCCCCGAGATGAAGCCGTCGGGACCCACCGTCAGCTTCCCGCTCGCGGCGACTTTCAGTCCCCCCGTCGCGACCTCGAACTCCTTGAGGTCGACTCGGCCACCCAGCGAGAGCCAGGTCCGGAACTGGTCGGGCAGGCTCGCGGTCAGCATCTCGCCGAACCCGACGGCATCGAGCGACAGCCTGAGCGCCACCGGCGGCAGCTCCTGACCGGCGAGCGCCGAGACGTCCATGGCCTCGCCCGAGACCGCGAGCCGCAGGCTGTCGGGCGCCTCGCCCGGCCCGACCCGGATGCTTCCTCGCTCGACCGTCAGCCCGTCGATCGGCGGCACGCCCCTCCCCGATGCCGCGACCCTCAAACCTTCGACGTCGGCCGAGAAGCGCCTGATGCCGGGCGCACCAAACGGCCACGCCTCGGTGCTCGTCGCGGCGCGCCGCCACTGTGCGGTGAGGCTCACGCCCTGGTCGGGCGCGTTGACGACGAGCGGGCCGACGGCCCCCGCGTCGAGGCGCAGCGGATAGTAGAGCGGCACCGAGGCGCTCAGCCCCGATACATTGGCGGCGATGCCGAGGAAGCGTTCCTCGACCCGCGCGTCCTCGCAGCCGAGCTGGATGGTCAGCGGGAACCCGCTGACCTGCCGCTCGGTGCAGCGCGAGGACGGTGAATTCAGCGCCTCGGCGCGGTCGACTGCCCAGTTGGCGCCCCAGTAGGCCGCCGCCCACGCCGCGCACCACACCACCGTCAGGAAGACGAGGAGGCCGAAGAGTCGCCGGAAAGGCTTGCCTCTGCGGCGTTCCTGGGCGACAGCCATCGACGAACCCTCATGCCTTCCCGAGCCAAGCGCCAGGAAACCAACCGCGTATGTCCGATTTGTGGGTCTTTGGCTACGGATCGCTGATGTGGCGCCCGGGATTCGCGTTCGAAGAATCCCGTCCCGCCAAGCTGTTCGGCTGGCACCGCGCGCTCTGCGTCTATTCGTGGCACCACCGCGGCACTGAGGCGAAGCCCGGCCTGGTGCTCGGCCTCGACCGCGGCGGCTCGTGCCAGGGCGTCGCCTACCGCGTCGCCGCCGCCAACGCCGAAGCGACCACCAGCTACCTCCGGGAGCGCGAGCAGGTCACCCGCGTCTATGTGGAGGCGCACCGCCCGCTGCACCTCGCCGATCAGGGTCCGACGGTCGACGCGCTCGTCTTCCTCATCGACCGCTCGCACCCGCAATATGCCGGCGTCCTCGACCGCGAGACCCAGCTCCGCTTCGTCGCCGGCAGCGAGGGCGCGTCCGGCC
Source organism: uncultured Bauldia sp. (assembly GCA_964402985.1). Lineage (GTDB taxonomy): Bacteria > Pseudomonadota > Alphaproteobacteria > Rhizobiales > Kaistiaceae > JADYYB01. Next base: position 2,937 of record CAYOET010000231.1, on the reverse strand, counting down.
ACAACCGCGACTACGTACTCGCCACCGCCGACCAGCTCGCCAGCCTCGGCATCTACGACGAGACCTTCGTCTGGCTCGCCACGGAGCTCAGGGCCGACCGGCAAGCCGCTGCGCCTGCCTCAGGCGGCGAGGCTCACCGTCTCGACGCCGGCGAGGTCGGAGACCACGGCGCGTCGCGCGCGGGGCGTAGTCGCGAGGAAGTGCACGAACGGCCGGAGCCGCGCGCCCGCCGCAAGCTCCCGGAATAGCGCCGACCCTTCGAAGAGCCGCGCCTCGATGACCGTAGCCGACGACGCGACCGGGCGCCCGCGCCACATCTCGGCGAGGATCACGACGACGTTTTCGAAGTGGCGGAGATTTTCCGGCGCCACTTCGGTGAACAGGTGGCGGCGCCCGGAGGCGCCGCGCCAGAAATGGAACCGGGATTCGAGCCCCGCCGCCTGGGCGACGCCGGGGGTTCCATCTGCATAGAGGGAGAGTTGAACGCTCATGGAACATACATAGAACAAAACAGGAATACATGCAACAGGCTTCGATCGACTGGCTGTCGGAACTTCCGCGAAGGCTCGCGAGATTCGCAACTGGGGGACTACGCCGCCCCCTGAGGCTCGCTGCCCTTCAGCACCCGGAGCCGTGCCTCCGCGCTTGGCGGAAAATGCGGCCGCGGCCGCGTCCTGTCGGCCTCGAGGATGAGCCGGTCTGCCGCCGCGTCGATCGCCCCGCCGAACGCCGCCTGGAAAGCCTCGTTGGAAAGCCCCGGCGGAATCGCCGGCAGGAACTCGACGATGATTCTGCCGGGCCGCTTCAGAAGAGTCTGCCGCCCCCAGTAGAAGCCTGAGTTGAGCGCCACCGGCACCACCGGGACGCCGGAGAGGCGGTAGAGATAGGTGATCCCGCTCTTGATGTCGGACGCTTCGCCGGGCGGGATGCGGCGTCCTTCCGGGAAGATCACCACGTGCCGCCCGCCGGCGATCGCCGCCTGCACGCCCTTGGCCATCTCCTTGAGCGCCGCCCGGCCCTTGCTGCGGTCGACGAAGATCATTTCGACCGCAGCCGCGAACTGCCCCCACACCGGGACCATCTTCATCTCGCTCTTGATCACGAAGGCCGGGTCCGGGAACAGCGGGACGAACGCGAAGGTCTCCCACATCGCCTGATGCATCGAGGCGACGATCGCCGGCTCCTTGGGCAAATTCTCGGCGCCGCGCACCTCGTAATCGATCCCGGCGACGTACCTGGTCAGCCACACGCAGGCCTGCGCCAGCCAGCGCACCACGCCCATCCGCCCCGTGTGGCCGAGGAAGAAATAGACCGGCGCGGTGAGGAGGAGGGTCGCCGCGGTCAGCACGTAGAGGAGGATCTGGAAAACGATCGAACGGATGACCGTCATGGACGGGGCAGAACTCCAGCCGGCCCGGCCGGATCAATCCATGTCGGCCAGGAACCGGTGGACCGTTAGTCGCGAGGTCACGGCCGTCAAGAGGGCGATCGCGACCGCGATGCCGACCGCACCGATATAACCGAGCGGCCCCACCGCGAACTGCCCGAAAAGCGCCATCACCTGGTCGCCCTCGGGCGTCGCCATCGACTGCGCGACCAGCAATCCGAGTCCGAAGAAGAGGAGCGTCGCCAGCACCGCCCCGATGAACCCGCCGCGGAGGCCAAGCATCAGGAAATGCCGCTGGAACTCAGCGGCGACGAACTTGTCCTCCGCGCCCACGTTATGGAGCACGACCACGATATCGCGGTTGCTGGACATCGCCCCGCTGGTCGCGAAGACGACGCAGAGGATCGTCGCGGTGAACACCAGCGCCAGCACGGCGAGCCCGATGATGATCGTCGCGTCGGCCATCGTCGCCAGCCGGTCGGTCCACGAGCGGTGATCGTCGAGGCTCGCCCCCTGCACCTCGGCGGCGAGGCGGCGCTGCAGCGCGTCGATGTCGACCGCCTTCGGGTCGGAGAGCTCGATCACCACCAGCCGCGGCAGCGGCAGATCGTCGGCGTTCAGCCCGACGCCCAGCCACGGCTCGAGGAGCGCGAGGTTCTCCTCCTCGCTGAGCGCGGTGGCCGAAGCAACCCCAGGAATCGCCCGCGCGATTACCGCCGCCTTGCGCGCTTCGAGTTCCGGATCGAACCCGTTCACGGGCTGCACCTGCACGGTCAGCTCGCGCGCGATGTCGGCCTGCCAGTTGATCGACGCGTCGCTGACCAGCGTCACCGCGCCGACCGTGATGCAGGCGAGGAAGCTCATGATCCCGACGACCAGCGACAGCGAACGCCCGGGCACCGAGCGCTCGGGCAGGATCTGCCCGGTCGCCGGCACGGGGATGACCGTCGGCCGCGCCTTTGGTCGCCGCACCGCGCGGCCCGCGAACCCGGCGATGCCGAGGAGGGCGTTAGTCGTAGATCTGGAGCCGGCCGTCATCGAGCACCATGCGCCGCGCGTCGAACTGGTTCATGAGGGCGATGTCGTGGGTCGCGATCACCACCGAGGTCCCAAGCCGATTGAGCTCGATGAAGAGCCGAAGCAAGCGCTTGGCGAGTTGCGGGTCGACATTGCCGGTCGGCTCGTCGGCGAGCAGAATCTCCGGGTGCCCGATCAACGCCCGCGCGATCGCGACGCGCTGCTTCTCCCCGCCCGAAAGGACCGGCGGCAGCGCATGCATCCGGTGTCCGAGGCCGACCCAGTTGAGGAGCTCGACCACGTCCGGCCGGTAGCTCCCCTCGTCCTTGCCCAGGACGCGCAGCGGCAGCGCCACGTTCTCGTAGGTGGTGAGATGGTCGAGGAGGCGGAAATCCTGGAACACCACGCCGACCCGCCGCCGCACCGCCGGCAGCTCGGCCTTGGTCAGCGCCAGCGCGTCGCGCCCGAAGATGTGGATCAGCCCGCGCGAGGGCCGGAGCGCTAGGAACAACAACCGGAGAAGGCTGGTCTTT
>CAYOET010000230.1:0-1904 GCA_964402985.1 uncultured Bauldia sp. | reverse complement strand
GCCGCGAACGCCGTCTTGTGCGCGCGACGGCGATAAGCCTCGGCGCGCTGCTCGTCCCTCGTCCCGAACAGACCGCCCACGCTCTCGAGCGCGATGAGGCGCTCCTCGGCGGCAGCGTGGGACTCGATCCCCCCGGTGTGAAGGATGTGATCGACCCCGTGCCCGCCCTCGGCCAGGAAGCGGCCGACCAGCAGGCAACGGTGACATTCCAGCGGATCGCGCTCGGCGCATATCAGCACCGGCCGGCTGTCCGCGGCGATGGCGAGAACGCGCGCGACGCCATCGCGAAAGGCCGACGCGGCCGCCATCTTCTCGTAGTCCGCGCGATCGCCGGAGAAGAGCGCGGGATCGCTCGGCCGCCCGCCGAGCGTCTCGCCCATGAAGACATAACCGAGCCCGGCGGCCGGCAGTTCATCCGCGAGCCGGCCGCGGTTGAAGTGCGGCGAATATTGCGAGGCCGGAATCGACCGCACGTCGAACACCGTCTCCCCGCCCGCCCCGCGGATCAGTTCCACGAAGCGGGCGAGAGCATGGTTAGAATGGCCGATGGTGAGGATGGGTCCCGAGGAGGACATCGTCCTCCTACCCGTTCCCCACGAAGGTCGAGTCGGCCGCCTGAACCTTGGCGCGAAGATCAGGCGGGGTCGCCTCGGCCGTGAGTGCCGCGATGGCATCGACCAGAGTCGCCGACGACTGATCCTTCGCCCCCAGCCGGCGGATGCTCACGGTCTGCTCCTCCGCCTCGCGCTTGCCGCACACGAGGATCACCGGGACCTTGCTAAGCGAATGCTCGCGCACCTTGTAGTTGATCTTCTCGTTGCGAAGATCGAGCGAAGAGCGAAGGCCCGCCGCGATCAGCCTGGCGTGCACGTCTTTGGCGTAGGCATCGGCGTCCGAGGTGATCGACGCCACCACCACCTGAGCCGGCGCGAGCCATAGCGGGAAGTGTCCCGAGAAGTGCTCGATCAGGATTCCGGTGAAGCGCTCGAGCGAACCGAAGATCGCGCGGTGCACCATGACTGGCGTCTTCTTCTCGCCGTCCTTGTCGATATAGAACGCACCGAACCGCTCCGGCAGGTTGAAGTCGACCTGCGTCGTCCCGCACTGCCAGTCGCGGCCGATCGCGTCGCGCAGCACGTACTCGAACTTGGGCCCGTAGAAGGCGCCCTCGCCCGGGTTGAGCTGCGTCTTCACCTGGTTGCCGGAGCGCCGTTCGATCTCCTTGAGGAGCTCGCCCATGATCGCCTCGGCGCGATCCCACGCCGCGTCGGTCCCGACCCGCTTATCGGGCCGCGTCGAGAGCTTCACCACGAAATTCTCGAACCCGAAATCGTTGTAGGTCGAGAGGATGAAGTCGTTGATCTTCAGGCACTCTTCGGCGAACTGCTCCTCGGTGCAGAAGACATGCGCGTCGTCCTGCGTGAAGCCCCGGACGCGCATCAGCCCGTGCATGGCGCCCGACGGCTCGTAGCGGTGGACCGTGCCGAACTCGCCGAGGCGGAGCGGCAGGTCGCGGTACGATTTGAGGCCATGCTTGTAGATCTGGATGTGGCCCGGGCAGTTCATCGGCTTGAGGACGAACCAGCGCTTGTCCTCGGCGTCCTCGCCCGCAGACTGCGCCGCGAACATGTTCTCGCGGTACCAGTCCCAATGCCCCGAGGTCTCCCACAGCGACTTGTCGAGAAGCTGCGGAGCGTTGACCTCCTGGTAGCCCTCGGGCTTCAGGCGCCGCCGCTCATAGGCGATGAGCTCCTGGAAGACCGTCCAGCCCTTGGGATGCCAGAAGACGACGCCCGGCCCCTCCTCCTGGAAATGGAAGAGGTCCATCTCGCGGCCGAGACGGCGGTGGTCGCGCCTCTCCGCTTCCTCGAGCATCTTGAGGTAGTCGTCGAGCTGCTGCCTGG
>CAYOET010000229.1:0-8221 GCA_964402985.1 uncultured Bauldia sp. | reverse complement strand
GCCGGGCGCTACGGCGTCCTCGGATCGAGTTACAATCAGGTCGAGACCGGCAACCGCTTCGACCGCTTCCGCGTCGTCCAGGACGGCCGCACGATCAATTTCGTCCGCGATCAGTTCATGGCCGTGAACGCCAAGGGCGCGCGGCTCTCCAGCGTGGGCGCCTTCTTCCCGCCGCCCGAAGCGGGCTTCGACCCGATGAAGCCCTTCACGGTCGAGTTCCTGATCAACGCCAGTGACGGCCGCTCGATCGTCGTTCCGTTCGAGTACAAGCTACCCGCGGCGCATATCCTGCTGCCCCCGCCCGTCCCGGTCCCCGCCTATGTCGAAGCCTGGACCGAGGCGCGGACAGACGTGATCATCCTCGTCTCGGCGCTCCTCGTCCTCTGCCTGATCTTCGCCTTCCAGGGCTTCCTGGCGCAGCACCGGAAGCTCTTCAATTTCGTCCGCACCGGCTTCCTGCTCTTCACGTTGATCTGGCTGGGCTGGACCGCGGGCGCCCAGCTTTCGACCATCCACCTCATCAACTACGCAACCGCGCCGCTGCATAATTTCGACGTCGGCTACTACCTGTCCGAGCCGCTCATCGTGATCATCGCGGCCTTCACGCTCGCCTCGCTGATCGTGCTCGGCCGCGGCGTGTTCTGCGGCTGGCTGTGCCCCTTCGGCTCCCTCCAGGAGCTCCTGGGCAAGGTCGCCCGCTTCCTGAAACTGCCGCAGTGGACGCCCTCCGATGCGGTTCAGAAGCGCCTCTGGCTCGGCAAATACGTCGCCGCCGTCGTGGTGGTGGCAGCAACGTTCGCGTCGCCGGACCTCGCCGCCGCGGCCGAGGAAGTCGAGCCCTTCAAGACGGCGATCACCTCCCTCTTCACGCGCGCCTGGCCGTTCGAGATCTACGCGGTCGCTCTTCTCTTCGTCGGCCTCTTCACCGAGCGCGCCTATTGCCGCTTCCTCTGCCCGCTCGGCGGCACCCTCGCCGCCTTCGACCGCATGCACCTTGTCGATGTGCTCAAGCGCCGGCCGGAATGCGGCAATCCGTGCAAGCTGTGCGAAAGCTCGTGCCCGGTGAAGGCGATCGAGCCGTCCGGCAAGATCAACATGGCCGAGTGCTTCCAGTGCATGGATTGCCAGGTCGAGTACTACGACGACCAGCGCTGCCCGCCGCTCGCCAAGGCGCGAAAACTCCGCCTCCGCTCGACGCCGACCAAGGGCACCGCCATCCGCTTGCCGCCGCTGATACCGGCCACGGCGCGAACCGCGGCGACCTGATCCGCGCGCAACGCGGGTCGCGCTAACCTTTTCGTAGACTCTCCAGTGCGACTTTGGCGGCGCCGGATCGGCGTTTGCATACAGCCGTTCCGAGCAGGAGACCGGCACCATGGCCCTCGACTTTCCGAGGTTCCGTTCCAAGAAGCGCGATATCGAGACGGATGTCTCCCGCGTCCTTCCGATCCGCGATTCCGTGGCGGCCGCCCTTCGCGAGTCGGAGAGCGAGCTCGACCAGTTGAGCCGCCGACTCAAGGACGCCACCACCCAGGCCGCCTTTCTTTTCGGCAACGAGCTCGAGAGCGAGGTCGGAAACGACGCGGCGAAGGAAGCGCGCCTCAGGGAAGCCGAGGCCTTCCTGGTGCGCGGCCAGCACCGCGCCAACTATCTCGAGCGCCAGGTCGTCATCCTGCGCGAGATCGCGGGCAATCTGGAACGAATCGTCTCGCCGGTGACGGCGGTCGGCGACTAGCCGCCCGAAACGCGGTCGAGCTTCTTTGCGGCCGCCGCGAACGAACGGTCCTTGCGGCGCTCGCCCTGGTAGGAGAGCCACGCGCCCGCGGCAGCGTAGCCGAGTTGAAGGCTAGCGCAGCCGAGGAGGAGAAGAACCCACCACGGCGCCGCGCTGAACACCCGGTCGCCGACGATGCTTTCCGCAAGCACCGCCGCGAACGCGAAGAGCAGAGCCGCTACCCGGTAGCGGATTCCGATCAGGATACCGGCCGCCAGATGCACGGCGGCGAAGACCAGCAAAGCCACGCTCGCTCCCCGGATGTCGCGGGGCCTGTAGGCCACGCCGCGACACGCCTCCTTCTGCGAGCCTGCAACCCCACGGTTGCAGACTCCTCCCCCACCGACCGCTTTAGGCGCGATCCGGGGCAATATCCAGCCGATATTGGGAGCAGACGGCTAAAGTAACGCGCTGTTGCTCAGCGGCATCGTCTGATGCGCCGCAACAACAACCGATCGTGCTTGGGCTTGGCCGTTCGAGCTACGCGACCTGCCGGTAGGACGCCGCACGGTCGTTGGTGATGACCTCGATCTCCTGCGAGGTATAGCGCTTCTGCGCGCTGAGATTGACCTTGTTCAGCACCGTGCCGACGACCTTTTCGGCGATCCCGCTCATCTGTGCGGCCTTGACCAGCGCATCCTCGCTGGTCGCTCCCCACTCGGCGACCATCACGAACGCGTCGAAGAGATGCGCCGCGGCACGGACGTCGACCACCGGCAAGACGGGCGGGAGATCGACCACGATGAGGTCGTAGTGCTGACGGCACGCGTCGAGGAGCGAACGCATCCCTTCCGAGCCGAGCACCTCGGCCGTGTTCCGCGCCCCGGTCGATGTGCCCGCCGGAATGAAGCGGAGCGGAGTCGCCGCATCTGTCCAGATCGCCTGCTCCGGCTGCGCGGTTCGCGCGATGAGGTTGAGGAGGCCGGCATTGGCGGTCGGCACAAGGTTCTTGCTGAGCGTGGCGGTGCGAATGTCGCCGTCGATGAGAAGAGTGCGCGCCCCCGACTGCGCGGCGAGGCGCGCAAGATTGACCGCGACCGTGGTCCTCCCCTCGCCCGGCATCGGCGAGATGATGCCGAGCACCACCATGGGGTCGGGGCTGAGACGGGAGGCCGCCACGCGAATGCTGCGGATCGTCTCGGTGAAGCGCGAGAATGGGCTGGTCAGCACCACCGAATAGGCGGGCCCCGCCCCGAACCGCTGCTCGAGCACGTGGTTGGCCTTCTTGGCCTCGCGCGCGAAATGGCGCATCGCGCGGCCCTTGACGTCGAAGCGCGGCAGATAACCGAGGAACGGAACCCGCGTCACGTTTTGCACCCGCTGTCCGCTGCGCACCGACTTGTCGATGAAGTCGCGGGTGATCCCGAGGCCGAGCCCGGCGATGCCGCCGAGGATCAGCGCCCCCGCCATGATCATGGTCGAGTCCGGCGCCGTCTTCGCGCCGTTCGAGGCATAGGTGATGACCCGCGCCTCCGTCAGCGGCAGCGACTGCTGCTGCACGGTCTCGGTATAGCGCTGGAGGAAGGTGTCGTAGGTGGCGCGGATCGCGCTCTTCTCTTCGATCGAGAGGGTGGGATCGTTGACCTGCACACGGAGCTCGTCGATGCGCTGGTCGAGCCAGTTGGTGGCGCGCTGCGCGGTCGAGACCTGGGCCCCGACCTGATCCTCGAGATAGGCGGTGGTCACCGCGTTCACGACCCGCATCGCGACATCGGGATCGCCCGACTTGAAGCTGATCCCGATGACGTAGCTGAGGCCGGTGCGCCCGACCTTGAGGTTCTTGCGCAGCTTGTTGATCGCCGCACTGCGAAGACCCTGCTCCGTCGGCACGGGCGCCGCCTCGGCATTGAGAGCGCGGTCAACGAGACCCGTCACCTGGTCCTTGATCTGGTCGATCGGCCCGCCCGGGTCGGCCATGAACGCCGCGTCGGCGCCGAGGTTGAGCTTGTCCACGACGGTAGCAGCGATCTGCCCCGAGCGGAGGATCTCGACCTGCGTCTCGACCGTGGCGTTGCTGATCGCCGAATCCTGGAAGACGTCGCCGTCGCTGAAAATGTCGATCTTGCGCGTGTCGATGAGGAGCGAGGTGCTGGCCGAATATTCGGCCGGCGAGGCAGCCGCCCACATCGCGCCCAGAACGAGCGCGACGAGCACCGAGACGCCGATCGCCATCCGCCGGCGCTTGGCGAACGCGAAAAGGTCGCCGAGGCCGATCTCCTGCGGCTCGGGTGGGGGCGGCGGCTCCGGAGGGCCGACCCGCACCGAACCAAGTCTTTGCTGGCGATCAAGCATCGAGGGCGAACTCCATCTTACGGCCGGCCCCCCGACCGGCGCGCGCTTGGTCCTCCCTCATGCAAGTTCGGAACCGCCCGCGCCGCGCCAAAAGCCATGACGGAGCGGCGCGCATGGCTGTCAGAACCCAGCCACATCGGTAGCAGCGCCGGCGGCTCCGCTGATGAAGGCGAAAAGCTTGTTGAGGTCGCTGATCGGCGCGTTGGCGATAAAGAGGACGTCCTTGTCGCGCATCGTGAAATCGCTGGCCACGAAGTAGCCCGACGGGTCGCGGAGATCGATCGCGTAGATCGTCGGCACGAGGTCGTAGCCGACGAACTCCGGCCTGCCCTGTCCCAACCGCTCGACGGTGACGCGGTACTCGAGGCGGTAGACGAACACCGAGCTGGGATTGGCGCGTGCATCCGCCGGTCCACCAACCTTGCCCAAGGCTTCGGCAAGGTTGATGCGATCCGCCTCGAACGGCACCTCGGCGTTCCGTCCCGACGCGCCGAGCGCGACGAACGTCTCCGGATCGTGGGTGAGGACCAGCGTGTCGCCGGGACGGACGAACACGTTGTCGCGCGGGTTGGCGACGATGTCGCTCAGCCGCTCGGTTGCCTGGTTGCCGCCCCGCTGCAGCGTGACGAACGTGTCATATCCGGCGAATTCCGGCCCACCCGCCCGCGCTATGGCGTCGAGCACGCGGTCGCCGGACGGGTTGATCGGGAAGCGCGCCGGATCGTTGACGGCGCCAAGCACGCTGACCTGGGTGGAGCGCTGCTCCTGCAGCGTGACCACCACCTGCGGGTCGATGGCGCGCGCCGGCATGCGGCTCACGATCTCAGCCTGGAGGTCGGGGATGCTGCGCCCCGTGGCACGCACCGAGCCGACATAGGGGATGGCGATATTGCCGGCATTGTCCACGCTCTGCTCCGGCAGCTCGATGAAATTGCCGGCGCGGGTTCCGCCGTCCGTCGGGATGAACAAGCCGCCGGGCGCGGCCTCGAAGATCGTCACGCCGATGACGTCGCCGACGCCGAGCAGCACCGCCGGCGAGCCGCCCTGGTTGCCGATCAAACCGAACCCATGCGGGTCGGCGAAGCCGAGGAGCGGCATCAACTGCGGCGTGAGCTGCACGAAGGCGTAGGGCGCGATCTCCGCCGCGGCGCCCGCGACCACCGCCTGCACGGTCGGCCCGCTCGAGGGCAGGCAGCCCGCGAGCGTGGTGCTGAGGAGGAGAACCGTCGCCAGCGCGCCTCCCCTTCTGACCGATGAGCGGAACGGGGCCGTTGTCCGGGTCGGTGCGGTCTCATTCTGCTCAAACGCCATAGCCAGCCTCACTTTGTTTCTGTTGCCGCGCCCGCTTCTGGGCGAGGACGTTTTCTTTGATTGCGTAGAGGTAGAAGGTCACCACCAGGAACCAGAGGTCCTCGGATTGCTGGAGGATGGATTTGGCGGTGATCGCGTAGGTCAGGAGGAACGCGATGATCGTTGCAAGAAGGAAGCCGATCTGGCCGTTGCCCAGCGCGAGACTCTTCCGCAGATGCACGAACACCGAGAGCAGCGTGACCGCGGCCGCGATGATGCCGAGGAAGCCGAGCTCGACATAGAGGTCGATATAGCCGCTGTGCGAGTGGGAAGGCCCGGCGAACGTGTCCGAGAGATTGCCGTCGGCGTCCATGCTCCAGGCGAAGAAAAGGAAGAAATAGCGCGTGTTGGAGTCGATCCAGAACGAGCGGAAGCCGGCTCCCAGCCACTCCCTCCCCTCGTTGAGACTGATCGCCCACGCCCAGAGGTCGGTGCGCCCGGTGAGCGTCGGGTCGCGCCCGAGCGCGGTCAGGATCTCGACCCAGTTCGTCGCAAGAACGAACCCCACCAACGCCGAACCGCCGAAAAGGACGCTGATCCCGATCACCGGGTTGAGGCGGAGATTGCCGACCCGCCCGCCGAGCGAGACGTAGAGACTCGCGCCGACAGCGAGACTGGCGAAGGCGGTGACGAAAGAGGTCGCCGACCGCGACAGCAGCAGGCTCACGAAGCAGCCAAGCGCGATGGCGGCAGCCATCTTCTTGGGTATGAGCCCTAGGATGCCGCTCGCCGTCACTACCGCGAAGCCGAGAGCGATGGTGCGTCCGAACTCGTTCTTGTTGCCGGTGAGGCCGCGCCACGCCCCGTCATACGCCCCGCCGCCGGTCACCCCCTCTCCGGTGATCACCGCCGCATAGACGCCGACCACCACGAACGCGGCGAAGCCGACGGCGAGCAACCACAGGAACGACTTGAGATCGAAGCGGAGGATGACGTAGGCGCCGAACGCGGACGACAGCGTCAGCGACGCGGCTCGCCGGAAGGTCACGTCCGGTGCGATCGACCACAGCACCGACATGAGGGTCAGCGCGGTGAGGAGGATCATCGGCGCGGCCCGCCGGGCCACCGGCCATATCCAGTCCTGGAGCCCACGCCACAAGGCGATGCCGGTACTCGCCAGAAAGAGTGTGCCCGACGCCACCTGATAGGCGAAGTCGCCGGCCGACCGGTCGGTCTGCTGGCCCGGGAAGACCGAGGCCACCGTGCCCATGAGGATCATCAGCCCCGCGAAGGTGAAGAGCTTCTCCCACAGCGGCACCTCGCCGGCCTTGGCCTCTAGCCAGTCGAGCGGTGCGGTCGCGGAGTAGATCGAAGCCATCGCGGATCGGTTCCGGGCGTCAGATCAGGCTGGCTTCGATCACGCCCTTGTCGGCGTTGCCGCGGGCGCGGAGCAGCCAGTACGCGGCGTGCGGATTGGTGGTCAGGTAACGCCACAGGAGCCGCTGCGGCTCCTCGTAGATGCGGAAGGCCCATTCCAGCCCGGTCCTCTGCATCCAGCGCGGCGCGCGTGCGTTCTTGCCGGCGAGGAAGTCGAAGAGGCCGCCACAGGACTTGGCGACGCCCACCGAGGTGAGCCGCGCCCGGTTGCGGACGATGAAGCGCTGCTGGGCAGGGACCCCGAAGCCGATCCACAATATGTCGGGCGCGGCCGCGTTGATCGCGTCGACGACCGCCGGTTCCTCCTCGCGCGAGAAATAGCCGTTGCGCCGGCCGACCACCGTCACCCCCGGATAGATCTCCGCGACCCGCCGCGCCGCCGCGGCGTTCACCTCTTCGGAGCCGCCAAGAAGGTAGAAGGTCGCTCCCGTCGTCGCGGCGAGACGCGCGGCGTCGTGGAACGCGTCCGTGGTGGCGACCCGTTCGGGGAGCTGCACCCGCCGGCCGAGCCGGCTTGCGAACACCACAGACATGCCGTCAGCGCTGATCAGGTCTGCTTCAGCGAAGAGGGCCTTCACCTCGGGGTCTGACGCGCACAGCGACACCACCTGTCCGTTGGTGGTGGTGAAGAACAGGCAGGGCTGCCTAGTTCCGCGCCGTGAGAGGGCAGCCGAGATCGTCAAACGCGCCGTGTCCTTGCGGTCCAGCGCCGCTACGGCAAGCCCACCGACCACGACGCGCGGGAACAGGACATGCCCGCGGTCGCCTATTTCGATGGCAGTCTGCCGCATCTCTTCCATCTGTGCCGCGCCTTTCACTTTGCTAGTCTACACGCGCATCTATTCTTTCCAGCGCGGACCAGAACAAGCAGGGATCTAATAAAAGTGATCGCCGGATTATGGCAATTACTTGTCTTGAACCATCGACTGATGATCCTTATACATTCCTAGATTGTGCGGCGGCTGATGACTGGGGAAACTCCAACTTGAATGCACCCGTTCGGATCGAGGCGTTGAGCGAGGCGGTGCTGTCGTTCTTCATCCAGGACCTCCGCGAGGGCGGCGCGGAGCGCAATGTCGCGCGCCTCCTCAACGGTGTCGTGGCACGCGGCGTGCCAACCGAGTTGGTGGTGATCGAGCGGCGGGGCGGTTTCTTCGACGAGCTCGACCCCCGCGTCCGCGTCGTCGAGCTTCCGCAAACCCGAACGATGACGAGCGTTCTCGGCCTCAAGCGCTACATCGAGGACCGGCGCCCGCACGCGCTGGTGTCCTCGCTCACCCACACCAACGTCGCCGCCATTCTCGCCAATCGCCTCGCCCGCTGGCGGACCAGGCTGATCGTCGTCGAGCGCAATCAGTTCTCGCTCAACCGCACGCTCAAGCGCGGTCTTGTCCGCCTCGCCTATGGCCTGGTGCCCCGCCTTTACCG
>CAYOET010000228.1:0-9184 GCA_964402985.1 uncultured Bauldia sp. | reverse complement strand
CGCCGCAACAAGGTCACCTCGATGGAGAAGCGGAACGTCATGAAGTCCGGCGTTCTCTGGCATCAGGTGGTGAGCGAGATCCACGCCAACGAGTACCCCCAGGTCGACCTCCAGCACATGCTCGCCGACGCCGGCGGCATGCAGCTGGTGCGCTGGCCCAAGCAGTTCGACGTCATCCTCACCGACAATCTTTTCGGCGACATGCTCTCAGACGTCGCCGCGATGCTGACCGGCTCGCTCGGCATGCTGCCCTCGGCCTCGCTCGGCGCGCCGGACGTCAAGACCAAGAAGCGGAAGGCACTCTACGAGCCGGTCCACGGCTCCGCGCCGGACATCGCCGGCCGCGGCATCGCCAACCCGATCGCGATGATCGCGAGCTTCGTGATGGCGCTCCGCTATTCGTTCAACATGAAGGCCGAGGCCGATCTCATCGACCACGCCATCGCCGCGACGCTCGACAAGGGCCTGCGCACCGGCGACATCATGAGCGAGGGCATGAAGCGCGTCGGCACCCACGAAATGGGCGCCGCCATCCGCGCCGAGATGGACCGGCTGGCGGGCTAAGACCCGCCCTCGTCCTTACTTCCCGCGCGGCGCTGGCATCGCCGCCGGGGCCTCGCAGGTCGACTCCTCGAGCGCGTTCCAGCCGATCACCACGCCGAGCGCCGGCTCCGCGCCCTTCCGCGGCGGCTCCGCGAAGATGTAGCAATTGCTGCTCACCTGCTCGGCGGTGAGGCAGGCGCCCTGGCCGTCCTCGTAGGTGGTGCAGAAGGTGTCGCCGCGCACCTCCCATTCGCCGGCGAGGTGCCCGTTGGCGACGTCGACGTAGCTGATCGACCCGTCGGGCGCGTAAATCTCCGAGTACCGCGACCCGTCGTCATAGATGCCGGTGAGCGACATGCCCGAAAAGGTCGCCTCGATGGTCGCGCCGTCCATCGTCTCGGCGGCGGCGAGGCCAGCCCCGCCGGCCACGAGAACGACCGCGGCGCTCGCCAATCCAACCCGTCTCATGATCCCCTCCCGAGTCCCTCGCCCGATTCTTACTTGCCGCGCGGCGTCGGCGTCGCGGTCGGCAGGCTCTCGCAGGTCGACGGCTCGAGCGCGTTCCAGCCGATCGTGACACTCCCCTCCGACACCGCCCCTTTGGTCGCCGGCGGCGGCGCCATGAGGTAGCAATTGGCGCTGGTCTGTTCCGCGGTGAGGCACACCCCATCCATGTCGGTGTAGAAGGTGCAGAAAGTGTTGCCGCGCACGCTCCAGTCCCCGACGTGATGTCCGACCACGGCATCAACATAGCTGATCGACCCGTCGGGCGCGTAGATCTCCGAGAACCAGGTCCCGTCGTCATAGACGCCGAGGAACGACATCCCCGAGAACGTCGCCTCGATCGTCGCCGCGTCCATCGTCTCCGCGCTTGCCGGCTGCGCGACCCCTCCGATCAGGATCGCCGCGCCCACGATAGCTCCGAGCCTGCTCATTCCCCCACCTCGCATATGCGTTGACAGACCCCGGCTTTTTCGTCACGACGGTGCCGCCATTTGTTGCAGGCAGCCCATGCGCGCGCCGGTTCTTTCAGAGGCGAGCCTATCTGTCCGGTCTGACACTGTCACGACCGCAGGCACGTTCGCGCGCGTCGGCCGCCGCAAAACCAAAACCGCCAAAACCGCCTAGCCTTCGGTTTCCGCCGAGGAAATCGAGGGCTGATTTGTGCTAGAGCCACGGCCGGGATCGGCCGGATCGGCCAATCGGGAGCTATGAGTCATGGAATTCAAGGTCGCGGTGGTGGGTGCCACCGGCAATGTCGGCCGCGAGATGCTGGACGTTCTCGCCGAGCGCGGCTTCCCCGTCGGCGAGGTGGTCGCCATCGCCTCGCGCCGCAGCCAAGGCACCGACGTCTCGTTCGGCGACAAGACCCTCAAGGTCAAGGCGCTCGAGAATTTCGACTTCTCCGACACCGACATCTGCTTGATGTCGGCCGGCGCCGCCGTCTCCAAGGAGTGGTCGCCGAAGATCGCCGCCGCGGGCGCGATCGTCATCGATAACTCGTCGGCCTGGCGCTACGACGACAACGTCCCGCTGATCGTGCCGGAGGTCAACGCCGACGCGATCGTCGGCTTCCGCAAGAAGAACATCATCGCCAACCCCAACTGCTCGACCATCCAGCTGGTGGTGGCGCTGAAGCCTCTCCACGACGAGGCCAAGATCAAGCGCGTCGTGGTGGCGACCTACCAGTCGGTTTCCGGCGCCGGCAAGGAGGGCATGGACGAGCTCTTCACCCAGACCCGGGCGGTCTTCGTCTCGGATTCGGTCGAGACCAAGAAGTTCACCAAGCGCATCGCCTTCAACGTCATCCCGCATATCGACGTCTTCATGTCCGACGGGCAGACCAAGGAAGAGTGGAAGATGCAGGTCGAGACCAAGAAGATCCTCGACCCCAACATCGCGCTCGTCGCCACCTGCGTGCGGGTGCCGGTGTTCATCGGCCATTCCGAAGCGGTGAATATCGAGTTCGAGGAGCCGATCACCTCGGCCCAGGCGCGCTCGATCCTCCGCGACGCGCCGGGCGTGCTGGTCATCGATAAGCAGGAGGACGGCGGCTACATCACCCCGCACGAGGTCGCCGGCGAGGACGCCACCTATGTCTCGCGCATCCGCAAGGACCCGACCGTCCCCAACGGCCTCTCGATGTGGATCGTCTCCGACAATCTGCGCAAGGGCGCCGCGCTGAACGCGGTGCAGATCGCCGAGGTCCTCGTCAACCGCAAGCTCATCCAGCCCAAGCGCGTCGCGGCGTAGCCCTTCCTCCCCCTTGCAAGGGGGAGGAGCGCGATGCCTAAGCCGCCGCCTTCTTCTTGGTACGCGTGGCGGGTGCCGCCGCCGCAGCTACCGGTGCACTCGCTCCGCTGAGGAGGAACGCGGCCAGCGCGACGGCGACGACCGCCCCGACCAGCTCGGCGACCACGAACGGGAACACGCTCGCGGCGTCGATGCCGGTGAACGAGTTCGTGAAGAGCCGCGCGATCGTCACCGCCGGGTTGGCGAAGGCCCCCGAGGCGGTGAAGAAATGCCCCGCCGCGAGCACCGCGCCGACTGCCCAGGGTGTCGCGCCGGGCGCCTTGGCAACGGTCATCAGCACCGTGAACACGAGGGCGAAGGTGGCGATGATCTCGCCCAGCCACAGCCCGCCGCCCATCCGTGAGGTGGCCGACATTTCGAGGAGGCCGTGCCCGAACATCACGTTGGCGAGCGCGACGCCGACGACGCCGCCCACCACCTGCGCGGCGATATAGGCAGCTCCCCGATCCCACGCGATCTCCCCGCGCAGGGCAAAGGCGATCGTGACCGCCGGATTGAAGTGCCCGCCCGAGAGCGGCCCGAGAATGGTGATCATCAGCGACAGGACGGCGCCGCCGGCGAGGCCGACCGCGGCGAGGGTGAGAACGGCATTGCCCCCGGGAAGGGCCTCCGAGGCCATCAGCCCGGCGCCGACGAGTGCGAGAAGAAGGAACGCGGTACCGATCGTCTCCGCAGCGAGCCGCTGCGACAGATTGGCTGTCATGTCTGGTTCATTGCCCTCTCGGTCGCCCCATCCATCTTGCCGATCTCGACCAGCTTGCGGCCGAGAGCGAGACGGTCGAGCGAACTGAACGGCAGCGAGACAAATATACTGATTCGCTGCAGCAGCATGCGGTGGGCGTCATCGAAAGCGAGCGCGACCTCGGCCGGTGTGCCTTGCACCTTGGAAGGATCGGGGATGCCCCAATGCGCGGTCATCGGCTGTCCTGGCCAGACCGGGCATTCCTCGCCCGCGGCGTCGTCGCAGACCGTGAACACGAAATCGAGGTCGGGCGCTCCCGGGGCGGCGAACTCGTCCCACGACTTGGAGCGGGCGTTCGAAACGTCGTAGCCGAGATGCTGGAGGAGGTGCAGCGCGTTCGGATTGACCGTGCCCCGCGGATAGGTTCCGGCGCTGAAGGCCTGGAATTTCCCGCCGCCGACCTTGTTGAGGATCGCCTCGCCGAGGATCGACCGGGCGGTATTCTTGGTGCACAGGAATAGGACGTTGTAACGCGGCTCGCTCATGAACCCCCCGACTTCGCCCCGTTGCCCTATGACGCGATTGTAACGGGACGATGAACCCCCGCACCGAAGGACCGCTGGCCGCCTCCATTTCCCGGCCGAGCCGGCTAACCGTCGCCATCTGCACGCGCAACCGCGCGGCGAGCCTCCGCCGCACGCTTGTCTCGCTCGCCGCGGTCGCCCCGCCCGACGCGCCGTGGGAGGTCGTCCTTGTCCTCAACGACTGCAGCGACGACAGCCCGGCGGTGGCCGGCGAGTTCGCGGGACGCGTGCCCCTCGTGGTCGGCGTCGAACCGCAAGAGGGGCTGGCCCGGGCACGCAACGCGGCCGTGGCGCTGGCGACCGGCGACGTCGTCGTGTGATCGACGATGACGTCGTGCTTCCCGTGGACTGGCTCCGCAACTGGGCGGCCGCGATCCAAGCCCATCCCGAGGCGGCCTTCTTCGGCGGCCCCATCAACCCCGTCTTCGAGGGCGCTCCGCCGCCCTGGCTCATCCCCGCCCTGCCGGTGATCGGCTCCGCCTTCGCCCGCATGGTCGTCGAGACCGACGGCGCCCTGGTGACCCGCCACGTCCTCCCCTACGGCGCCAACTTCGCGATGCGGACCTCGGCCCATCGCGCCCACCCCTTCGACGTCGCGACCGGCCTCGCCGGGGTCGGCTGGATTCGCAACGGCGAGGAAACACGAATCATAGAGGCAGTGATGGCGGACGGCGGCACGGGCGTGTGGGTGAAGAACACCCGCGTCGACCATATCATCGCCCCCGACCGCCAGACCCTCGACTATGTCGCCCGCTATTATGAAGGCTTCGGCCGCCTCACCGCCCCCCGCGCGACGACGCCCGCCGCGCGTCTCGCGGTCTGGGGCGACAAGACCGTCGCCGCCTGGAAGCTTCGTCGCGCCGCGGCCTCCGGCGACCCGGTGCGCTGGCTCCTCGCCCTGCAACGCGACGCTATCCGGCGGGGGCGCTGGATCGCACTGACCGAGCGCCGGCGACAGGCGCGATCCGCTCGAGGAGCGACGTCCCGCTCATGACGGCGGGCCGCTTCTCGCCGAACCAGTCGAGGATCGTCGGCGCCACGTCGAACGAGCTCGCGGTCCCCCGCTCTCCCGCCGCGATCCCCACCCCCGCCGCCCACAGGAACCCCCACTCGCCCGAGTGGCCGCCCGTGCGTCTGAACGGATAGGGCCCGATGCGCCCCAATTGGGGATGGTCGAAAGCCACCAGCCCGGGCCGGAACGAGACGTAGATGTCGGCCTCCGTCGGCCCGACCTCGAGCGGCGCCTTTTCCGGGAGGTGAATCTCGGACACGACCCCCTGCCCGATCACCGGATCGCGGCAGGCCTGGAGAAGCGCGGCGATCTCGTTCCGCGCCGCCTCATAGCCCTCGGCTGGAACGCGCCCGCGCGCATCGCGCCCCGTCAGGTTCAGCCGTATCTGCGAGTCGTAGTACGCGGGCAGCGCGAAGGCCGGCATGTCCGGCCAGAACGCGTAGTAGCGCGTAGCCGGCATCCAATCGATGCCCGAGGTTTTCGCCCAGCGCGGCTTGTTGGATTTGCCCATGATCCGGCGCAGCCAATTCCCCGGCCCGGGCTGCGCCGGCCACGGCACCACCTTGCCCATCGCCCTGTCCCAGCCCTCATCGGCAGCAAGGATCGGCCCGGTGGCGGCGACCGCCCCGGCCCATCGCTTGGCATCGGCGTAGGGCCGTCCAAACGCATGCCGGTAGAGGAGCTCGGGGACGAGCGCCATGCCCGGAAGGTCGGCGTCGTTCGAGCCCATGCCGTGCATGGCAAAGGCGGCCACGGCCGCGTCCGGAAACGCCTCGACCAGCTCGCCGACCAGCCGGTCGATCGCCTCGTAGACCGCCCGCAGGGCCTGGCCGGCCGCTGCCGAGGAGGCGATCCCGTGGAGCGGGTGCGCCGCGTCGACCCCGTGCCAGAGCGGCTCGATTGCCGAGTGCGACTCCGACACCACGACGATGCCGAGGTCCCAGTCCGGCACCCGCTCGCCGAAGAGCCACTTCGCCGCGCGGGTGCGCAGGGCCACCGCCTCGCTGAGCGCGACGCCCGTCCGTTCCGTCCGCTCGACCGACGGCCACGAGAAGCCATAGATCCATTCGGGCGCTGGATAGGCGCCGAAGCGCTCGGCGAACTCGGCGGCCACTTCCGCTGGGCGAGCGATATTGGCGACGCCCGGGTCGTGGGCGCCCCAGCTGCTGATGCCGCGCACCGCCGGAGCCTTGGTCAGGTCGAAATAGGGGACGTCGAAGACCACCGTCCGGCACTTCGCCTCGGCCAGAAAGGGCATCGCCGATGTCGGGTCCTGGCGCGCGGTATAGGTTGCCTTGTCGAAATGCACCGCCGACCAGCGCTGTTCCAGCTCCGGCGTCTTGCCGCTGCTGAAATGCTCCCAGCCGAGCCCGGTATATTTGGCCCGCCCGTGATCGAGTCTGAACCGGGCGCCCTGATCCCTTAGCCGGCGAAGGTTCGGGAGTTTTCCCTCCGCGAACATTGTCTCGGCGAGAGATATCTCGAACGCATCGAGCCCGATCACCAGGAGCCGCTGTTTCATGAATGTCCCGTTACTGAAGATGTCATAGAACTGTCGGCGAGTTGCACTATCCGCGAGCGCATCGAAAAAGGGTCGCGGAGCATGTTCGACCGATTCACCCCCCGCCGCGTGCGGACGCTATTCTTGTCCGACTTTCATCTCGGGATGAAGGGGTGCCAGCCCGAGCGCATCCTCGATTTCCTCCGCCACCACGAGGCCGACACCATCTACCTCGCCGGCGACGTGGTCGACTTCTGGGCGCTGCGTCGCGCCTGGAACTGGCCGGCCAGCCACAACCTCGTCGTGCAGAAGCTGCTTCGCAAGGCGCGCAAGGGGACGCGCATCGTCTACATCCCCGGCAACCACGACGAGTTCTTGCGCGACTACCCCAACATTTCCTTCGGCGGCATAGAGATCCGCCTCGACGCCATCCACCGCACCGCCGACGGCCGAAAACTCCTCGTCACCCATGGCGACCAGTGCGACGCCGTGGTCCGCTATTCGCCTGTCCTCTCGCTGTTCGGGTCTATCGCCTATCTCGCGGTCTTCAACGCCTCGCGGATCGTCAACGCCGTTCGCCACCGCACCGGCCGGCCTTATTGGTCGCTCTCGGTTTGGGCCAAGTCGAAGGTCAAGGACGCCTCTCGCTTCATGCGTGCCTACGAGGCGGCGCTGGCCTCCGAGGCGCGCCGCGCCGGCGCCGACGGCGTCGTCTGCGGCCACATCCACCTCGCCGGCATGCGTGAGATCGACGGCATCGAGTACATCAACGCCGGCGACTGGGTCGAAAGCTGCACCGCAATCGCCGAGGATTTCGACGGAAGCCTCGAGCTCATCCGCTGGACCGAGCGCGCCGTTTCCCTCGACCCCGTCGACTTCAACCAGCTCGACGATCGGAAGGCCGCGTAAAGCCTGATCGCGGTCCCCTCGATTCGCCTGATAGGCCCGAATTCGCGGCGTGCTATTGTAGGAACCTTCACCGCCGCTCACTTAAGGGGGAGCGGCAGCGGGGACGACGCCAGAGTCCATGGCCAACACCGAGATCCAGCCCAGCCGGCTTCGTGAACGGTTCGCGCGGGCGCGCCGGGGCAGCCCGACGCAGCGCTTCTCGACCGTGCTCCGCAAGCTCACCGAGCGCCCGGAGGAGCGCATCACGCTCGGCGCCATCCTCACCGCGTTCCACGACCGCGCGTTTGGGGCGCTTCTCTTCATCCTCGCCGCGCCCAACGTTCTGCCGATGCCGCCCGGCGCCTCCTCGGTCTTCGGCGCCCCGCTCCTCCTCGTCGCCGCGCAACTGACCATCGGTCGTGCCGACCTCTGGCTGCCGGCGTTTCTCAGCGACCGCTCGTTCAAGATCGCCGACCTCAAGCGCATCGTCGACGCGATCCTGCCCTACCTCCGCCGCAGCGAGCGGCTCCTTCGCCCGCGCCTCGAATTCATGTTCGGCCCGGTCGGCGACCGCATCATCGGCCTGATCTGCCTGCTGCTCGCGACCGTCATCTTCCTCCCCATCCCGCTCGCCAACATGGCGCCGGCCTGGGGCATCTGCTTCCTAGCGCTGGCGCTCCTCCAGCATGACGGCCTCGCCGCGATATTCGGCTTCATCGCGGCCATCCTCACCGGCGTCATCCTTTATCTCGTCTCGGGCGCCCTTTGGATCGCCGCCACCGCCTTCTACAACGCCCTCTTCGGCGGCGGCGCTCCCCCGGTCTAGGCGGCGGGTTTCACCTGCTCCATCAATGCCAGCATGTTGCCGTCGGGGTCGGTGAAGAACGCCATCCACTCCTCGGTCCCGTCGCCGTGGCGATGGATGAGATGCGGCGCCCCTTCGAACCTCACCCCGCGCTCGCCGAGCGCCTTGTGCGTGTCGTGGATCCCGGCGACCCGGAAATAGAGCACCGACTGCGCCTTCGGCTTGGCCCCGTTCTCGGGCGGGGTCAGAAAGAGGCGCGTGCCGCCGCAGTCGAAGAAGGCGAGGTCGCCGAAGGTGAAGAGGTGCGGTAGGCGCAGCACCTCCTTGTACCAGCGCTCCGCCGCGCGGATGTCGCTGACCTCCCGCGCGATCTGCCCGATCGGTCCAAGCTGCGCTTCCGGCATGGTCTCTCTCCCTTGGAGGGCGCTGTCCGCCGGCACCCCGTCCCAGATCTTGAGCTCGGCCCGGCTTTCCGCCGACAGCTTCCCGAGGATGTTGGCGACGTGGAATTTCACCGCGTCGACGCTCGTCCCGCGGAGCCGCGCGATCTCGGCGTTGCGCACCCCGTGACGGACGAGGTTGAGCACCTCCCACTCGGCCGGGGTCAGCGTATCGGGATGGGGCGGACGCCCCCTCGCCTGGCTCATGCGCCGATCCTAGCGCGGCGGCGGCCGGATTTAACCTCCCCCTAAGCCGGCTTCGGCTCCGGCTCGGCCGAACCCGGCCCGGGGCCGAGCGATCCTTCCGCCGGCACGCCGCCCCGCGGCTCGCCGAACGCGAGCTCGAGCATCCCGCGAGCGATCTCGCGCTCGCCCATCACCACGCTGGTCGCCCCGTGCCGCAGCATGTGGTCGAT
>CAYOET010000227.1:0-4982 GCA_964402985.1 uncultured Bauldia sp. | reverse complement strand
GGACTTGATCCGGGGTCGGGCATCACCGGCTCGCCGCAGGCGAGGCGGGATCCGGGTGAGGGGGCTCCACCTCTCCGGAAAGATCTCCATCCCAGAGCCCCATCCGGAGAGGTGGAGCCCCCTCACCCCAACCCTCTCCCCGCCGGGGAGAGGGGGCTTTGTTGCGAGGTCCCGAGGGAGAAGGGCTTACCTGGTAGCCGGCAACCGTGGCCCCGAGGGGTCGGCGCGCATTGGCCCGGCCTCCTGACGGAGCCGCGCCAGCTCGGCGCCGCGCACCCGCGCATCGCGCCGCCAGTGCGTCTGCCCGAGCCAGGTGGCGAGGCCGCCGACCACGATGCCCACCGCGAGCACGGCGAAGATCAGCCAGTACATCGGCAGCTGCACCGAGAACGCCGGCTGGTCGGGATTGAACGGGTCGAGCGAGAAGCTGACCGGCGCGCGGTTGGCGACCGAGAGGATCACCACGATCGCCGCGATGGGCAGGAAAACGAGGTAGCGGGCGAGGCGCCTCACGCCGTCACCGGGGCCAGGGCCTGCTCACTCGCCGCCGTTGAGACGCTCGCGCATCTCCTTGCCGGTCTTGAAGAACGGCACGTATTTCTCGGTCACCGCCACCGACGTGCCGGTGCGCGGGTTGCGCCCCTGCCGCGCCGGCCGGTTCTTCACCGAGAACGCGCCAAAACCCCGGAGCTCGACCCGGTCACCCGCGGCGAGCGCCTCGGTGATCGTATCGAGGATCGCGTTGATGATGTGCTCGACGTCGCGTTGATAGAGGTGCGGGTTCTGGTCGGCGACGACCTGCACCAGCTCCGACTTGATCATCTCGACGCCCCATCGATGATCGGTAAGGTTCCCGGAGCCTGCCAAACCGACAGGAGACCGTCAAGCATAAGTCTCTCCGGGATAAGGCGTTCTCCGCCCAAAGCGGTCACCGCCTCGGGCGGTATGCCGAGGACCCGCGCCACCACTTCGGCCGCCGCATGGGCGAACGGGAAGCCGAATCCCGGCTCGCTCGGCGCCCAGGTGCGCACCGGCAGCTCGGCGTCGACACCGCGCGTGCCGAGCCACGCCACCGCCGCGTCCTCGCCGCCGATCTCGTCGATCAGCCGCGCCGCGAGCGCCTGCCCGCCGCTGAACACGCGACCGTCGGCGAGCGCCGTCGCCTCGGCAACGCTCATCCCGCGCCGCTCGGCGACGAGGCCGACGAACCACACATAGGTATCGTTGACGAGGCTCTGGATCATCGCCAGCCCCTCGGGGCTCGCCGGCTCGAACAGCGACGGCTCGGCCTTGAGCGGTCCGCTCGTCACCTCGGTGATGTCGACCCCGAGCTTGTCGAGGAGGTCGCCGAATTCCGGGAACTGGAAGAGGACGCCGATCGACCCGGTGATGGTCGTCTGCCGCGCCACGATATGGTCGGTGGCGATCGCCGCCATGTAGGCGGCCGAAGCGCCGATCGTGTCCATGGTCGCCACCGTCGGCTTGGCCTCGGCGAGCCTGCGCAGCGCCTCGTAGAGCGCCTCGCCGCCGGCGGTGGTGCCGCCCCCGGAGTCGATCGACACGATCACACCCTTGATCGCGTCGTCCTCGGCGAGAAGCTCGATGAGCCGCACCTGCTCGCGGTCGCTGGCGATGAACCCGCTGATCGAGATGCGCGCGATCTGCGGCTCCTCGATCCTGAACAGCCCGCCGTTCCGCACGCCGATCACGGCCAGGAGCGCGACGGCCAGCACGATGAACGCCGCCGCCCGCCAGAACGAAACACGCCGGCGCATCTGCCGCCGGTCGACGATCTCACTCGCATCCATGGCCATGCCGCCTCGTGTGAAGGCCTCAGCGGTAGCCTGTCGGCGTGAGGTCGGCAAGCCGCTGATCCTGCATTGAAAAGCAAAAGGCCCGCGGGACTGCCGCGGGCCTTCGCATTTCTTGACGATGAAGGGAGAGGACTACTCCTCTTCCTTCTCCCCGCCCTGGCGCGCCTTGAGGGCCGCGCCGAGGATGTCGCCCAGCGAGGCGCCGGAGTCGGTCGAGCCGTACTGGGCCACCGCTTCCTTCTCCTCGGCGATCTCGAGCGCCTTGATCGACACCGTGATCTTGTGGGTCTTCTTGTCGAACGTGGTCACGCGGGCGTCGAACTTGTCGCCCTTCGAGAACCGCTCCGGACGCTGTTCCGACCGGTCGCGCGACAGGTCGGCGCGCTTGATGAAGGTGGTGAGGTCGGTGTCGATGATCTTCACTTCGAGCCCGCCGTCCTCGACCTTGGTGACCTCACAGGTCACCACGCCGCCCTTCTTCACGCCCCCGCCCGGAGCGCTCGTCTCCGCGGCAGCCTTGTAGGGGTCGCCGCCGACCTGCTTCACGCCGAGCGAGATGCGCTCCTTCTCGACGTCGACGTCGAGGACCTGGGCGCGCACCGTGTCGCCGCGATTGTAGTTCTCGATCGCCTGCTCGCCCGGAACGCTCCAGTCGAGGTCGGAGAGGTGGACCATGCCGTCCACGTCGCCATCGAGCCCCACGAACAGGCCGAACTCGGTCTTGTTCTTGACCGAACCCTCGACCTCGCTGCCGACCGGGTGCGCGGCCGCGAAGGCCTGCCACGGATTCTCGAGGGTCTGCTTGAGGCCGAGCGAAATGCGGCGCTTGACCGGATCGACCTCGAGGATGACCACCTCGATCTCCTGCGAGGTCGAAACGATCTTGCCCGGGTGGACGTTCTTCTTGGTCCAGCTCATCTCGGAGACGTGGATGAGACCCTCGATCCCCGGCTCCAGCTCGACGAACGCGCCGTAGTCGGTGATGTTGGTGACGCGGCCCTTGAAGCGGGTGCCGACCGGGTACTTGTCGGCGATGCCCTGCCACGGATCGGCCTCGAGCTGCTTCATGCCGAGGCTGATGCGGTGCGTCTCCTGGTTCACCCGGATGATCTGCACCTTCACGGTCTGGCCGATCGAGAGCACTTCGCTTGGGTGGTTGATGCGCCGCCACGCGATGTCGGTGACGTGGAGGAGACCGTCGATGCCGCCGAGGTCGACGAACGCACCGTAGTCGGTGATGTTCTTGACCACGCCGTCGATGACCTGACCCTCTTCGAGGCTCTGCACCAGCTCCGAACGCTGCTCGGCGCGTGTCTCTTCCAGCACGGTGCGGCGCGAGACGACGATGTTGCCGCGCCGGCGATCCATCTTCAGGATCTCGAACGACTGCGCGTTGTGCATCAGTGGGCCGACGTCGCGCACCGGACGGATGTCGACCTGGCTGCGCGGCAGGAAGGCGGTGGCGCCTTCGAGGTCGACGGTGAACCCGCCCTTGACCTGATTGAAGATCACCCCGGTGACCTTCTCTTTCTTGTTGTACGACTCTTCGAGGCGGACCCAGCTCTCTTCGCGGCGCGCTTTGTCGCGCGAGAGAACGGCCTCGCCGAGCGCGTTTTCGATGCGCTCGAGATAGACCTCGACGGTGTCGCCGATCTTGAGTTCGTTGCCCTTGGCGCTGGCGCCGAATTCCTTCAGCGGCACGCGCCCTTCGGTCTTGAGACCGACGTCGATGACCGCAAGGTCCTTCTCGATGGCGACGACTTTGCCCTTGATGACGGCGCCTTCGGCGAGGGCGTCGGCCTTGAAGGATTCATCGAGAAGAGCGGCAAAATCATCCCGGGTCGGTGTTTGTAGGTTCATCTGTACTCCTGGCCGAAGGCATCATGCTTCGGCGCTGGTGTTGATAGGGGCCAAGCCCAAACCCGCGTGAACCCCCGCTTTCGCGTGGATCGATGCTCGGGTCGAGGCCAAGGCAGTTTTGGACTAGGGCAGTTTGGTCTTTCGCCGCGCCTGGCCGGGATAGTTGGATTGAAGAGTGGGGAAGGCTTGGGCTTAGGGGCCCAACGCCCGTACCCGCTCGACGATATCCACAGCGGCGCGAAACGCGGCTTCTATATCGAGATTGGTCGTGTCCAGCAAGACCGCGTCCGCGGCCTGGCGGAGCGGGCTGATCGCGCGGTTGGTGTCGCGCTCGTCCCGCCGCCTGATATCCGAGAGCACCGCCTCGAAGCCTGGACTGCGCCCCTGCAGCTCTAGCTCGGAGGCCCGCCGCTTGGCCCGGGCGACCGGTTCGGCGGTGAGGAAGATCTTCACCTCCGCGTCCGGACAGACCACCGTCCCGATGTCTCGTCCGTCGAGCACCGCGCCCGGCGGCTTCCGCGCGAAGCGCCGCTGCGCCTCGACCAGCGCCGTCCGCACCTCGCCATAGATCGCCACCCGTGAGGCCGCCTCGGCGATGTTCGGCCCGCCGAGTTTTCGCGGGTGGAGGTCGGTGAAGTCGAGCTCGTGTGCGATCCGCGCCGCCCCCGCCTCGTCGTCGAGCGGGATGTGGGCGGCCAGCATCGCCGCGCCCACGGCGCGGTAGGTGAGACCGGTGTCGAGATGGTTGAGCCCATAACGTTCCGCAAGGCGCCGGCCGAGCGTGCCCTTCCCCGACGCCGCCGGCCCGTCGATCGCGATGATCATCGCTAGCCGGCGAGGGCTGGGTCGACCGGCTCGAAGCGCGCGCCGAACTTGGTCAGCGTGCTCTCGAACTCGGGGAAGCTGGTCAGGATCGGCGCCGCGTCGTCGACCGCCACCGGCTTCTGCCCGGCGAGGCCGAGGACCAGGAAGCTCATCGCGATGCGGTGGTCGAGATGGGTCTTCACCGTCGCGCCGCCGATGTCCTTGGCGCCGCCGGTGACCGCCATCATCTCCGGCCCGTCGCGCACCTCGATGCCGTTGGCCCTGAGGCCGGCGACCATGGCGGCGATGCGGTCGGACTCCTTCACGCGCATCTCGCCGATCCCGTTCATCACCGTCTCGCCCTCGGCGAAGGCGGCGGCGATGGCGAGCACCGGATATTCGTCGATCATCGCCGGCGCGCGCTCGGCCGGCACCGAGACGGCCTTGAGTCGGCTCGCCTTGACGCGAAGGTCGCCGACCGTCTCGCCACCGACAGTGCGCCGG
>CAYOET010000226.1:0-3969 GCA_964402985.1 uncultured Bauldia sp. | reverse complement strand
CTTGTGGACGGCGTCGGCGATGGCGACGATGTCGCGCTCGAACAGCCCGCAGGTGTTGGGGTTGGTGAGCATGATCGCGGCGATCTCGTCGGTCAGCAGCGCCTCGACCGCGGCCGGATCGACGGTGCCGTCGGCGCGGGCCGGAACGTCGACCACTTCGAAGCCGAGGAGGGCGGCGGTGGCCGGATTGGTGCCGTGGGCGGAGTGCGGGACCAGCACTTTGCGGCGCTTCTCCCCTTCCCCCCGCTCGGCGATGGCGGCCTTGATCGCCATCATCCCGCAGAGCTCGCCATGCGCGCCCGCTTTCGGGCTGAGCGCCACGACCGCCATGCCTGTCATCTCGAGGAGCCAATGGGCAAGCTCGCCGAGAAGGTCCACCGCGCCCTGGACCGTCGAGAGCGGCTGCAGCGGATGGACGTCGGCGAAGCCGGCGAGCCGCGCCATCTTCTCGTTGAGGCGCGGGTTGTGCTTCATCGTGCACGAGCCGAGCGGGTAGAGCCCGGAGTCGATCGCGTAGTTGTTGCGCGAGAGGCGCACATAGTGGCGCATCGCCTCGGGCTCGGAGAGGCCGGGCAGCTCGGGCGCCGTCTGTCGCTCCTGGCCGCCGAGGCGCATCCGGAACGGGGCCGGCTCGTCGAGGTCGACGCCGGAGACTTCGGTGCGGCCGATCTCGAAGATCAGCGCCTCTTCGACCCGCAGCCCGCGATTGCGGGTGAAGGTGTGGGTGTCGGGCGCGCTTTCGTTGGCGGCCGGTGTGGTGGCCCCGCGGCCTTCCTTATTGAGCATCACAGGATCTCCATGTCGGCAGCGGCAAACACGACGACTTCCCCCTCTCCCCAGGGGGGAGCGGGTCGGGGTGAGGGGTACCACGCTGATGAGTCAGGCTCCCTGCAGGGAGCGAACCCACGACGACCTGAGCCCCCTCACCCGCATCCCGCCTCGCCTGCGGCGAGCCGGTGATCGCGACCTCTCCCCGCTGGGGAGAGGTGAAAGGGTGCGCCGCTGCGGCGGGGCGTGAAGAGGAGCGCAGCATCACAGCACCTCGCGAAGGGCGGCGACGAAGGCGGCGCGGTCGTCGTCGGAGTTGATCTCGGTCGAGGCGACGACGATGAGATCGCCGACCTCGGGTCGATCGGGTTCGAGGCGCGAAGCGGGCAAGCCGCCGAGGATTCCGCGGGCCGCCAGCTTCTCGATCACGTCCGTCGCATTGCCCGGAACGCGGATCGTGAACTCGTTGAAGAACGAGTCATTCAGCACGCTTACGCCGCGAACCTGAGACAGAGCATCAGCGAGCTTCACGGCGTTGGCGTGATTGATCCGCGCGAGCTTCCGGAGCCCCTCGCCGCCGAGGAGGCTGAGGTGGATCGAGAAGGCGGTCGCGCAGAGGCCTGACGAGGTGCAGATATTCGAGGTCGCCTTCTCTCTCCTTATGTGCTGCTCGCGGGTCGAGAGCGTCAGCACGAAGCCGCGGCGGCCGTCGGCGTCGACGGTCTCGCCGCAGAGGCGGCCGGGGAGCTGGCGGATGAACTTCTGGCGGGTGGCGAAGAGGCCGACATAGGGGCCGCCGAAATTGACCGAGTTGCCGAGCGACTGGCCTTCGGCGGCGACGATGTCGGCGCCGAGATCGCCGGGCGCCTGGAGGATGCCGAGCGAGAGGATCTCGGTGACGACGACGACGAGGAGCGCGCCCTTGGCGTGGGCGGCGTCGGCGATCTTCCTGATGTCGGGCAGCTGGCCGTAGAAGGACGGCGACTGGACCACAACACAGGCGGTGTCGTCGCCGATCTTGGCGATGATGTCCTCGGTGCCGGTCGGGTCGGGGGCGAGCGCATCGATCTGGCCGCCGGACATGCCGGCCAGCGTCGCGATGACATCGCGGTATTGCGGGTGGACGCCGCCCGAGATCACCGCCTTCTCGCGGCGGGTAAGGCGGCGGGCCATCAGCACGGCCTCGCCGCCGGAGGTCGAGCCGTCATACATGCCCGCGTTGGCGACCTCCATGCCGGTCAGCTCGGCGACCTGGCTCTGGAACTCGAAGAGGACCTGCAGCGTGCCCTGGCTGATCTCCGGCTGGTAGGGCGTGTAGGAGGTTAGGAACTCGGAGCGCTGGATGAGGTGATCGACCGTCGCCGGGACATGGTGACGATAGGCGCCGGCGCCGACGAAGAACGGCACCGAGCCGGCGGCGACGTTCTTCCCCGCCATGCGGCCCATGATGCGCTCGACCTCGAACTCGCTCTTGGTCCTGGGGAGGTCGAGGAGCCCGTCGATGCGGGCGGCATGCGGGATGTCGGCAAAGAGCTCGCCGGCGGAGGCGACGCCGATCGTGGCGAGCATCGCCGCGCGATCGGTCGGTGTGAGCGGGAGGTAGCGCATCAGGCGGGGGCCTTCTCGATGAGCGGGACCCCGTCCGGGGTCTCGATGGTGATGGTGCTGGTCAGGGAGTTGGAGATGTAGCAATCGGCGTGCGAGCGCTCGTGGAGAGCGGCCAGCTCGTCGGGGGTCGGCCGCTTCTCGCCGCCGAACGCGATGTCGGGGCGGAGCGTGATCTTCGTCATCGCGACGCGGCCGGCGTCGGTCTTGCCGAGGATACCCACCGCACGGTCGGTGTAGGCGTCGATGAGA
Organism: uncultured Bauldia sp.; assembly: GCA_964402985.1. GTDB lineage: Bacteria > Pseudomonadota > Alphaproteobacteria > Rhizobiales > Kaistiaceae > JADYYB01. Next base: position 1,344 of record CAYOET010000226.1, on the reverse strand, counting down.
AAGCCGGACTTCGCTGCATGGAAGAGGAAGAACAGCATGTGGCAGCTGGAGACGGCGGCGATCAGCGCCTCCTCCGGGTCGACGGCGTCCTCACGCGAATACGGCACGCGCACGGTGAGCGGGGAGGACGAGGCCGGGACCTCGATCTCGCCGTCGAAGATCCATTTGTGGGCGCGGCTGTAGCGACCGTCGAGAAAGGCGGCGCTATCCCGCGTCCAGCGGATCTCGGCGGAGTATTCGTGGGCCATCAGGCCGCCTCCCCTGACATGACCGATGGGAAACGGGTGTCCCCTGCTCTTAACCTCCCCCTTGCGGGGAGGCCGAAGGTGCGAGGGCTTCGCCCGAGCAGCTTCGGGAGGGGGTCACGCGGCAAAGCCGCGGATCGGCCCGCGACCTCTCCGGCCCACCCCCTCCCGAACCCGCTGAAACGCGGCTTCGACCTCCCCGCAAGGGGGAGGTTAAGAACGGTGGGCGTGGCGGCGGTCGTCACGGGGCGGCGCTTGGAGCTACAGGGCGGCGACGAAGGCGCGGTAGGCGGGTTCGTCCATGAGGGCGTCGAGCTCTTTAGGGTCGGCGAGCTTGAGCTTCAGAAACCAGCCGCCGGTCTCGGCGCCGCGGTTCACCGCTGCGGGGTCGTCGGTAAGGGCCGCGTTGACCTCGATCACCTCGCCGGAGACCGGCGCGTAGACTTCGCTCGCCGCCTTCACCGACTCCACCACCGCGGCCTCGTCATGCTTCTTGAGCTTGCGGCCGACCGAGGGGAGTTCGACGAAGACCACGTCGCCGAGCTGGTTCTGCGCGTAGTCGGAAATGCCGACGGTCGCGACGCCGCCCTCGGCGCGGATCCATTCGTGGTCCTTGGTGAAGCGGGTAGTCATGATTTGGCGGGCTCCGGCTGGGGTTTCCGATGGTAGCGATGGGGGACGAAGGGCAGCGGCGCGACGATGGCCGGCAGCTCGCGGTCGCGGACCTTGAGGGTGAGGCGCGAGCCAGGCGCCGACACGCGGGGGTGGACGTAGCCCATGGCGACGGGGCCGCCAAAGGTGGCGCCGAAGCCGCCCGAGGTGACGATGCCGACGGCGCCGCTGTCGGTGTCGCTGATTTCAGCGCCCTCGCGCGCAGGCGCCCGCCCTTCGGGCTTGATGCCGACGCGGATGCGCCCGGGGCCTTCGACCAGTTCCTGCATCACGCGGTCGGCGCCGAGGAAGCCGCCTTCGGCGCGGCGGCGCTTGCCGATGGCGAAGCCGAGATCGGCCTCGACCGGAGAGGTGGTCTCGTCGATGTCGTGGCCGTAGAGGCAAAGGCCCGCCTCGAGGCGAAGGGAGTCGCGGGCGCCGAGGCCGA
>CAYOET010000225.1:0-18886 GCA_964402985.1 uncultured Bauldia sp. | reverse complement strand
CGGCGTCGCCGGCGTCAACCCGGCCTGAACGAAGCATGAACACGCCCTCGACCTTCCGCGCCGATTCATAGAGAGCGCGGGCAGGGAGGTTGTCGGTCTCCGTGCCGACCCAGGCCTCCACGCAGCCGATCGATTTCCCGAACGCGCACATCTCGTCGAGGAGGCGGCGCGCGATGCCGCGCTGCCAGCGCGGGGAGACGCCGACCTCGTCTATATAGAGCTCGGTGACCTTGTCTGGGTGGCGGTGCACGACGGCCGCGCACTGCGCCACGATCGTCCCGTCGTCGATCGCCACCATCATGTGGTGGCCCGGCTGGGCGAGATAGGCGGCGAGACGCTCCGCCCGGACCGGCTCGTCGAAGACCTCGGGAGCGACCCGCTCGAAGAGGGCGATGTCCGCCGGAGTGACGCTGCGAGTCTCGACCGGCATGATGAGCTCCTCGTCTCCTGACACGGGATGACAGGGGGGAGTGGCTAGGCCTACCCTCGTCAACCGATCCACGAGCGCCCATATTCCCACCATGACCCCCCGCAAGAAATCAGGTTTCGGCGAGGCCCCGCAGAAGGGTCTCGACGGCTCCCCGCTCGACCCTTCGTTCACCGGCCCGGTCTCCGACTGGGCGGCGGAGATTTCGCGCGCCGCCGAGGAGGAGCCGGCGAAGCCGCAGCGCGGCACGCGCGGTCCACGCACCGGCAGCAAGCGCCAGGGCGAGTACGCCTTCGATCAGGGCTTGCCCATCCCGGGCGGGATCCCGACCGACGACGCGGAGACGATCTCGGGCGCCCCTTCGCCGGTCGGCGTCAAGCCCGCCAAGCGCCCCCGCTCCGCCGGCGGCAAGGGCAAGAAGGAAGAGAAGGCGCTCCGCACCTCGCGCGGCACCTCGATGGGCGGCCTCGGCACGCCGCAGCAGCGCGCCGCGGCCGGCCTCAACCCCGTGCCGGGACTCGACGTCTCGCTGGAGGAGGTGGGCTCGCTGCCCGCCAATGCCGTGACGGCCACGGTGCAGGCGCTCTCCAAGCTGATCGAGGAGGGGCGGCCCGAGTTCAAGGAGAAGGCGTGGATGCCCCACCGGCCGCCGCGGCCGGAGAAGTCGGAAGGCGGCAGGGCGCTCAAGCTCCTCTCCGCCTTCGAGCCGCGCGGCGACCAGCCCACCGCGATCGCCGAGCTGGTCGAGAGCGTGAACGCCCGCGAGCGCGACCAGGTGCTCCTCGGCGTCACCGGCTCGGGCAAGACCTACACCATGGCCAAGGTCATCGAGGCGACGCAGCGCCCGGCGCTCATCCTCGCCCCGAACAAGACCCTTGCGGCCCAGCTCTACGGCGAGTTCCGGAACTTTTTCCCCGAGAACGCGGTCGAGTATTTCGTCTCCTATTACGACTACTACCAGCCCGAGGCCTACGTCCCGCGTACCGATACGTACATAGAGAAGGAGTCGAGCATCAACGAGCAGATCGACCGCATGCGCCATTCGGCGACGCGCTCGCTCCTCGAGCGCGACGACGTGATCATCGTCGCCTCGGTCTCGTGCATCTACGGCATCGGCTCGGTCGAGGCGTACACCGCCATGACCTTCATCCTCACGGTCGGCGAGCGCATCAACCAGCGCCAGCTCCTCGCCGACCTCGTTGCGCTGCAATACAAGCGCACCGACATCAATTTCGTCCGCGGCTCGTTCCGCGTACGCGGCGACACCGTCGAGCTCTTCCCGGCCCACTTGGAAGACCGCGCCTGGCGGGTCTCGCTCTTCGGCGACGAGATCGAGGCGATCACCGAGTTCGACCCCCTGACCGGCGAGAAATCGGCCGACCTCAAGTCGGTGAAGGTCTACGGCAACTCGCACCACGTGACCCCGAAGCCGACGCTGGCGCAGGCGGTCAAGGGCATCCGCGAGGAGCTCAGGTGGCGCCTCGACGAGCTCAACGCCGCCGGCCGCCTTCTCGAGGCGCAGCGTCTCGAGCAGCGCACCCGCTTCGACCTCGAGATGATCGAGGCGACCGGCTCGTGCGCCGGCATCGAGAACTATTCGCGTTATTCGAGCGGCCGCAATCCCGGCGAGCCGCCGCCCACCCTGTTCGAGTACCTGCCCGACAATGCCCTCGTTTTCGTCGACGAGAGCCACGTCACCATCCCGCAGATCGGCGCGATGTTCCGCGGCGACTTCCGCCGCAAGGCGACGCTCGCCGAGTACGGCTTCCGGCTCCCCTCGTGCATGGACAACCGCCCGCTCCGCTTCGAGGAGTGGGACCTCATGCGCCCGCAGACCATGTACGTCTCCGCGACGCCGGGGCCGTGGGAGATGAACCGCACCGGCGGCGTGTTCACCGAGCAGGTCATCCGCCCCACCGGCCTGATCGACCCGCCGGTCGAGGTCCGTCCGGCCAAGGCGCAGGTCGACGACCTCCTCGGCGAGGTGCGCGAGAATTCCAAACGCGGCTACCGCAGCCTCATCACCGTGCTGACCAAGCGGATGGCCGAGGATCTCACCGAGTATCTCCACGAGAACGGCGTCCGCGTGCGCTACATGCATTCCGACGTCGAGACGCTGGAGCGCATCGAGATCATCCGCGACCTCCGCCTCGGCGCGTTTGACGCCCTCGTCGGCATCAACCTTCTCCGCGAGGGCCTCGACATCCCCGAATGCGGCCTCGTCGCGGTGCTCGACGCCGACAAGGAGGGCTTCCTCCGCTCCGAGACCTCGCTCGTCCAGACCATCGGCCGCGCGGCGCGCAATATCGACGGCCGGGTCATCCTCTACGCCGACCGCGTCACCCGCTCGATGGAGCGGGCGATGGCCGAAACCGAGCGGCGGCGCGAAAAGCAGGTCGCCTACAACGTCGAGCACGGCATCACGCCGGCCTCGATCAAGAAGTCGATCGGCGACATCATGTCGAGCGTCTACGAGGGCGACCGGGTCACCGTGAAGACCGGACTTGAAGAACACGGGGCGGTCATCGGGCACAACCTCCGGGCCACGATCGCCGACCTCGAGAAGGGGATGCGCGACGCCGCCGCCAATCTCGAGTTCGAGGAAGCGGCGCGCCTCCGCGATGAGGTCCGCCGGCTCGAACAGCTCGACCTCGAATACGGCGACGACGCGCTCGCGCGCGGCACTGCGCTCGCCCAGGAGCGCGCGTCCGGCGTGGCGGACGGCGAGCCGGCCCCGGGCAGGGGCGGCGGTCGCGGCAAGTCGCGGCTGAAGGGCGGGACGCGCCCGCACAAGCCCGACCTTGACGAGATGACGATCAGGCGGACCGAGGTTCCCCTGGAAACCCAGCGCCCGCGAAAGCCCGGCCTCGACGAGATGGGGCCGGGACCGACCAGCCTCCCGCTCACCCGCGATCCGCCCCAGAAGCCCCGCTCGATCGGCGGCCGCCCGGGCAGCGAGGCGGGCCGGCGCGGCCGGCGGCGCTAGCCGCCCCAGTCGCTACAGGCAGGAGGGTTCGGTGAGAGATTGCGGGATCACAAGGACGTCGATCAACGCCCCAGCCATCCGGCCCCGTCATTGTTGAGGATCGTGTCCAGCTCTTCCTGCGTGAACGGGTACTGCGCGAGGATCTCCAGCGTCTGGCGCGGCGTCTCGCCGAACAGGGCGAAATAGTCGCTACCGAAGAGAACGTGGTCGATGCCCCATTTGCGGAATCGCCAGACGATCAGCTCCCGTTGCGCGAGCGGGGCATCGACGAAGAACGCGAGGCACGCGCTGACGTCGACGTAGGAGGTCTCCGGGTTGTAGCCGGACTGCCTCACCCGCAGCCACGTCTCGATCATGTGGTCGTCGGTATTGCCGGCGCAGTGCGCATGCGCGACGCGCACATCGGGATGCGCGCCGAGGATCGTCGCGAGATGAGCGAGCGCATCCCCGGTCGGCGAAAGACCCCAGCGGTCGGCGACGTGCATCAACATGGGAGCGTCGCGCGCCGCGATGCGATCGAACACGGCGTTCAGACCGTCGAAGTCCGCCTGGCGGGTGAGGTCGACTCCCGAGCCCTCGAGATGGATCTTCACGCCCAGCATTCCGGGCAGGTCGAGGCAGCGGTCGACCTCGGCGGCGGCGCTGGCGTAGAGCGGATTGATGCCGCAGAAGCCGATCAGCCGATCCGGATACTTGGCCACCTCTGCCGCAACGAAATCGTTCTCCAGCGCCATGTTGGAGTCGTCCGTGAAGCCCACGGCCTCGCCCAGATAGGCGGCCGAGAGGATCACCGCGCGCCGCACGTTGCCCTCGTCGAGGCGGGCGATGAGGTCCTCCGCGCCCGCGCTCGGAACGCCGCCGCCAGTGAAGATGTCGGTGAGGCGCTGGCTGGCGATGTGGGTGTGGACGTCGAGCGCCGCGCCGTTTGCGACAAGCGGCGCGGTCGTCGCTGAGGGCGGAGCCGCGAGATTCTGAGCGTGCGCCATCGAGGCCGCGGCGCAAGCAAGGAAAAGGGCCGCCGACGCGACGGCGAGGCCGTGCCGAATGAGCGGGAACGCTGTCATGGTACCTCCGAGGTCACGGTCGGATGGACGGTGCGAAGTGGGGTGGCAACACGGCGTTGCTGCCGCCTGCCGCAAGAATTCGGCGCCGAAACGCGTCACGGAGGCGGCTGGCGGGGGCCGCTGCGCGACGGGGGTATCGGAGGGTTCTCGTCCAGCAGATCGAGCGACGAGGGGGAGGGGCAGCACCGCGGCGACCGGACCAAGAATGGGGAGCATCGAACTCGCCCCTCGGCCGCATTCGGCGGCGGTTGCGCGTTAGCCTTCAGACCCGAACGTGCGTATTCGTACCATTAGCCTGCCGCCAAGTCGACGCGCGCGGCCGGGCGCATCCGGGCAGTGGCGTGGGTCAGCGCCGGGCCGGGATGTTCCGAACGCGGTCGGTTCCGCGGGCAGCTGGTGACATGCGGCGCGAGCTGGGCCAGTGTCTGCGGAGCTTGAGCGGAGCCCGGAGCCGAATGCGCAAATATCAGAACGTCGTCTTGATCCTGATCGCCGGCGTTCTGCTGGCAGCCTGCGCGGCGGGCGTGAACCCCGCCGTCGACACGCCCGACGCCGACGGGCGCGTGGCCGGCTTCTTCATGGGCCTCTGGCACGGCATCATCCTGCCGATCACCTTCGTGATCTCGCTCTTCACCGAGCGGGTGAACATCTACGACGTGAACAATTCCGGCGGCTGGTACGACTTCGGCTACCTCATCGGCCTCAGCTGCAGCCTCGGCGGCGGCACGAAGGCCGCCTGGCGGGATTGAGGATCGGAATGATCCGCGTCGGGATTGGCGGGTGGGATTTCGAGGACTGGCGGACGAGCTTTTATCCGCCGGGCCTCTCGAAGAACGACGCGCTCAGATATGCGAGCCGGGTGCTGACCACGATCGAGGTCAACGGGACGTTCTACCGAGCCCTCACCCCAGACATCTACAAGCGCTGGGCCGAGGAGACCCCCGAGAATTTCGTCTTCGCGGTGAAGGGGCATCGCGCGGTCTGCGCGGCGGCCAAGCTCGCCGGGGTAGGGGAGCGCATCGCCTGGTTCATGGAGAGTGGCGTGCTCGAGCTCGGCGACAAGCTCGGGCCGCTCCTCTGGCAGCTGCCGCCCAACAAGAAGTTTGACCGCGAGGACATTGCGGCATTCCTGAAGCTCCTGCCGCCTGAGGCGAAGGGGCGGCGGCTCAGGCATGCGCTCGAGGTGCGGCACGAGACCTTCGTCGATCCGGCCTTCGTCGAGATCGCCGCGCAGGCGCGCGTGCCGATCGTCTACGCCGACTCCGACGACTATCCGGCCATCGCCGACGTCACCGGCGACTTCGTCTACGCGCGGCTGCAGCGCTCGTCGGAGGACGAGGCGGCCGGCTATCCGGCGGCCGGGCTCGATGACTGGGCGCTGCGCGGGAAAGCATGGAGCGAGGGGAGGGCGCCGGACACCCTCCGCTATCTCGGCGGGGCGACGCCGGCGAGCCTGCCGCGCGACGTGTTCCTCTTCTTCATCTCCGGCGCCAAGGCTCGCAACCCGGCCGCGGCGATGGCTCTGATCGGTCGCCTCGGCGAGGGCAGTCAGGCCGCCGGCGGCGCCGACGCTCTCGTGCGGGCCAAGACGCCGCGGGCCAAGGGCGGCGCGAAGGCCGCGAAGCCGGCGAAGAAGAGCGGCTCGGCGGCAGCTAAGGCCGCCAAGGGAAAGAGCGCGTCCGCGTCCTCAGGAAGGGCCAGGTCCACGGCGACCGCCGAGAGGCCGCCAGGGAAGGCGAGCAAGAAGTCAGCCGCCGCCGGCAAGTCCGCCGGAGCACGGACGAGCGCGAAACCGGCATCCGTTCGGTCGGCGACGGCGAAGCCCGCAAAGCGGGATGCGACGGCGCCCGCCAAGCGAAAGGCCAAGTCGACCGCGTCCGGTGAGCAACGCCCCAAAGGGAAGGAGAAGCCAACGCCGCGAAGACCCGGGAAACCGGTGAAGCGATGAGCGTTCGTCCTCCGCGGCAATTCAGGGGACGTGGCGTCGTCGACCCGATCCAGGCATCGCTCGAGGCCGAGGTTCTGGAGGAGAAAGCGCTCACGCTGGCGCGAACCGCCAACCAGCTGGAGCGCGCGCTTGGCGCCTTGGCGGCCTTCGAGGCCGGCCGCGCCATCACCGAGCCTCCGCCGAGAGACGATGCCCACCGACCCCGGAGCCGGGGCGCCCGGGACGCGCTTCGCGCCCTCACCCATACGGCGGAATTGTCTCCTTCCTCGCCGACCTTTCCGCGGAGGAAGAAGGCGCGCAGCGTTCCGCCGGATCGCGAGTCCCTCCTCAACGAAGCGGCCGAGGCGCTCTGGTACCTCATCATCCAGCGCGAGCTGATGGGCCTTGGCGGCGAGGAGCGGGTGTGCCGCGACTACGGCGTTCCGGCAGCGGTGCGGACCCGTCTCGGCGTGCTGCCGAAGCCGCTGTCAGGGCCAGGCCCGCGCTAGCCGATCGTTAGCACCGACGGCGGTCCCGCGGCGGCCGGCCGCAATCTTGCCGCGATCTGAGGGCTTTCCAGGCTGTGCGGCGTCCGGCCTCTTCCCGGCGCGCGAAGAGGAAGCGCCCTTGACGGCACGGACGATCGCGACGGCGGGCTTCGCGGCGCTGCTCAGCGGATGCTCGATGATCGGCATGATCCCGCATGCCTCGGCGGCCGCCGAGTGTGGCCGCGCCTCCTGGTACCGGATGGGCACCATGACCGCGAGCGGCGAGGCGATGGACGCCGGCGCCCTCGCCGGCGCACACCGCACGCTGCCCTTCGGCACGCGGGTGCGGGTCGAGAACCTCGCCAACGGCCAATCGGTGGTGATCCGCATCAACGACCGCGGACCGTTCGTCGCCGGGCGCGTGATCGACGTCACCGAAGGCGCGGCAGAGCGGCTCGGCATGATCCAGGCCGGTGTCACTGACGTCCGCGTCACGCTGGTCGACGGCGGCGTCGAGCTGCGCAGCAACTGCAGCTAGCGACGTGAAGGGCAGGGGCGCGAGCGCCCCGGCTTGACCGCGGCATGCCTGGAGCCGCAGCCTTCGCTGTCCCGCGTGATTCCCCGAGTCTCCGATGCCCTTCCTGTCTTCGCCGGCGGTGGCGCCGGTGCTGCTGCTGATCGCGTCGAACGTCTTCATGACGTTCGCCTGGTACGGCCACCTGCGCTTCAAGAGCAGCCCGATCGTGCTCGCGATCATGGCGAGCTGGGGCATCGCGCTCATCGAGTATTGCTTCGCCGTCCCGGCCAACCGGCTCGGCTCGGCCGTCTACTCGACCGCGCAGCTCAAGACCATCCAGGAGGTGGTCACGCTGCTCGTCTTCGCCGGCTTCTCGGTCCTCTACCTGAGGGAGTCGCTCGGCTGGAATCATCTGGTAGGTTTTGCCCTCATCGCGGCGGGGGCGGCGTTCGTCTTTCACAAGCCCTGAGGGGGAGGAGGAGCTGAATGCGGACGCTGGCGCGGATCGTGACCGCTCTTGCCCTTGCGGCAGGGGCCGTGGTGGGCGCGGCCTACCTCCTTCCGCGCGAGGCTGAGATTCGGGCAACCCGGGACATCGCCGCGCCGCCCGCCGCGGTCTACGCGCTTGCCGCCGATCTCCGCCGCTTCGGGCAATGGTCGCCATGGCGCGAGTTCGGACCCGAGGTTCGGACGGTCCTCAGCGGAGCGGCTGGCGCAGTCGGGCAGACGCTGTCCTGGTCGAGCGATGATCCGTCCCTCGGCAGCGGAACGCTGGTCCTCACCGCGCTCGAACCGGATCGACTGATCGCGACCGAGATCGATCTCGGCGGCGCCGATCGAGCGGACACCGTCCTCGGCATCGCGGCGGCCGGTGGCGGCAGCCGCGTGACTTGGGCCCTCGCCGCGGACCTCGGCGACAATCCGCTCGGTCGCTATCTCTGGGTGCTCAGCGGCGCACGCCTCCGGCTCGAGGCGCAGCTCGCCAACGGGCTCGCGCGCCTTGCCGCCCACGCGGAAGTGTTGCCGGCCGTCGCGCCATCGCTCGTCGGAGCGCCCGCCGCCTCGCCCGTCCTCATGCCGCCGCTCGCATCCTCGCCCCTCTCGCCGCTGGCGCCGTTCCTCGCCGCGCCGCCCGCGTTGAGCGGCATCTAGCGAGATAAAGGCTCTCGATCCTCCTTCTTCCCGGAACACCGCCTCGGGAGCGGCGTTTGACCCGTAATAGCCGTCGATCTGACGAGCACGGGCGGAGGAGCCACTATGCCGTTGAAATCTCTCGAAGACCTCTTCGTGCACTCGCTGCGCGACATCTACTACGCCGAGAAGCAAATCCTGAAGACCCTGCCGAAGATGGCGAAGAAGACCGACTCCGACGCGCTCCGCGCCGCCTTCGAGGCGCACATGGTGGAGACGGAAGGTCAGATCGAACGCCTCGAGAAGGTCTTCGAGATGGCCGAGCTCTCCGCGCGCGGCGTAACTTGCCCGGGAATCAACGGGATCCTCGAGGAGGGCAAGGAGCTGATGGACGACACCGAGGATCCGGACACCATGGATGCCGGCCTCATCGCCTCGGCCCAGGCCGTCGAGCACTACGAGATCTGCCGGTACGGCACGATGGTCGCCTGGGCCAAGGAGCTCGGCATGCACGAGGCGGCCAAGCTGCTCCAGCAGACCCTCGACGAGGAATATGGCGCGGACCGCAAACTGTCCGCGCTTGCGGAAGGCCGGCTCAACCGCGAAGCCGCCGCGTAGCCGCGGGGGAAACGCCCAAGCCGGATATCCCCTCCCCGGAAGGGCGGCGATCCCCCGCAGCAGTCGGACGGAAGGCAGCGCATTTTGCGCGGTCTCCGTCCGGCTCTATTTCTGGGCCCCGCTCGTCCGCTAGGGTCCGAAGGTTCCCGCCGGAGACCTTTCATGGACCAGAACACGCTTCGCGAAACGCAGCGCCCGATCAAGGAGCGCTACGCGAGCGATCCCGGCGCCGCATTGATCACGCTCAAGGCCGAAGGCCGCATCGGCGAAAACGTCTCGTGCTCTGTCGATACCGGGCGGGCGCTGGTCGAGGCCGGACTCCATCCGGGCAGCGGCGGCACCGGCATGCAGGTCTGCTCCGGCGACCTTCTCCTTCAGGCGCTCGTCGCGTGCGCCGGCGTGACCCTCAACGCAGTGGCGACCTCGCTGGGCTTCCCGGTGCGCGATGCGGTGGTGCGTGCGGAGGGCGACCTCGATTTCCGCGGCACCCTCGGCGTGTCGCGAGACGCGCCGGTTGGGTTTACCGACATCCGGCTCAGCTTCGCCGTCGAGGGCGACCTCACCGAAGAGCAACGCACGACGCTTCTCCGCCTGACCGAACGCTACTGCGTGGTGCAGCAGACGCTGCTCAAGAGCCCGCGCATCCACGCCAGCCTGTCGAGCGTCCTCTAGCGTCCCGTCGTCCTTGCCTTAACCGCTTGGCCCGACTAGGGTCCGCGCCGTTTCCGGCCCTCGTTGAGACCCTGCAAAATGGCCTTCCTCGCCGACGCTTTGTCACGCATCAAGCCGTCCGCCACGATCGCGGTCACCAACAAGGCGCGCGAGCTCAAAGCGGCGGGCCGCGACGTGATCGGCCTCGGCGCCGGCGAGCCTGATTTCGACACGCCGGACAACATCAAGGAAGCCGCGATCAAGGCGATCCGCGACGGCAAGACCAAGTACACCGCGGTCGACGGCATGCCGGAGCTGAAGGCGGCGATCGCCCAGAAGTTCCAGCGCGAGAACAACCTCACCTACACCGCCCAGCAGATCACCGTCGGCACCGGCGGCAAGCAGGTGCTCTACAACGCGCTGATGGCGACCCTGAACCCCGGCGACGAGGTTCTGGTGCCAGCGCCCTATTGGGTGAGCTATCCGGAAATGGTGGCGCTCGGCGGCGGCACGCCCGTCGCGATCCCGACCACGCAGGCCTCGGGCTACAAGATCTCGCCCGCCGCGCTGGACAACGCGATCACCAAGAAGACCAAGTGGCTGATCTTCAACTCGCCGTCCAACCCCTCGGGCGCCGCCTATACGCGCCCGGAGATCAAGGCGCTCGCCGAGGTCCTCCTCCGCCACCCGCAGGTCTGGGTGATGACGGACGACATGTACGAGCACCTCGTCTACGACGGCTTCCATTGCTACACGGTCGCCGAGGTCGAGCCGGCGCTCTACGAGCGTACGCTGACCACCAACGGCGTCTCGAAGGCCTATGCGATGACCGGCTGGCGCATCGGCTATGCCGGCGGCCCGCAGCAGCTGATCGAGGCGATGGCGACGATCCAGTCGCAGTCGACCTCGAACCCGTCGTCGATCTCGCAATGGGCGGCGGCCGAGGCGCTCAACGGTCCGCAGGATTTCATTCCGACGTTCGTGAAGAGCTTCAAGGAGCGCCGCGACCTCGTGGTTTCGATGCTCAACCAGGCCAACGGCATTTCCTGCCGACGGCCGGAGGGGGCGTTCTACGTCTACCCGTCCTGCGAGGGGACGATCGGCAAGACCACGGCCGGCGGGCGGCGGATCGGCAGCGACGAGGACTTCGTCACCGCGCTCCTCGAAGAGGAGGGCGTCGCGGCTGTTCAGGGAGCGGCGTTCGGCCTCTCGCCGTTCTTCCGCATCTCCTACGCGACAGGCATCGACGTTCTCGAAGACGCCTGCCAGCGCATCCAGCGCTTCTGCGGCGGGCTGAGCTAGCCGCAGTAGCGACGGTGCACCGCGCGACGGCGGCGGAGCGCTTCCCTACTGATCGCCGGGACCAGGCGCTCTCGCCAGAAAGCCGTATTGCTCCAGGATCGACGCGATCGTCCCGTCGGCGCTCAACGCGGCAATTGCCTCGTCGACCGCGCTTCGCAGGAAGGTCTCGTTCGAGAGCATGAGCGCTCCCACGCCGTACCCGACCGGCTGCTGCGGGCTCGGATCGATCACGTGGAGGTTTGCGTAGGCAGGGTCGGTTTGCCGCTTCGCCCACAGATCCGGAGCCCAGACGAGGGCGACATCGACGGTGCCGTTGAGCAAGGACTCGAGCGTGAGTGCGTTGGTCCCGAACGGGAAGGCGGGCCAGCGCGAGGCGGCGGGCAGCGTCGTCAGATAGTGCACCAGCCGGATGTGGGCCATGGTGCCGCCGGTCGCGCCGATCGGGCGCCCCGGCGCGAGGTCGGCGAGCGAAGCGATGTTGGGGTCGTCGGTGACGAAGACGTACTCGGCCTGGTAGTACGCGCGCGTAAGGGTGATCCAGGGCGGATACATCTCGGGGATCAGCTTGAAGCCCATGTGAACGTCACAGTGCTCCAGCATGACCCGGTAGACTCTCGTGATGTCCTCGATGACGATCCTGGTTTCGACATCGTATCGTACCGGCTGCAACAGAAGCGCGCCGGCAATGGCGTCGGCGATCGCGCCGGCCACTTCCCAATCCGGGTCACGGTGATCCACGCAGTAGCGAAACTCCGACTCGTTCAGTCGCCGGCCGATGACCCACTGCGACGGGTCGTAGGGCACATCGTCGAATTCCGCCTCCTGAGCCGTGGCCGGCGTCGGCGCCGGTACCAGCACCGTCAGGGATAGCGCGAAGGCCAGCAGCGGGCCCGCGAGGCGTTCGAACGAAAAGCCCATGGCCAAGATCGGACCCTCATAAAGGCACTGGGCGGACCGCAACAGTCCGCCCAGTGTATGTCTCAGGATGCGCTCGGCCGACTACTCGGGAAGCGCGAAGACGTAGAGCGTGATCGGGTTGCCGCGCGGAAGCAGCACTTCCGGGGTCAGGTTGCGAAGGCGACCCAGGCCGTTGCCCCAATTCGAGACGGCCGCAATGTACTGCCTGCCGCCGGCCTCGAAGCTGATCGGGAACGACTCGACGGCGTTGCTGAGCGTCGGGCTGGTCCACAGGATGTCGCCCGTCTCGTCGTCGAAGGCCAGGATCTTGCGATCGAGGCTTCCGACGAACACCAGACCGCCGCCGGTCGGCAGGGTCGAGCTGGTGACCGGCGCACGCTGACGATACGACCACACGGTCTCGAGGGTGGCGAGGTTCACGGCATCGACACGGCCGACATTGCCGTCGCTGTTAGGCACCGGCACGCGCGAGTAGGTCTGCAGGCCGCCACCGGTATAGACCTGCCCTGGGTCGAGCGGGTTTACCGTCGTGTTCGAGCAGAACTCAACCAGCGGCAGGTAAAGCGTCTGGGTCCGCGGGCTGTAGGCGGTAGCCTGCCAGGCCTTTGAGCCCGGGTCGGCCGGGCAGTTGAACGTGGTCTGTCCGATGACGGGGAGGACGGCGGGGTTGATGGTCTTCTCGCCGGTCACCTGGTCGATCGACAGGACGATGTTCTGGTCGACCGTCTCCCTGGCCCAGAGCCAGTCGCCCGTGTAGCGATCCAGCGCCTCGATGATGCCGATCTTGCCGGTCGTCACCACCGTCTGGCGGGTCTGACCGTTGACCGGAAGGTCGATGAGCAAGCGCTCATAAACGTGGTCGAGGTCGAGGGAGTCGGTCTTGAGGTGCTGATGGTACCACTTGAGCTCGCCGGTGGTGGCGTCGATGGCGAGGGTAGAGTTGGTGTAGAGCGCGTCGTTGGAGAAGTTCGGGTCCGCGTTCACCGGCAGGAGGCCGGCAATCTCGGCGTTCCACGGATAGGGCTGGCCGACACCGAAGAAGATGAGGTTCTGATCGGGATCGTAAGCGCCGGAGATCCAGGCCGAACCGCCGTGACGGCTTTCCACCGGAATGCCGTTCCAGCTTCTGCCTTCCGGCGTGTCGCCGCTGGCAACCGTGTTCACGCGCCAGAGCTGTTCGCCGCTCGCCGCGTCGTGGCCGGTGATGAAGCAGCCGCCCGGCTGCGCGTTGCCACACGAGGTCATGCCCTGGACGACCACGCCGTTGGCGACGATCGGTCCGCTCGAATAGCCCCAACCTTCCGAATTGTCGGCGACCTGCTGGTCCCACACCACCTGGCCGCTCTTGGCGTCCAACGCGATGATGTGCGCGTCGCGGGTCGCGATGTAGAGGTTGCCGCCGTAGAGCGCCTTGGTGCGCACGCCGTTGATGCTGACGCCGTCGGGCGCGTCGTACTGATACTCCCAGAGCAGCTGGCCGGTGGCGCCGTTGAGCGCCTGGATCACGTGGTCGGAGTTCTGCAGGAACAAGACGCCGTCATGGGCGAGCGGGTTCTCCTGCGTACGCCCGGGAACCATGCCCCAGGCCCAGGCGAGCTCGAGGTCTGCGACGTTGTCCTGGTTGATCTGATCGAGCGGGCTGTAGCCCCACCCATTGTATGTCCGGCGCGCCATAAGCCAGTCGCCGTCGGCCGGGTTCTTGAGCATCTCGTCGGTGACCGGCGTCATCGCGCCAATCAGACTCTCTTGTGCCACCGACAGCGACGATGACGCCGCCAGTATCGCTGCCGTAGAGACTGCTGCGGCCAGCAGGCGGTATGCATGATCCCCTCTTGTCATGACGTTCCTCCGTTGATTCGCCGTTCTCATTTTTGCTTAGAGCTGCGCGTCGGCCACGACCGTCAGGGGGCTTTGTTGAAGTCCCACGGGTTCCTGGAAGGCCGCCCCACGAACAGATGCCCACGCTATCGCCTGTCGGTTGCCAGCGTCAACGGGCCGCAGGTCGAAAGTCAAACCACTTGTCGGTCAAATGGAACGTCAATTACGCACTGAAGAGCGGCCAGTTCCTGAAGGGAGATGGCCGATCGCTCCCCAGCTTCACGTGCATCCGATTCTTGGGGAAAGCCGCGAGGAGGATACGAAAAGTCTATACGTAGACTACACCGCGAGACCAATCCCACTCAGAGCCAACCGCGCTTCTTGAAGTAGAGGTACGGCAGCAACCCCGACACCACCATCGCGCCAAGCGCGAGAGGGTAGCCGATCGCCCAGTGCAGCTCGGGCATGTGGTCGAAGTTCATGCCGTAGATCGTGCCGACCAGCGTCGGCGGGAAGAAGATCATCGCCGCGACGGTGAGGACCCGGATCACCTCGTTCTGCTGGATCGAGATGAGGCCGACGGTCGCCTCGAGGAGGAAGGTCAGCTTGTTGGCGAGGAAGTCGAGCTGATCGGAGAGCGACTTGATGTCCCGGCTCATCAGTTTGATGCGGCCGTTCTTCTTGTCGGCGACGACCACTTCCGGCTTGGCCGCGCCCATGAACTGCATCATCCGCTCCATCGAGGAGAGGCTCTCGCGCGCCTTGGCGGTGAGGTCGGCCTGGTAGCCGAGCTCGGTCATCAGCTCCTCGAGCGCGCCGCGCCGGCCACGGGTCTGGCGGTCGAAGATGCGCCCGTTGATCGAGTCGATCGCCCCGCTCGCCTTCTCGATGACGTCGGCGGTGCGGTCGATGATCGCCTCCCAGATGCCGAAGAGGACGCTGAGCGCGTCGCTGCACGGATAGTCCGGCTTGACCGCACGGTTCATGAACTGACCGAACGCTTTCGACTCCTCGTAGCGGACGGTGGCGATGCGCTTGTTGGAGAGGATGAAGGACACCGGCGAAAGAATGGGCTGGTTGCGGTGGACGCCGGTGAGCACGCTCGGCGTCATCACCAGCGCCTTGTTGTCCACGTAGAAGCGGCTCGAATACTCGATCTCGCGCGCTTCTTCAGGTTCCGGAATATCGGCAGCGAGGAGCCGCTCGGCGGCCGCGATCTCCTCGCGGGTCGAGCCCATGAGGTCGATCCACACCACCTCGGCGGGGATGCCGTCGGCAAGATCGACCTTGGTGGGGACGGGGTCCCCGTTGACCAGTTCGTAGGCGATCAGCATTCACAGCCCCCCGGGGAGTCGGCCGACGCTATCCCAAAGACGTTGGGAAACCGGAAACACCTACACAGTCAAGCTTTCCCGCCGGGCCCGCTTGTCGCAACCTTCCGGAAAGTGGTGAACGGACACCCTGATGACTCACCGGTTGAGCGGGCGCGAGCAGGCCCTCCGCCGCACGGTCGGCCTCGTCGCCGGCCTGAACCTCGCCTATTTCGGGGTGGAGTTCAGCGTCGCCATCGCCATCGGCGCGGTGTCGCTCTTCGCCGACAGCATCGATTTCCTCGAGGACGCGTCGATCAACATCCTCATCTTCTTCGCCCTCAGCTGGTCGGCGCAGAAGCGGGCGCGGGCGGGGATGGCGCTCGCCGCCATCCTCATGGTTCCAGTCGCTGCGACGGCGTGGGCGGTGTGGCACAAGTTCCTCGACCCCGTGGCGCCCGATCCGCTCTTGCTGTCGGTGACCGGCGGCGGCGCACTCCTCGTCAACCTCACCGCCGCGCTCCTCCTCGCCCGCTTCCGCGAGGGCGGGAGCAGCCTTGCCCGCGGCGCGTTCCTCTCGGCGCGGAACGACGTCCTCGCCAATGCCGCGATCATCGCCGCGGCGCTGGTCACCGCCTGGATGCCCTCGATCTGGCCCGACCTCGTCGTCGGCCTCGGCATCGCCGCCATCAACGCCGACGCCGCGTGGGAGGTGTGGAGCGAGGCCCGCAAGGAGGAGAGCCGCGCAAAGGCTTGATCGGCGCGGCGTTAGCCGGCGGTCTTGTCACGCCCGCGTTTCCCTGAGACCATCAGGTCCGGATACCGGCTCAGAGGCTGGTCCCTCCCGGCCGGGAATCCCCTACAGAAAGGGAGGCTTGGGTCATGGGAGACGGCAATGGCAGAGTAGCCGGGCCGCGCTGCATCGCGCTCGTCGGTCCGTTCGCCAGCGGCAAGACATCGCTTCTTGAGGCGATCCTCGCTCGCACCGGCGCGATCGCGCGGCAAGGCAAACCCGCTGAAAAGAACACCGTGGGCGATTCTTCGCCCGAGGCGCGCTCGCATCAGATGAGCGTGGAAGTGAACATCGCCGAGACCGACTTCATGGGCGACAAGTTCACCTTCATCGATTGCCCCGGCTCGATCGAATACTCCTTCGAGTCCGAGGCGGTCCTCGCCGGCTGCGACCTCGCGGTCGTGGTCGCGGAGGCCGACGAAAAGAAGATCCCCGCGCTTCAGGTGATCCTCAAGACGCTCGAAGACCGCAAGATTCCGCGCGTCCTCTTCCTCAACAAGATGGACAAGGCCGACGGCAGCGTCCGCAACACCCTCGCCACTCTCCAGCCCGCGAGCACCACACCGCTCGTCCTCCGCCATATCCCGATCTGGCAGGCAGGCGTGGTGGCCGGCTTCATCGACCTCGCCCTCGAGCGCGCCTTCGTCTACCGCGAGCACGCGCCGAGCGAGATGATCGACCTCACCGGCGACGAGCGCTCGCGCGAAGCCTCCGCCCGCTACACGATGCTGGAAAAGCTCGCCGACTACGATGACGAGCTCATGGAGCAGCTCCTCGAGGACATCCAGCCGCCGCGCGAGCGGGTGTTCTCCGACCTCGTCCAGGACCTCCGCACTGCCAAGATCGTGCCGGTGCTGATCGGTTCGGCCGAGCACCAGAACGGCGTCGGCCGCCTCCTCAAGCTGATCCGCCACGAGGCGCCGGGGATCGATCAGACCCGCGCCCGTCTGGGTCTCAACCCGGCCGCGGGCGAGACGCTGGTCCAGGTGATGAAGACCTTCCACACCAGCCACGCCGGCAAGCTGACCATCGCCCGCGTGCTCTCCGGCAAGGTCGCCGACGGCGCTGAGTTGATCGGGCCCAAAGGCCCCGCCGGCCGGGTATCCGGCGTCCTTCGCGTCAACGGCAACCAGGTCACCAAGCGCGAGGCCGCTATGGCCGGCGAGACGGTCGGGCTTGGCAAGCTCGACGCTGCGCCGACCGGCGTGACGCTCGGCATCGGCAAAACCGTGCCGCCGCAGCCGCTCAAGCTGACTGTGCCCGAGCCGGTGATCGCGATGGCCGTAGCGCCGCGCGACCGCAAGGATGAGGTGAAGCTCTCGACCTCTCTCGGCAAGGCGATCGAGGAGGACCCGTCGCTGTCAGTCCGCCACGAGGCCGAAGGGAGCCAGACGATCCTCGAAGGGCAGGGCGAGATGCACCTCCGCGTCGCTCTCGAACGCCTCGCCAGCCGCTACGGAATCACCGTCGACACCCAGGCCCCCGCGGTCCCCTATCGCGAGACGATCCGCGGCGCGGCGACGGTGCGCGGGCGGCACAAGAAGCAGTCCGGCGGGCACGGCCAGTTCGGCGACGTCGAGCTCCAGATCAAGCCGCTGCCGCGCGGCTCGGGTTTCGTTTTCACCAACTCGATCACCGGCGGCGTGGTGCCGCGCAACTACATCCCGTCCGTCGAGCTGGGCGTCGAGGAATACCTCAAGCGCGGGCCGCTCGGCTTCGAGGTGGTGGACGTCGCGGTGGAGCTGACCGACGGCTCGTACCACACGGTCGACTCCTCCGACATGGCGTTCCGCACCGCGGCGCAGATCGGCATGCGCGAGGGCATGGCGAAGTGCCAGCCGGTGCTTCTTGAGCCGATCGCCAAGGTCGAGGTGGCGGTGCCCTCGGAAGCCACCGCGCGCGTCAACGGCATCGTCTCGCAGCGCCGCGGGCAGCTGATGGGGTTCGAGCCGCGGACGGGTTGGCCGGGCTGGGACGTCGTCGAGGCGCTCATTCCCGAGTCGGAGATCAGCGACCTCATCGTCGAGCTTCGCTCGGCCACCGCCGGCGTCGGCACGTTCAGGAAGCGCTTCGACCATCTCGCCGAGCTGACCGGACGTCTCGCCGACCAGGCGATCGAGAAATCGGGCGCCCGCGCTGCCTGAGACTGAAGGGGGTGACTCACAAAAAACCGGGCCCGATGAGGGCCCGGAAGTCTTTGACCGCGGTGCCCACCGCGGAGGACGAAGACTACCCTGTCGGGGCGAAGCGAGGGAGGAACCACCGGGAGGAGAATCACCGCGCCGCCGACTCCTTCTGCGTAACGGCTGGATGACAGCCTTGAAAGCGATCTTCAGCTGAGCCTGCACGTTTCCTAGGCACCGTCGCAACCGGGCAACACCTCCAGGTAGTGGCGCTTGACCGCCTGGGTTGCGTGCCCCTGCGCCGCCTAGGGATTTCTTCCCCAGGTCGAGCGTGAAGTCGGCCGCGCGGGGCCCAGCCTCTAGACCGCCGGCACCGGCGCCAACGGCTCCGGTGTCGCCACCGGCTCTGCCGCCGGGCGCGGCGGCGCCTTGATCCTGAACCAGGCGACATAGAGCGCGGGCAGGAAGAGGAGCGTCAGGACAGTGCCGACGATGATGCCGCCCATCATCGCCACCGCCATCGGTCCCCAGGCACTTCGCCGGCGATCGGGATGAGGCCGAGGCTGGCCGCGAGCGCGGTGAGCACGATCGGGCGGACCCGGTGCTGCGTCGCCTCGATCACCGCGTCCCAGGCGGCGGTTCCGGTCTCGCGGAGATGCTCGATCTGCACGATGAGGATCACCGAGTTGCGGACGAGGATGCCGATGAGGGCCAGCACGCCGAGGATGGCGACGAAGCCGAGCGGCCGCGTCGTCGCGAGGAGCGCGATGACGACGCCGATGAGCGCGAGCGGCGCGACGGTGAAGACCAGGA
>CAYOET010000224.1:0-18774 GCA_964402985.1 uncultured Bauldia sp. | reverse complement strand
GGTCCCTGCACCAACCGGCCCCCTCTCCCCGGCGGGGAGAGGGTTGGGGTGAGGGGGCTCCACCTGTCCGAAGCAGTCGCCGTCTCAGTACCCATCCGGATGGACCTGTAATCCCTCACCCCCGGATCAAGTCCGGGGCAGGTTCTAGCCCTCTCCCTCTGGGAGAGGGGACTTGGCAGCGGGTCCGGATCGCGCGCCTCTGACAACGGACCTCATCCTGAGGTGCCGCCGGAGGCGGCCTCGAAGGACGCACAATCGCGCAGCCCTACCCGATGAGGCGGCTGATGAGCTTGGCGGTGTAGTCGACCATGGGCACGACGCGCGCGTAGTTGAGGCGGGTGGGGCCGATGACGCCGAGGACGCCGACGATGCGCTGGTCGTGGTCGCGGTAGGGCGAGACCACCAGCGAGGAGCCGGAGAGCGAGAAGAGCTTGTTCTCCGAGCCGATGAAGATGCGCACGCCCTCCGCAGTTTCGGCCTCGGTCAGGAGCCCGATCAGCTCGCGCTGGGTCTCGAGATCGTCGAAGAGGAGGCGGATGCGCTCGAGGTCCTCGGCGGCCTTGACGTCCTCGAGGAGGTTCGAGCGGCCGCGGACGATGAGCGTCTCGGGACGGCCCTCATCGGCGCCCGCCCAGGTGGCGAGGCCGGCGTCGACGAGGTTGCGAGTGAGGCGGTCGAGCTCGGCGCGGGCCTGGTTCTGGCGGCGCTGGAGGTCGGTCCTCGCCTCGGACAGGGTGCGGCCGCGGATTTGCGCGTTGAGGTAGTTCGCCGCCTCGATAAGGGCGGAGGGAGTCGTACCGGGGTCGATGTCGATGACGCGGTTCTCGACCGAGCCGTCCTCGCCGACCAGCACCACCAGGGCCCTGCCCGGCTCGAGGCGCACGAATTCGATCTGCTTGAGGCGAAGGTCGCTCTTGCCGGCGAGCACGACGCCGGCGCCGCGGGTCAGGCCGGAGAGCATCTGGCTCGCCTCGGTGAGGAGCGAGTCCATCGTCTTGGGCTGCTGCGAGGCGCGCACCTGGGCCTCGATGTTGCGCCGCTCGTCGGCCGAGAGGTCGCCGACTTCGAGAAGGGCATCGACGAAGAAGCGAAGGCCCGCATCGGTCGGGAGGCGGCCGGCGGACGTGTGCGGGGCGTAGATGAGGCCGAGCTGCTCGAGGTCGGCCATGACGTTGCGCACCGAGGCCGGCGACAGCGTCATGGGGATGATGCGGCTGATGTTGCGCGAGCCGACCGGCTCGCCCGTGTCGAGATAGCTCTCGACGATGCGCTTGAAGATTTCGCGCGAACGGCGGTCGAGGGCACGAATGCCGCTCGGCTCCGCGGGCGTGGAACGCTCGGTATTCATGGCTTTCGGGAAATGGGTGCTACGCCCCGCATAAACCAATAAGTGTCGATTTACCGCGCCTCCGCAAGGAGGTCTTTGCGCTTCTGGCATGCTCTGGCTACAAGCGCGGAAACAATCATGGTTCGGAAGAGTTAAATGCGCCCATCCAAGCGCGCGCCGACTGAAATGCGCGCCGTCACCCTCGAGCGTGGCGTCGCCCGCCATGCCGAGGGCTCGTGTCTCGTCCGTTTCGGCGAGACGCATGTGTTCTGCACAGCCTCGCTCGAGGACCGCGTGCCGCCGTGGCTGCGCGGATCGGGGAAAGGCTGGATCACCGCCGAGTACGGGATGCTGCCGCGCGCCACCAACGAGCGCACCAAGCGCGAAGCCTCGCAGGGCAAGCAGTCGGGGCGGACGCAGGAGATCCAGCGGCTGATCGGGCGTTCGCTGCGCACCGTGGTCGATCTCGTCGCCCTCGGCGAGCGGCAGATCCTCATCGATTGCGACGTCATCCAGGCCGATGGCGGGACACGGACCGCCTCGATCACCGGCGCCTGGGTGGCGCTCCGCGATTGCCTCTCCTGGATGGAAGCGCGGTCGATGCTGACCAAGCCGGTGCTGGTCGATCATGTCGCCGCCGTCTCGTGCGGGATCGTCAACGGCAAGCCGGTGCTCGACCTCGACTATGTCGAGGATTGCGAGGCTGAGACGGACGCCAATTTCGTCCTCACCGGGAAGGGCGGGATCGTCGAGATCCAGGCGACCGCTGAGCGGAAGGCGTTTTCCGAGGAGGAGTTCGCCACCCTTCTCGGCCTCGCGCGCCAGGGCGTGGGGAGCCTCGTCGAGCTGCAGAAGCTGGCGGTGCTGTGAGGTGAAGGCGCCGACCGCCGCACTCGGGCCGGGCGACACGCTGGTTGTCGCCAGCCACAACAAGGGCAAGGTGCGCGAGATCCTCGAGCTGGTGGCGCCGTTCGGGCTCCGCGTGATCTCGGCCGCCGAGCTGAGCCTTCCTGAGCCGGACGAGACAGCGACGACGTTCGAGGGCAACGCCGAGCTGAAGGCGGTCGCGGCGGCGAGGGCGAGCGGGCACGTGGCGCTCGCCGACGACTCGGGTCTGGTGGTCGATGCGCTGGGCGGGGAGCCGGGCGTCTACTCGGCGCGCTGGGCCGGGCCGGGCAAGGATTTCGGGCAGGCGATGAAGCTGGTCGAGGACAGACTCGACGCTCTCGGGACTCCGCAGGCCGAGCGGACGGCGCGGTTCGTCGCCGTGCTTTGTCTCGCCACTCCTGCCGGCGTGGCCGAGTTCTGGCGCGGGGAGATCGACGGGCTGATCGTGTGGCCGCCGCGCGGGACGCAAGGGTTCGGCTACGATCCGTTCTTCCAGCCGATCGGCCATGAGCGTACCTATGGCGAGATGAGCGCGCACGAGAAGCATGGCTGGAAGATCGGCCAGGGCAAACCCTTCTCGCACCGCGCCCGCGCCTTCGCCGCCTTCGCCGCCGCCAAGCTGGGGGCGCACCGATGAACGAGGCCTTCGGCGTCTACGTCCACTGGCCGTTCTGCGCCGCGAAGTGCCCGTATTGCGACTTCAACTCGCATGTCCGGCACGAGAAGATCGACCAGCGCCGCTACGCCGACGCGTTCGCGACCGAGATCGCGTCCGTCGCCTCGCGCGTTCCCGGCCGCACGGTCACCAGCATCTTCCTCGGCGGGGGCACGCCCTCGCTGATGGAGCCGGCAACGGTCGGCGCGATCCTCGAGCAGATCGGCAAGATGTGGTCGATCGCGCCCGACGCCGAGATCACGATGGAAGCCAACCCGTCGAGCGTGGAGGCCGAGCGCTTCCGCGGCTATCGCGCAGCGGGGGTGAACCGGGTCTCGCTCGGCGTGCAGGCGCTCAACGACAAGGACCTCCGTGCCCTCGGGCGTCTGCACAACGTCGCCGAGGCGATGAAGGCGGTCGAGCTGGCGCGCTCGATCTTCCCGCGGCTCAGCTTCGATTTGATCTACGCGCGCCCCGGTCAGACGACGACCGAGTGGACGGCCGAGTTGGAGCAGGCGGTCGTGCGGGCGGCGGATCATCTGTCGCTATACCAGCTGACCATCGAGGAAGGGACGCCGTATTTCGCGCTCCACCAGGCCGGCAAGCTGATCGTGCCGGACGACGAGCATGCGGCAGCTCTCTTCGAGGTCACGCAGGAGATCACCGAGAAGCACGGGCTGCCGGCCTACGAGGTCTCCAACCACGCGCGGCCCGGCGCCGAGAGCCGGCACAATCTCGTCTACTGGCGCTACCAGGAATATGCGGGGATCGGGCCGGGCGCGCATGGGCGGCTGATCCTGCCCGACGGCCGTCATGCGACCGCCATGGTGCGGAAGCCGGAGGATTGGCTGGGCCGGGTCGAATCGTGGGGCGACGGAATCGAGGTCGACGAGATCCTCAGCCAGGAGGAGGAAGGCGACGAGCTGCTGCTCATGGGCCTCCGGCTTCGCGAGGGGATCGACCTCGAGCGGTTCGAGCGGATCGCCGGGAGGCAGATGGACCCGCGCCGCCTCGCCGACCTCCGCGAGCACGGCATGGTCGAGACGCTGCCCAACGGGCGCCTCCGCACCACGCGCTCCGGGTTCTTCGTCCTCGACGCGGTCGTCGCCGACCTCGCGGCGTAGCGATGGTGTTGGTGGTGGTCGATCCCCAATGAGATCGGTCCCCAACCTTAACCTCTCCCTTGAGGGGAGGTCGAAAACGCGTCGCGTTTTCGGGAGGGGGTGGGCCGAACCGGCGCTCGGGGAAGCGGAAGAGACGCGGGCTGCGCCCGCTACCCCCACCCGAAGCCGCTCGGGCGTAGCCCTCGCGCCATCGACCTCCCCTCGACGGGGAGGTTAAGACTTTGGCCGGGGATGACACCGCCAACGAGGTCGCGCGCTTTCTCGACGCGCGGCTCGCGCCGGGGAGGACCGAGATTCGGACGCACAGGTTCGACGGGCGGAGCGAGGAGGCGTTGATCCTCCGCGCGCCGGACTGTCCGGTGGAGGGGGTCACGAGCTACGGCAGCATCGGGCTGTCGAGCGTGCCGCAGCGAGTCGGCGACCGGTCGGTGCCGGTCGAGCTGATCGGCGCGTGCGCGAGCGACGTTTCGACCTTCGGGGACGTGATCGCGAGTTGCGTGGTGACGCGGATTGTGACCGGGGCCAATCTCGTCTACGGGACGCTGATCGAGGAGCTGCGGACGCTGCGGTCGATCTCGTCCACGCTGCGCCATGTCGTGCTGGTTGCGCCATTCCTTTGGGACTCGTTCGGCGGCGGGATCGCGAAGGATCGCGTCGGCGAGCGCGACATCTTCTGGCTCATGGTGCTGCCGATCACCGACGAGGAGCGCAACTACCTTCGCAACAATGGCATCGACGCGCTGGAGAGCCTCTTCGAAGAGGCCGAGATCGACGTCTTCGACATCAACCGACCGTCGGCGGCCTAACGCCGACCGTCAACCCGGCGAAGGCCGGGACCCAGAAGACAGTTCCGACGCTCGATACTGACTCAGATCGGTCGCCCCGGATTCATCTTGCACCCAATTGCAGAATCCAGACCGGCTCGGAGTTGGTGGCGCTGTGGTCTGGGTCCCGGCCCTCGCCGGGATGACGGTTGAGGTTCGGGCGACCTCCGTCCCAACCAAGTCGGGGCGCTAGCTCAACAGGCGGATCGCGATGGCGAACAGCGAGAGGGCGATGACCCAGAGGGCGGCTCGTACCGGCCAGCCGCTGAGCGAATCCCGGCCGCGCAATTCCGCGACGGTGTCGGGGTCGAGGCGGATGCCGCGTTCGCTCATCCGGGTGAGGTCGAGGGAGAGTTTTTCGGCGCGGTCGGCGAGGATCGGGAGCGCGGTGAAGAGCCGGCCCAGCGCGCCGACGCCGTCGGCGGCATCCTCCAGTTTGCCGGCGGGGCCGAGGTGGCGCTCGACCCACTCGCGGACCACCGGCTCGGAACTCGCCCACATGTCGAAGTCGGGGTCGAGCGAGCGGGCGACGCCTTCGACCACGACCATCGTCTTCTGCAGCAGCAGGAGCTCGGGCCGGGTCTGCATGTCGAAGAGCTCGGTGACCTCGAAGAGCAGCGTCAGCAGCCGCGCCATCGAGATGTCGCGCGCCGGCAGGCCGTGGATCGGCTCGCCGATGGCGCGAAGGGCCTGGGCGAAGTCCTCGATGGCGTGGTGGCGGGGGACGAAGCCGGCCTCGAAATGGATTTCGGCGATGCGCTGATAGTCTCTGCGGATGAAGCCGTAGAGGATCTCGGCGAGGAAGCGGCGCTGCGCCTTCTGGAGGCGGCCGGTGATGCCGAAATCGACGGCGACGATGTTGCCGGCGGCGTCGATGAAGAGGTTCCCCTGGTGCATGTCGGCGTGGAAGAAGCCGTCGCGGAGCGCGTGGCGGAGGAAGGACTGCATCAGGCGGCTCGCCAGCGTCGGCAGGTCGTGGCCGGCGGCCTTGAGCGCGGCGAGGTCGGAGAGGCGGATGCCGTCGACCCAGTCGAGGGTGAGGACGTCGCGCGCTGTGCGCGCCCAGTCGACGGCGGGGACGCGGAAGCCGGGGTCGTTGGCCGTGGCCTCGGCCATCTCGGAAAGGGCGGCGGCTTCGATGCGGAGGTCCATCTCGAAGGCGACGCTGCGGGCGAGGGTGTCGACGATTTCGAGCGGGCGGAGGCGCGCCATATCGGGATCGCGGCGGAGCGCCAAGCCGGCGCCGGCGTAGAAGGTTTCGAGGTCGCGCTGGAAGCGGCGGCGGATGCCCGGGCGGAGGACTTTGACGGCTACGGCGCGGCGCGAGCCGTCGGGCTGCACCACCTCGCCGCGATGGACCTGCGCGATCGAGGCAGCGGCGACGGGCGGGGAGAGGCTCGCGAAGATCTCCTCGGCCGGCTTGCCGAAGGCGGCGGCGATGGTGGCGCGCGCTTCGGCGTCGGGGAAGGGGTCGATCTCGTCGCGGAGGCGGCCGAGAGCGAGGGAGAAGGAGCGGCCGACGAGGTCGGGGCGGGTCGCCAGGAACTGGCCGAGCTTGACCCAGGACGGGCCGAGCCTATTGAGCGCGCGGGTGAGGCGCTCGGCGCGCTCGGCGTCGGTGAGGCCGCGGCGCTCGATGAGACGGGCGAGGCGGAAGGCGCCGCCGGCGCGTTCGGACATCGCCTCGGCTTCCGGGAAGCCGAAGGCGCCTTCGCGCGCCAGCACGAAGCCGGCCCGCGCCAGGCGGAGATGAGGGCCGAGGCGGCGCATCCGGCTCAGAGCTTCCAGCCGGAATGGAGGGCGACGATCCCACCGCTGAGGTTGCGGTAGGTCACCCGCTCGAAGCCGGCAGTGCGCAGCAGCGCGGCGAAGCGTTCCTGGTTGGGGAAGCGGCGGATCGACTCAACGAGGTAGCGGTAGGGCTCGGACTCGCCGACGACCGCCCGGCCGAGTTCGGGGATCACGTTGAAGGAGTAGAGGTCGTAGAGCCGGTCGAGGCCGGCGACGTCGACATGCGAGAATTCGAGGACGGCGAAACGGCTGCCGGGGCGAAGGACGCGGTGCGCCTCCTTCAGAGCGGCCGGCAGGTCGGGGACGTTGCGGAGGCCGAAGGCGGAAGTGGCGGCGTCGAACGTGCTCGGCTCGAAGGGCAGTTTCTCGGCGTTGGCCTCGACGATGCGGATGCGGTCGCCGAAGCCGCGATCTTTCGCGCGGGAGCGAGCGACATCCAGCATCGCGGGGTTGATGTCGAGGATGGTGATCTCGGCGCGCGGGCCGGAGGCATCGGCGAGGCGGAAGGCGATGTCGCCGGTGCCGCCGGCGATATCGAGGGCGCGCCAGGCGCGGGCGGGCGATCTCGGCGGGGCGATGGTGTGGACCAGCGCGTCCTTCCAGGCGCGGTGGAGGCCGCCGGACATGAGGTCGTTCATGAGGTCGTAGCGGGCGGCGACCTTGTCGAACACGCCGTCCACCAAACCCTGCTTGTCCGCCGAATCCATCGCGCCTGCCGTGCCGACTGCCTTTTCCCGCCCCGAGGTGCTATCTCGCGCGGGCTAACGCCAAGTATAGAGCGTTCCTCACGGTTTCGCCCGCGGCCTGCTGACATGCCTGAGCTTCCGGAAGTCGAAACCGTCCGCCGCGGCCTCGCGCCGATCCTCGAAGGCGCGCGGATCGACAAGGTCGAGGTGAGGCGGCCAGACCTTCGCCTTCCCTTTCCGCCTAAGTTCCGCGAGCGGCTGACCGGGCGCCGGGTCGAGGCGCTCAAGCGGCGGGCAAAATTCCTGATCGCGGAGCTCGACGACGGGACGGCGCTGATCGTCCATCTCGGGATGTCGGGCTCGTTCCGCTTTTCGAAGGAGGCGGTGGCGGGCGAAGCCTTCCACCATCCGCGCTCGCGGCTGGAAGCGCACGACCACGTCGTGTTCCACCTCTCCAACGGGACGCGGCTCGTCTTCAACGACCCGCGTCGGTTCGGGCTGATGGACCTCGTCCCGGTCGCCGAGCTCGACGAAAGCAGGCACTTCAAGCGGCTGGGCAGGGAGCCCGACGCCAAGTCGCTCGACGGGCCGGCGCTGGCGGCGCTGATGGGGAAGCGGAAGGTCGCGATCAAGGTCGCGCTCTGCGACCAGCATCTCGTCGCCGGGCTCGGCAACATCTATGCGTCGGAGTCGCTGTGGCGGGCGCGAGTCTCGCCCAAGCGGAAGGCGGGTTCGCTCGGCACGCGCGGCGGGGCGGAGCGGGCCGCGCGGCTGGCCAAGGCGATCCACGAGGTGCTCGCCGATGCGATCAAGGCGGGCGGGTCGAGCCTTCGCGATCATGCGCGGGTCGATGGCGAACTCGGCGAGTTCCAGCATTCGTTCGCGGTCTATGATCGCGAAGGCGAGCCTTGTCTCCGCAAGGACGGCGGGACGATCAAGCGGATCGTCCAGGGGGGCCGGTCGACCTTCTTTTGCTCGACTTGCCAAAAGTAGGCGGCTTGCCCCCTCCCCTGCCCTCGGTTAGCCCTCGATAGGTCGCACGGACCAAACGCACGGGTTAGGGGCACGGGCATGGCTTACGAGACGATCCTCCTCGAGCGGCGCGGCAGCGTCGGGCTGATCACGCTCAACCGGCCGCGGGTGATGAATGCCATCAACGCGCAGCTGGTGAATGAGCTGAAGCTCGCGATCGACGAGCTCGAGGCGGACGCCGAGGTGGCGGCGTTCGTGCTGACCGGCGGCGAGCGGACGTTCGCCGCGGGGGCGGACGTTACCGAGCTGCGGTCACTCACCTTCCCGGAAAGCTACCTCAAGGACATCTTCGCGGGGATCGACCGGCTGAGCGAGGCGCGGAAGCCGACGATCGCGGCGGTCGCGGGCTATGTGCTGGGCGGCGGGTGCGAGCTGGCGATGTCGTGCGACATCATCATCGCGGCGGAGAACGCGAAGTTCGGGCTCCCAGAGGTGTCGCTCGGCATCATTCCCGGGTTCGGCGGGACGCAGCGGCTGACGCGGCTGGTCGGCAAGGCCAAGGCGATGGACCTCATACTGACGGGGCGGACAATGGACGCCGCCGAGGCGGAGCGCGCGGGGCTGGTCTCGCGGGTGGTGCCGGCGGGCGAGCTCATGGACGAGGCGATGAAGGCGGCGGGGAAGATCGCCGGTCTGTCGCGGCCGGTGGCGATGCTGGCCAAGGAGAGCGTCAACCGCGCCTACGAGACGACGCTCAGCGAAGGGATCAAGGTGGAGCGGCGGCTGTTCCAGGCGACCTTCGCCACCGAGGACCAGAAGGAAGGGATGGCGGCGTTCGTCGAGAAGCGGGCGCCGCAGTTCCAGAATCGGTAGGCCCCGCACGCGGCGATGCCGGTTTGCACCTGGCCTGCCCAGCGATGTCATTGCCGGGGCTTGTCCCGGCAATCCAGGGCTCCGCGAGGCTGAGGTCAGCTGAACCGTCGCAGTCCGATTTTGCCGGGCATGGAGACCCGACGGACCCTGGATCGCCGGAACAAGTCCGACGATGACAAGAAACGAGGGGTGGGGGGCTGGAGGCGAAGCGGGAAACAACCGTCGTTGACGGGGCCGACGGTCCCGGACTATAAGCCCTTCGCCGGCCGGGCTCCTCGAGCCTCCGACGACCGCGCACCTATCCGACACCCTGACCCCGAAGAGCATGGCCAACACCAATTCGGCCCGCAAGGCCACCCGCAAGATCGCCCGTCGCGCCGAGGTCAACCGTGACCGCCGGAGCCGCATGCGCACCTTCGTGCGCAAGCTCGAAGAGGCACTTGAGGCGGGCAAGAAGGACGAGGCCGTGGCCGCCTTCAAGGCCGCCGAGCCGGAGCTCGCCAAGGCCGCGGGCAAGGGCATCCTGCACCGCAACACGGCGTCCCGTAAGATCGCCCGTCTGGCCGCCCGGGTCCGCGCGCTCAACGCGTAGGCAACCGGCAAATCGGCGTTTGCCGGCTAGCAAATTTTCTGAGCTTCGCAAGTCCAGGCGCTGAACAGGCGCGGCGGTCCCGCGTCCGACTCGGCGCGTTTCGCCGTGGCATGGAAACGTTAGTGTTTTCAATGGCTTGATGGAATAAGGCGGACGGTTCGGCGCAACCAGCGCGCGAAAACGGCGGCCTCGGAAGTTTTTTCGTCCCCTATCTTTTTTGCCACACCTGCCCGAGTGACTCGCGCAACCCGTTGGAGTCGAACACGTTAATTTTCCGTTGCGAAGGGTTGCCTTAGCGGTGGGCGGGCAGTGCACCGAGATTCGGCTTGGGGCGGCATTGCGAGGTGGGGGGCGTCTGTGTATTTTCGGATTGTCGCCGGGCTGCGATGCGGTTCTAAAAAGCCTTGAGACGAGAAATGGGACAAGACGTGCTGAATTCATGCGGTTTTCGTAAGACCAGTACGGGGTTCAGCGCTCCATCTTGCTCCCCTGCGGCACCAAACCCTCCGGCAAGTACTTAGCCGGTCTGAGTTCGCCTAGCCGCGTTCTCCAGTAAATCTTTGCGTCGTTAGTAATCGACTGAATAAACGCGAACGGATTCACGTTCGCGCAAGGGGGCTCCTTGTCTGCGAATACCGCTGGATATGCGGGCGACGTCTTGCCTCAGGAGGCCTGGGACAGACTTCGCTCCGAGGTCGACGCCGTTCTCGTCGACGTCCGTACCGCAGGCGAGTGGTCCTATGTCGGGTTGCCGCGCCTCGACGGGATCGGCAAGTCGCCGCTCCTCGTCGAATGGCGGGGCGGGCAGCCTGAGGATTTCGTCCAGAGACTGAACGCCGAACTCTCGGGAATGGGGGTGACCAACGAGACGCCGCTCTACTTCATCTGCCGTTCCGGTTCGCGGAGCCGGAACGCGGCGGTGGCCATGACTGCGGCAGGCCATCGGCAATGCTTCAACATCTCGACAGGCTTCGAAGGCCCGCTCGATGCGGAGGGTCATAGAGGCCACAAGGCAGGCTGGAAGCGAGATGGCCTGCCGTGGATCCAATCATAAAATAAGGGGCTGCAAATGGTGGACGTCTCGGGGCGTACGAACGGGTCGGCACGGCATCAGCTAGAGGGGGGGAAAGGCGCTATGGCACTTCCGCTGACGCTTACTCATGAGCAGGACGATGACAGTGTTCCGGCCACGGGACCGACTGTCGAACAATGGGCGCGCGTCAAGCAGCGCCTCCGCGCCGAGGTCGGCGAGGACATTTTCACGAGCTGGTTTGCGCGCATCGAGTTCGAGGAGGCCGACCGCTACACCGTGTTCCTGTCGGTGCCGACACGCTTCCTGAAGAGCTGGCTGCAGTCGCATTACCGCGACAGGCTGCTCGCCACCTGGCGCGCCGAGAACGACGACGTGCGGCGCATCGAATTCACCGTGCGGAGCGCGGCGAAGGCGAGGCCGGTGGTGAAGCCGGTCAAGGCGGAAGCCGCTCCGGCGCCGACGCCGGCAAGGCCGATCGCGACCGTCATCCCGCTCCAGGCGCGAATGGTCGAGCCGACCGGGCCGCTCGGCGGCTCGCCGGTCGACCCGCGCTTCACCTTCGACACGTTCTGCGAGGGCGCGGCCAACCGCGTCGCCTTCGCGGCGGCGCGCTCAGTCGCCGAGGCTGCGGCCGGAGCGCCGGTCGCGTTCAATCCGCTCTTCCTCCACGCCGGGGTCGGGCGCGGGAAGACGCATCTTCTCCACGCCACCGCGCAGGCGGCGCGGGCCGCCGTGCCGGGACGGAAGGTCGTCTACCTCACCGCCGAGCACTTCATGTTCAAGTTCGTCGCGGCGCTCAAGAACCAGTCGGCGATCGCCTTCAAGGAGTCGCTCCGCGAGATCGATCTGCTGCTGATCGACGACATGCAGTTCCTGCAGGGCAAGTCGGTGCAGCAGGAGTTCTGCCACATGCTGAACCTCCTCATCGACAGCGCGCGGCAGGTGATCGTGGCGGCCGACCGGCCGCCGGCCGACCTCGAGACGCTCGACGAGCGGGTGCGCTCGCGGCTCGGCGGGGGCGTGGCGTTCGAGATCGGCTCGCCGGACATCGAACTCCGCCGGAGGATCGTCTCGGGGCGCTACCAGATGGCGCTGGCGCAGAACCCGGGGCTCGATGTCCCGGCCCCGGTGCTGGAATACGTGGCGATGTCGGTGGCCTCGAACGGCCGCGACCTCGAAGGGGCGATCAACCGCCTCTGCGCGCAGTGGCAGTTCACGCAGCAGCCGGTGACGCTGCTTTCGGCGGAGATCACGCTCCGCGACCTCGTCGGGGTGCGCGAGCCGCGGCGGGTGAAGATCGAGGACATCCAGAAGGTGGTGTCGCGGCACTTCAACGTGTCGAAGTCCGACCTCCTGTCGAGCCGGCGGACGCGCACCATCGTGCGCCCCCGCCAGATCGCGATGTACCTTTCCAAGGTTCTTACACCGCGCTCCTTGCCGGAGATCGGGCGGCGGTTCGGGGGCCGCGACCACACGACGGTGCTCCACGCCGTCCGCAAGATCGAAGAGCTGATCGCGGGAGATAAATCTCTGGGCGAGGAGATCGAACTCCTCAAGCGGATGGTCGACGAAGGCTAGATGCGGCGGCCTGGGCGGGTCCGCCTTTCGGGGCGGCCCGTTCGGCCGAAGCCGGTCGGGCCGGCCGACACCAACTCCTCTCATCGAGCTGGTGTCTGTCACCGCCTCTAGGGAGGGTCTCCTCGCTGCGGCCAAGGAGGCCCGCCGCGCTGGCGGGCCTCTTGTTTTTTCTCAGGCCGCAGGGCGAAGGGCGGGCTGCGCCAACGCCGGCGCTCCAGGCCGCGGAGGCGGCGTTGGACCATCGCCGTTTTCAGTTGGATCGCCGCGTCTACCAACGCGTTGGAAAACGTTCGCAAAGACCTCTTGCGGCGACTGGAGGGGGACGGACGCCGTCCCAAAGGACGACGTCGAGACGTGTCCGGTTTCGCGCATCACGCGTCCCCTGTGCCGGCAAGTGTCGCAACGGCTTCCCAGTAGGCCACGACGGTCGGGTTGTCGGGACTGTAGGGCGCCTTCGGCGAAGTCAAGGCGAGACCCGCAAGGGCAAAGATCAACAAGCCAATTCCGGCGAGAGTGAAGTCACTCGATCTGTCGGTCATGTCGACGGCTCCTCTACCTCCAAAGGGGAGACGGTTGTCGCGGGTCATTCCCGCGGCGGGTCAGATCGGTAGCCCCAATCGGCTTTTCAAGAGGGAAACGGACGGTGCAAACGCGTGCGGGCATCGCCGAGGAGGGATGCGCGGCGATCAGCCAGGTGCCGCCGACATTCCTCGTAGACGAAGTGGAAGCGGACCGGCGTCACCGAGGCGCGCCGTCGACGGTCCGTGTGAGCTCGAAGGACGCACGAGCCCGCAAGCTCAGCGCGTCAGGACTTGGATGTCGGGCCAGCCATAGGCGATCTCGGCGTGTTCCGAGCCGCCGATCGTCTCGATCCGTTCGGCGATGATCCTGCCGCCGAGACGTTCGTAGAACGCGCGGGCGGGCTCGTTTTCCTTCAGAACCCAGAGATAGACCGAGCGGTGGCCTTCGGCACGGAGGGCGCTCGCGGTCGCGCGCATGAGGGCGCGGCCGGCGCCGATGCGCTGGCTGCTGCTCAAGACGTAGATCGCGTGGATTTCGCCGTCGGCCACGATATCCGTGTCGCGGCCCTCGCCGCCCGCGGCGAAGCCCGCAATGGCGCCAGCGCGCTCGGCGAGGAAGATCGCGAGGAGCTGCGGGCTCTCGGTCAGCATGCGGTACCAATGGAGCGCGCGGCGCTCGACCGACACACGCTGCAACGCCTCCTCGCTCATGATCCCGGCATAGGTTTCGCGCCAGCCGGCGACGTGGACGGCGGCGATCTCGTCGGCGTCGGCCGGGGCCGCGCGGCGGACGCTGAAATCGCTCCCGTTATCCCCGCTGCCCAACGCTTGCATCCCGGCTCATTCCGCGCCAACGTCCGAAGTCCGATCCGGCCGATCTTCCCGCCTGGCCGTGCGAGTGGCGAACGCCGCCGAGGACACAAGAGCATAAAGCCATGAAAGCGACGACCGAACGAGCCACCCTGCTCAAGGCCCTCGGCCATATCCATCGCGTGGTCGAACGGCGCAACACCATTCCCATCCTCTCCAACGTGCTGCTTCGCGCCCAGGGCGAGATGCTGACGCTGAAGGCGACCGACCTCGACGTCGAAATCACCGAGGGGATTCCGGCCGAGGTCGCGACGGCTGGCGCGACCACCGTGTCGGCGCAGATCCTCTACGACATCACCCGCAAGCTCCCCGAGGGCTCCGAGGTCTCGCTCGAGGTCGACGGCGAGGGACGGACCCTGACGGTGCGCGCGGGGCGCTCGCGCTTCGCGCTCCAGGCGCTGCCGGCGAGCGACTTCCCGGACCTTGCGGCAGGCGAGTTCCCGATCAAATTCCAGATCGAGGCGAGCGCGCTCAAGCAGCTCATCGACCGCACCCAGTTCGCGATCTCGACCGAGGAGACGCGCTACTACCTCAACGGCATCTACCTCCACATCGTGGCCGCCAATACCGGGCCGATGCTGCGGGCGGTCGCCACCGACGGGCATCGCCTGGCGCAGGCGCAGCTCGGAGCGCCCGAGGGCGCGGCCGAGATGCCGGGCGTAATCGTGCCGCGGAAGACGGTGGGCGAGCTGCAGAAGCTCGCGGAATTGGCCGACGGCGACGTGACGATCGAGGTCTCCGACACCAAGATCCGCACCACGATCGGCGCGATCGTGCTGACCTCGAAGCTGATCGACGGGACCTTCCCGCCCTACGAGCGGGTCATCCCGCAGGCCAACGACAAGGTGCTCAAGGTCGACCGCGGCGAGTTCTCGGACGCCGTCGACCGCGTCTCGACCATCGCCAGCGAACGCGGGCGGGCGGTCAAGCTCGCGCTCTCCGATGGGAAGATGGTGCTGACCGTCAACAACCCGGACTCGGGCAGCGCGACCGAGGAGATCGGCGTGCAGTTCGACTCCGCGCCCCTCGAGATCGGCTTCAATTCGCGCTACCTCCTCGACATCGGCGGGCAGCTCAAGACCGGCACTGCGGTGTTCCGCCTCGCCGATCCGGGCTCGCCAACGCTGATCCAGGACGAAGGCGAGAACGACGCGCTCTACGTCCTCATGCCGATGCGGGTGTGACCGAGACAGCTCGGGGCGGCCTGCCGCAGGGCGGCCTGCCGCGGGGTGGCCCGCCGTGGGGTGGCCCGGCACGGGCCGGCCCGGCGCGGAGCTGGCTGCGCAGCCTGAAGCTCAGCAACTTCCGGAACTACGCGTCCCTCGCGCTCGCACTCGACGAGCGGATGGTGGTGCTGACCGGGCCGAACGGCGCGGGCAAGACCAACCTCATGGAAGCTGTGTCGCTGCTCTCGCCCGGGCGCGGGCTGCGCCGCGCGTCGCTCGAGGTGCTGCCGCGGCGCGACGGCGACGGGACGTTCGCGGTCGCCGCCGAGGCCGAGACGCGGCATGGGCCGGTCGCCCTCGGCACAGGCATCGTGAACGGGCCGGAGGGGCTCGAGAAGGCGCGGCGCATCCGCATCGATCATGAGCCGGCGCGCTCGTCGGACGCACTCCTCGACCATTTGCGGGTGGTGTGGCTGACGCCCGATATGCACGGGCTCTTCCGCGCCGCGCCGTCGGAGCGGCGACGCTTCCTCGACCGGCTGGTGCTGGCGATCGACCGCAGCCACGCGAGCCGCGTCTCGGCCTTCGAGCGGGCGCTGCGGAGCCGCAACAAGCTCCTCGAAGCGCCCTCGCTGAATACGCAGTGGCTGAGCGCGCTCGAGACGCAGATCGCCGAGCTGGGCACGGCGATCGCCGCGGCACGCGTGGAATGCGTGCGGCTCCTCGAGGGGATTTCGGGGGCGAGTAGCGGAGAGTTTCCGAAGGCGGAGCTGAGGCTCGAGGGCGAGGTCGAGGCGTCGCTCGCGACCCTCAAGGCGACCGACGCCGAGGATGCCTACCAGGCCCAGCTGCAGGCCCGGCGCTACGCCGACCAGGCCGCCGGCCGCACGCTCAACGGCCCCCATCTCACCGACCTTCTGGTGGTCCATTCGGCGAAGGGAGTGGCGGCTTCGGAGTGCTCGACGGGGGAGCAGAAATCGCTTCTCGTGGGCATCATCTTGGCCCACGCGAAGCTGATCGCGGAGCTCTCTTCGGAGGCGCCGATCGTGCTTCTGGACGAGGTTCCGGCCCATCTCGACCAAAGGCACCGCTCGGCGCTCTTCGAGGCGCTCTTTGCGCTCGATTGCCAAGCCTGGATGACGGGGACGGATTCCCTTGATTTTCAAGAGCTTGGCCAGCGCGCGCAGCACCTTTCGGTCGACGCCGGACAGGTGTCGCCCGAATGAGCGGCGAAAGCGCGGGAATCTGGCGCTAAGCGTGTGAAATCCCACACGAAGTCCTATATAGATAAAGAGTGATTCCCACCCTGGCGTATCGGTAGCGTTTCCGTCCGTTCTTCGAGGGCGCAAATGACCCGTTTCGCGATGCAGGAACAGACCAGCTGATGTCCGACATCCAGCCTGCCGCCGGCAATGGCGACTACGACTCCCGCTCGATCCTGTGGCTCAAGGGGCTCGACGCCGTGCGCGAGCGCCCGGGCATGTATATCGGCGACACCGATGACGGCTCGGGGCTCCACCACATGGTCTACGAGGTGGTCGACAACGCCATCGACGAGGCGCTCGCCGGCTATGCCGACGACGTCTATGTGAGCCTCAACGCCGACGGCTCGGTGACGGTGCGCGACAACGGCCGCGGCATCCCGGTCGACATCCACGAGGAGGCAGGAGTCTCCGCCGCCGAGTTGGTGATGACCCAGCTCCACGCCGGCGGAAAGTTCAAGAAGGGCGAAGGCCGGGTCAATTCCTACAAGGTCTCGGGCGGCCTCCATGGCGTGGGCGTGTCGGTGGTCAACGCGCTGTCGTCCTGGCTGAAGCTGAAGATCTGGCACAACGGCAGCATCCACGAGATGACCTTCCGCGACGGCGTGCCGGACGCGCCGCTCAAGGTGACCGGCGAGCGCGACGGGCGCAACGGAACGGAGATCACCTTCCTGCCCTCGACGCGAACCTTCACCAAGGTCGATTTCGACTACGCAACACTGGAGCATCGCCTGCGCGAGCTCGCCTTCCTGAACTCGGGCGTGAAGATCGTGCTCGAGGACCGGCGCGGCGTGGAGGCGAAGAGCGAGACGCTCTACTACGAGGGCGGCCTCGAAGCGTTCCTGCGCTTCCTCGACCGCGCCAAGCACCCGATCATCCCCGCCCCGATCAACATCAAGGGCGAGCGCGAGGGGATCGTGGTCGAGGTATCGATGTGGTGGAACGATTCCTACCACGAGAACATGCTGATCTTCACCAACAACATCCCGCAGCGGGATGGCGGGACGCATCTGGCCGGCTTCCGCAGCGCGCTCACGCGCCAGGTGATCGCCTATGCCGACGCGCGCGAGATCGGCAAGCGCGAGAAGGTGACGCTGACCGGCGACGATTGCCGCGAGGGCCTTACCGCCGTCCTCTCGATCAAGGTGCCGGATCCGAAGTTCTCGTCGCAGACCAAGGACAAGCTGGTCTCGTCCGAGGTCAAGCCGGTGGTCGAGAGCGTGGTCGGCGAAGGGCTCGCCAACTGGTTCGAGGAGCACCCGGCCGAGGCCAAGGCGATTGTCGGCAAGGTGGTGGAAGCCGCCGCGGCGCGGGAAGCCGCGCGGAAGGCGCGCGAGCTGACCCGCAAGGGCGCGCTCAACATCTCCTCGCTCCCCGGCAAGCTCGCCGACTGCCAGGAGCGCGACCCGGCCAAGTCGGAGCTCTTCCTGGTCGAGGGCGACTCGGCCGGCGGCTCGGCCAAGCAGGGACGCAACCGCGAGAACCAGGCGGTGCAGCCGCTGCGCGGCAAGATCCTCAACGTGGAGCGGGTGCGGCGCGACCGCATGCTGTCCTCGCAGGAGATCGGCACGCTGATCACCGCGCTCGGGACCGGCATCTCGACCGAGTTCGATGCGGACAAGCTCCGCTACCACAAGATCATCATCATGACGGACGCCGACGTCGACGGCGCCCATAGCCGCACGCTCCTGCTGACCTTCTTCTTCCGGCAGATGGCGCCGCTGATCGACCGCGGGCACCTCTTCATCGCCCAGCCGCCGCTCTTCAAGATCAAGCGCGGCAGCTCGGAGCTCTACCTCAAGAACGAGCTGGCGCTCGACGATTACCTCGTCGACACCGGCCTCGACGATGGGCTGCTTACGCTGGGCAGCGGCGCGCAAATCACGGGCGCGGACCTCCGGGCCGTGGTCGACGAGGCGCGGCAGGCCAACAAGGTCCTCGCCGCCCTCCACAGCCGCTACAACAAGTCGGTCGTCGAGCAGGCGGCGATCGCCGGCACGCTCGACCCGGGGCGGCTCGACGACCTCGCCATCGCCGCCGAGGCAGCAAGCTCGATCGCGCGGCGGCTCGATGCGATCTCGGAGGAGACGGAGCGCGGATGGAAGGGCACGCTCGCCGATGGCGGGCTGGTGTTCGAGCGCGAGGTGCGCGGGGTGCGCGACGCCGCCGCGATCGATCCGGCGCTGATCGCCTCGACCGATGCGCGCAAGCTGCAGGCGCTAGCCCCGCGGCTCGCCGCCATCTACGGCACCAACGCGACGCTCAAGCTCAAGGACAAGGAGCACGCCATCCACGGGCCGAGCGGGCTCCTTGCCGCAGTGCTCGCGGCGGGCCGGAAGGGCGTCTCGCTGCAGCGCTACAAGGGGCTCGGCGAGATGAACGCCGAGCAGCTCTGGGAAACCACGCTCGACCCGGATGCGCGCACCCTCCTCCAGGTCAAGGTGCGCGAAGCCGACGAGGCGGACACGCTGTTCGCCGAGCTGATGGGCGAGGACGTCAATCCGCGCCGCATCTTCATCCAGGACAACGCACAGACCGTCGCCAATCTCGATGTCTAGGCGGGTTCAGCTCTCCTCGGCGGGGAGAGGTCGCGAGGCTTTCGCCGGGGAAGC
>CAYOET010000223.1:0-4923 GCA_964402985.1 uncultured Bauldia sp. | reverse complement strand
CCGTCATCCATCTCATGCCGACGCTGATGGAGCGCCAGCTCGACCCGGCCGCGGGCTACCTTCTCCAGCGCGAGCTGGAGGGACGCGGCATCACCATCAAGACCCGCTCCAACACCAAGGCGATCGTCGGCTCGACCAAGGTGGAAGCGGTCCTCCTCGAGGACGGCACCGAGATCCCCGCTGACATCGTGGTCATGGCGGTCGGCATCCGCCCCAACGCGCTCCTCGCAAAGGCGGCGGGCATCACCGTCAACCGCGGCGTCGTGGTCAGCGACGCCATGGTCACCAGCGACCCCGACATCATGGCGGTGGGCGAGTGCGTCGAGCACCGCGGTCTGTGCTACGGCCTCGTCGCCCCGCTCTACGAGATGGGCAAGGTGGTCGCCGCGCGCCTCGCCGGCGACGACAGCGCCGAATATCGCGGCTCGATCGTCTCGACCAAGCTCAAGGTCACCGGCATCGACCTCTTCTCGGCCGGCGACTTCGCCGAAGGCCCGGATCGCGAGGAGATCGTCCTTCGCGACGCCTCGCGCCGTGTCTACAAGCGGCTCATCCTCAAGGACCACAAGGTGGTCGGCGCGGTCCTTTACGGCGAGACCGGCGACGGCTCCTGGTTCCTCGACCTCCTCCGGGAAGGGAAGGACATCAAGGAGCTGCGCGAGACGCTGATCTTCGGCCGCTCCTACGCCGGAGGCGCCCCCCTCGACCCTATGGCGGCCGTTGCAGCATTACCGGATAGTGCGGAGATCTGCGGCTGCAACGGCGTCTGCAAGGGCACGATCGTCAAGGCGATCGGCGACAAGAAGCTCACCAAGCTCGACGAGGTGAGGGCGCACACCAAGGCCTCCAATTCCTGCGGCACCTGCACCGGCCTCGTCGAGAAGCTCCTCGGCCTGACCCTCGGCGAGGGCTACGCGCCCTCGGCCGTGAAGACGATGTGCCCGTGCACCGATCTCGGCCACGGCGACGTGCGCCGCCTGATGGTGGCGAAGGAGCTCCGCACCATCCCCGAGGTGATGCAGGAGCTCGGCTGGAGGACCTCGAACGGCTGCGCCAAATGCCGGCCGGCGCTCAATTATTATCTCCTCGCCAACTGGCCGGGCGAGTATGTCGACGACAGCCAGTCGCGCTTCATCAACGAGCGCGTCCACGCCAACATCCAGAAGGACGGCACGTACTCTGTCGTGCCGCGGATGTGGGGCGGCGTCACCTCGGCTAAGGAACTCCGCGCGATCGCCGACGTGGTCGACAAGTTCGCCATCCCGACGGTGAAGTGCACCGGCGGCCAGCGCATCGACCTCCTCGGCGTCAAGAAGGAAGACCTTCCCGCCGTGTGGACCGACCTAAACGCCGCCGGCATGGTCTCCGGCCACGCCTACGGCAAGGCGCTCCGCACGGTGAAGACCTGCGTCGGCACCGACTGGTGCCGCTTCGGCACACAGGATTCGACCGGCCTCGGCATCCGCATCGAGAAATTCATGTGGGGCTCGTGGACCCCGGCCAAGGTCAAGATGGCGGTCTCCGGCTGCCCGCGGAACTGCGCCGAGGCGACCTGCAAGGACGTCGGCGTCGTCTGCGTCGACTCCGGCTACGAGATCCATATCGGCGGGGCCGCCGGCCTCGACATCAAGGGCACCGAGATCCTCACCAAGGTCGCCACCGAGGACGCGGCGCTCGAGATGATCGTCGCCACCGTCCAGCTCTATCGCGAGCAGGGCTACTACCTCGAGCGCATCTACAAATGGATGGCCCGCGTCGGTCTCGACACGATCAAGGCCCAGGTCGCCAACGACGCCGACAACCGCGCGCGGCTCTTCGAGCGCTTCGTCCTCTCGCAGCGTTTCGCGCAGACCGATCCGTGGGAAGAGCGCTCGAGCGGGGCGGCCACCGTCGAGTTCCGGCCGATGGCCGAGATCGCCTTCGCGGAGCCAGCCGAATGAGAGACGGGCACGCGATCTGGGTGACGATCGGCAACGAGGCCGACATCCCGCTCCAGGGCGCGCGGATCGTCCGCTCGCCGGCCGGCGATGTCGCCGTGTTCCGCACCGCGCCCGGCTGCGTGTTCGCGACCGAGAATCGCTGCCCGCACAAAGGCGGCCCGCTCAGCGAGGGGATCGTCCACGGCGAGTCGGTGACCTGCCCGCTGCATGGCTGGGTGATCAATCTCCGCACCGGCCTCGCCGAGGGCGCCGACAGCGGCTGCGTGCCGACCGTCCCGGTACGCGTCGAGGACGGCAAAATCCTCCTCGACGTCGCCAAGCTCGGAACGCGCGAGGCGGCGTGAGCTCACGCCGTCACACTCGATGAACGCCCCAATTCGATCTCAGCAGAGCGGCGACGAGGCCGCCGCCCCCGTCCGGACGACCTGTCCCTATTGCGGGGTCGGGTGCGGGGTGCTGGTCGAGCGCGCGGCGGACGGGACCGCGACGGTGCGCGGCGACCCAGAGCACCCGGCGAATTTCGGGCGGCTGTGCTCCAAGGGCTCCGCGCTGGCCGACACGCTCGGGCTCGAGGGGCGGCTCCTCTATCCGGAGATCGACTCACGTTTCCTGAGCGAGGTCGCGATTGGTTCTCCTCCTCCTGAAAGGGGGATGAGCCTGCCCTCGGGCTTGACCCGAGGGTCCGACGGCGTAGCCGGCGGGGTGGGGGTAAGTCGCTGGTCAGGCACGCCGGTACCCCCACCGGCGCTCCGCGCCACCTCCCCGTTTCAGGGGGAGGAGAGGCGGCGGCGCGCGAGCTGGGACGAAGCCCTCGACCTCGTCGCCCGCCGCTTCAGCGAGACCATCGCCGAGCACGGCCCCGACTCGGTCGCCTTCTACGTCTCCGGTCAGCTTCTCACCGAGGACTACTACGTCGCCAACAAGCTGATGAAGGGCTTCATCGGCTCGGGCAACATCGACACCAACTCGCGGCTCTGCATGGCCTCCTCGGTGGCCGGGCACCGCCGCGCGTTCGGCTCCGACACCGTGCCCGGCACCTACGAGGATTTCGAGGAGGCCGACCTCGTCGTCCTGGTCGGCTCGAACCTCGCCTGGGCCCACCCGGTCCTCTTCCAGCGCCTGGCCGCCGCGCAGGTGAAGCGCCAGACCAAGATCGTCACCATCGACCCGCGCCGCACCGCCACCGCCGAGGGCGGCGAGCTCCACCTCGCGCTCCGGCCGGGCGCCGATGTGGCGCTCTTCAACGGCCTCTTCGACTACCTCTGGCAGACCGGCAGGGCCGACCGCGACTTCGTGTCGAAGCATACGACGGGCCTCGAGGCGGCGCTGCCCGCGGCGGCCTCGGGCGGCTTCGACAAGGTCGCCGCCGCGGTTGGCCTTCGCCCCAGCGCGATCCGCAATTTCTACGAGCTCTTCGCCGCGCACGAGCGGGTCGTCACCGTCTACTCCCAGGGCGTCAACCAGTCGGCGACCGGCACCGACAAGGTCAACGCGATCATCAACTGCCACCTCCTAACCGGCCGCATTGGCCGGCCGGGCATGGGTCCGTTCTCGGTGACCGGCCAGCCCAACGCGATGGGCGGCCGTGAGGTCGGCGGCCTCGCCAACCAGCTCGCCGCGCACATGGCGATCGAGGATCCCGAACATCGCCGCATCGTGCGGGGCTTCTGGAACTCGCCGCGCATCGCCGAGCGGGCGGGCCTGAAGGCGGTCGACCTCTTCCAGGCCGTGGGCGAGGGCAAGATCAAGGCTCTCTGGATCATGGCGACCAACCCGGTTGACTCGATGCCCGAGGCCGACGGCGTCCGTGACGCCCTCGCGCGTTGCCCCTTCGTGGTGGTCTCGGATGTCGTCGCGTCGACCGACACGACGAGCTACGCCCACGTCCTCCTCCCCGCCGGCGCATGGGGCGAGAAGGACGGCACCGTCACCAATTCCGAACGCCGCATCTCGCGCCAACGGCCGCTGCGTTCCCCGCCCGGCGAGGCGCGGCCGGACTGGTGGGCGCTTGCCGAGGTCGCCAAGCGGATGGGCTTCGCCGGCTTCGACTATGACGGACCCGGCGCGATCTTCCGCGAGCACGCGGCGCTCTCCGATGTCGGGAACGGCGGCACGCGCGACTTCGACATCGGCGCCCTCGCCGACCTCTCCGACGACGCGTACCGGACGATGCTCCCGGTGCAGTGGCCGGCCCCGCGGAGCAGCCGCCCCGGCGGCCGCTTCTTCGCCGACGGTCGGTTCTATACCCCCGACCGCCGCGCCCGCTTCGTGCCGACGCCGGCCGAGCCGCCCGCGCCGGTCGATC
Source organism: uncultured Bauldia sp. (assembly GCA_964402985.1). Taxonomy (GTDB): domain Bacteria; phylum Pseudomonadota; class Alphaproteobacteria; order Rhizobiales; family Kaistiaceae; genus JADYYB01. Next base: position 678 of record CAYOET010000223.1, on the reverse strand, counting down.
CCGACTATCCGCTTGTCCTCAATACCGGCCGCATCCGCGACCAGTGGCACACCATGACCCGCACCGGTCAGTCGGCGCGGCTCTCGGCACACCTCGCCGAGCCGTTCGTCGAGATCCACCCCGACGACGCGGTGGCGGCCGGCGTCAAGGCGGCGCAGCTCGTCGTCGTCGAGTCGCCTTACGGCCGGGCGATCGGCCGCGCGCTGGTGACCGAATCGCAGCGCCGCGGCGCGATCTTCGTGCCCATGCATTGGACCGACCAGCACGCCAGCCTCGCCCGAATCGACGCGCTGGTGAAGGCCGACACCGACAGGATCTCCGGCCAGCCCGCGCTGAAATCCTCGCGCGCCCGGATCAAGCCGTACCCCGCGGCGTGGTACGCCTTCGCCGTCCTCGCCGAACGCCCCGATCCCGTGCCGGCCGATTACTGGGCGATCGTGCGTGCGGTCGGCGGCTGGCGGCTCGAGATGGCTGGGCTCGAGCGGCAGGCGGACTGGCCTGCATGGGCGGCCGCTCTCCTCAAGCCGGGGGAGGGCGGCGAGCTGCTCTCCTATCTCGACACCGCCGCCGGTCATCACCGCTTCGTATCGTTCGTCGGCGAGCGGCTGGTCGGCGCGGTGTTCGTCGCGCCCGAGCCGGTGCGCGTCGGCCGCACCTTCGCCGCCGAGGGGCTGAGCG
>CAYOET010000222.1:0-27196 GCA_964402985.1 uncultured Bauldia sp. | reverse complement strand
CCTCCCAGGCGCGCGGCGTGGTTTCAACTGGGGCGGGGCCCTGCCCGAAGGCCGAGCGGATGCGGTCCCAGAGAGAGAGTTGCGGAGCGGGGTCAAGGGTCCTGACGAGGCCAAGGTCCTCGACAACACGGATCAGCACCTTGGAGGAGCGCGCGATCTCCACCTCGGTGTCGACGAGCGTGTTGACGCCGAACCCTTCGGTCAGCCCGGTCTCGACGCCGAGGAGCTGAGCGTCGCGCGAGTCGATCACCATCCGCGCCTCGGCGGTGTAGCGGCGGTCGAGCTGGGTGACGATGAGGAGCGCGAGACCGACGACGAGGACGACGGTACCGACCAGCGTCCAGATCTGGCGGCGGATCACGCCGAGGATGGCGCGAAGGTCGATCTCACGGCCAAACGAATCGCCCGACTGGAGGGCATGGCTCTCCGGCCGCTGCGGCGGCACGGCGCGGAGTTCAGGGCGGGCGGCGCCAGCCACGATTAGCGGCTCCCCGACCGGCCCAACGCCGAACCCGAATTACTTGCCCGCATCCTGTCTTCGATTCCCTCGGCGTGACGCCCGTCTAGCAGTCACGGCCGAAAAAGAAAGGCCCGTCCAGACCAGTGGTGTCCGCGGGCCGGCAGCGCCCGAGCTTCAACTTGAAGTCGCATCGCAGGCTCGACGGTGAACCCCTTCGTGTCAATGGAAGACGAACGATTCACGGAAAGTTGGAACGGTTATCCGCAGGCGCATCGGTCGCCAGTTCGATCGGGACCTCGATGTCGCGCACCTCGAACTCGCCCCGCCCGGGGATCGAGCGCCGGCCGGAGCGCGCGTCCTCGGCCGGCGCCGCGAGCCGGCGCGCCTCGCCGAAGCCGGCGCCGGCGACGACCAGCATGATGAGAGCCACCGCCTGGATCTGCAGGCTGAAATCGAACAGCGAATGGACCGCGACGACAACCGAAGCGCCGATTGCGGCGATCGCGGCGGGCGCAGGCCGGCTGCGCGCCTGAACGGGTCCGAAGATGCGCGCGATCCACCACAGGATGAACGCGACGAGGAGGAGGAAGGCCGGCAAGCCGAGCTCTGCCGCCGCCTGGAGGTAGACGTTGTGGGCGCGGTTCCAGACCACTCCGCTCGACACGGCATCGCTGTGAAAGAGAGGAAAGACGTCGGCGAACGTTCCCGCTCCGTGGCCGAGGAAAGGACGGGAGAGGATCATCCCGATGGTGTCGCGGTAGAGCGCGAGGCGGGTGGCAAGGTCGAGCGGGGTCGCCTCGAGGCGCTGGAAGAAAAGGCCGCCGGCGAGGGCGAAGACCGTGAGGAACAGCGCGAGCGTGGCGAGGACCGCCGAGACCGCTGCCCCGCGTCGCCGCGGGCCCTGCGAGAGTCGCCCGGAGCCGTGAAGCCGCGCCATCATCGCGACGGTCAACATCCCGGCGCCGGCCGAGAAGATGCCGGCGCGCGAGGCGGTGTTGGTCAGGGCGGTGGTGAGGACGAAGGCGGCGAGGAGATCGAAGCCGGCCAGGCGCGGCAGCTCGACGAGGCCGCGGCCAAGGCCGATGCGGGCCGCCGTCGAGCCCAGCTTCTCGTATTTCTCGCCGATCAGCGCGAAGGTCGCGACGAGGCCGATGGCGAGGTAGGTCGCCGCACTGTTGCGGTTGACGAAGAAGGAGGTCAACGCCTCCGACCCGCCGGTGTCCTCGAGAAGGAGAACCTGCGGCAGCTCGAGGTTTTGGGCGACGAGGCCGTAAATGGCGAGGACCAGCGCCGAAAGGACAATGACGCGGAGGACGAACCGGGCGCGGCTCGCGTCGAACGCGATCCTCGCCGCGAACACGGCGAGGAAGGCGAAGGGCAGGAACGCGGCGATCGAGGCGTAGCCGGACGAGGGGTTGGCGCTGATCGCGCCGCGCGGCGGGGCGGCAGGATCGACGGCGAAGTCCGTCCATGCCGGATGGTGAAGGAACTCAGGCGTCCAGCGAGTCGATTGGACGAACATCCACAGCGCGAGCGCCCCGAGGCCCGCCGCGAGAAGCCCCAGCCCGCGCCAGTCGACCGACAGGCGTGGCGTCCGCGTCCCCTCCCCGATCACGAAACAGAGCAGGACCAGCGACGCCGCGATGCCGTTGATCGCCCAGAACAGCGGCCGATTGCTGCCCAGAGGAATGGGCGCCCAGACGAGAAGGGCGTAGAGACCAAAGCGGGAGGCGGCGCTGAAGCCGCGGGCCCAGCTCACGCCCTCTCTCTCCGGCTTCTATTCCCAGGGCGAATCAGGCAATCCCCTTTCAACCACGCGCGCCCAATCTCTCGGCGGAGGGGCGCCGCGCAAGGGCTCAAATGCCGGAACCCACTGTAACCTCTTGTAAACTCCCCTCCGTCATTGACAACCAGACGGTGTGGTCGCAAGATTCGTTCTTGATTTTGGAAGGAAGACCAATGTCCTCGATGCGGCTCGTTCTCGCGCTTGGCGCGACTCTTCTCGGCGGTACGGCGCTGGTCTCCCCGGCCAGCGCCCAGGCGCTTCCCCATGAACAGCTCCACGCGCAGGTCGTAGCGGCCTGCGCGATCAGCCTCGAGGCCTGCCAGGCGGCCCTCGCCCAGGCCATCGCGGCGGTCACCCTCTACCCCCCGCAAAGCCAGGCTGCTTTCGGGGCGCTCCTCGCCCAGACGGCGCTCGCCAATCCCGGCCTCGCTCCGCTCATCGCGGCCGCGCTCCAGGGTTCCAGCAACCCAGTCCTCGTCGCGAGCTACAATGCGACCCATGGCGGAGCGCTCGCAACGGTTATCATCCCGGTCGCCAGCCCAGCCTAGTCGAGGCTCTCCTTCACCAGTATGCGAAGGCCCGGCACTGCCGGGCCTTTTCGTTTGTGGCGGCGCCTTGGGCCGAGGCGAGGCTTGAACTTCGCGCAGCATTCGACGGTTGCGGCCTAGCTCAAGGCTGCCCCCTGGCGATCTGTTCGCCTCGGCAACCTTGTCCGCGGGTCCGGTGCACGCGAGCGCGGCCTCGGCTAGACTCTGATTCCATGGGTGGAAGGCGCCGACCGATGCCTCGCCGGACCCACGCCGATCCTTCGCGCGTCATCGCGAAGCGCCGCGCGGAGGCGATGGCTTGAACGGGACGGCGGCGTCGTGGGTGCTGACCTGGTTCTTCACCGTCCAGCACCCGGGCGGGGAACTCACCCACCACGTCCAGGCATACGCCAACCGGTACACCTTCTCCGAGTGCGTCGCCCAGCGCGACGAGTTCGCCCGGATCATCTGGCTCAAGGACATCACGCCCGACGGCGGCGACGCGGTCGAGAGCCGCTTCGAGTGCCTGCCTGCGCCGGACTAGCTGGATAGCCGACTCACCTCAAGCTGAGACTGAGCCGGCTTGGCGCTGAACCGCTCAAAGGAGTCGCGGGTGCCCGCCGATTTCGTATAACAATCCTCCGAGCGTGGGCGCCCTGGAATGGGGTTGAGATTGTCAGAGTCAATCGAGTTGCCGACCGCGGGAGCCAATGCGGGCGACGACGCGGAGGGCGCTGCGCGCCTCCGCCTGGCCCTTCGAGTCGCCGACATCGGCATCTGGGACTGGGACCTCCGGACCGACGAGATGACGTGGTCGGCGCGCGCCCGCGAGATCTACGGCTTCCCGCTCGATGGACCAGTGGGCATCGCCGCGGTCCGGGCCGCGACGCTTCCCGAGGACTCGCCGCGCACCACCGAGATATCGAAGCGCGCCCGCGATCCGGCAATAAGGGCGAAAGAGGCCTACGAGTTCCGCATCAGGCGCACCGACGGCGAGATCCGCTGGATCAGCGCTCTCGGCGAGGCCTTCTTCGAGACCGTCGACGGGGTCGAGCGCGCGGTTCGCTATCTCGGCACGATGCAGGACATCACGGAGCCGCGGCGCGCCGAGAATCTTCGCCGCGAGAGCGAGGCGAGACTCCGCCTCGCGGTCGACGCGGCCCGCCTCGGCGTGTGGGATTTCGACGTCGCCAGCGACACGGTGCGGAGTTCGCCCGAGCTCAACCGCATCCTCGGCCATCCGCCCGACCGCCCGCTCGATCGCGCCACGCTCCGCGCAAACTACTTTCCGGGCGAAAGGGAGCGCACCCAGGCCGAGGCGCAGGCCGTGCTCGCTTCGGGCGGACGGCAGTTCCAGGTCGAATACCGCTACCTCGTGCACGGCCAGGTGCGCTGGCTCCTCCTCCGCGCCGAAGTGACGGTCGGATCTGACGGCAAGCCCAGCGGCGCGCTCGGCGTGGTGATGGACATCACCGAACGCAAGGAAGCCGAGGAGCGTCAGGTCTTCCTCGTCCACGAGCTCAAGCACCGGGTGAAGAACATCCTCGCCGCCGTCCAGGCGATCACATCGATGAGCTTCGCGGGCCGCGTCGAGGTCAACGAGGTGCGCGCCGCCATCGACGCACGCCTCGCCGCGCTCGCGAGGACCTACGACGTGCTCACTCGCGAGGACTGGAGCAGCGCCGACATCGTCGAACTCATCGACATTGCGGCCCGTCCCTTCCGCGCGGACGGCAGCGGCCGGTTCCGGACCAGCGGGCCGAGTACGCGGCTTCGCGCCGACCTCGCCCGCTCGCTGTCGATCCTCGTCAACGAGCTGACGACCAACGCGGTCAAATACGGCGCCCTTTCCGACCCCGAGGGTGAGGTCGACGTCAGTTGGTCTATCGATCCCTGCCCGGAGGGACGCCGGCTAACATTCGTATGGACGGAACGGAACGGACCGCCGGTTGTCGCCCCCGAGCGCCGCGGCTTCGGCAGCCGGATCATCGAGGCCGGGATGCCGCGCAGCAAGGCGACGCTGAGCTTCCATCCGGATGGCGTCCGCTACGAACTCGACGCCATCATCCCCGACTGACCGGCACGAAATGGAATGCCCGCCTCCGCAAGGAAGACGGGCATCCGAACGCTGGTTCGACGGGGACTAGTGGTTCCACTTCTGGCGGTTGTACCAAGAGTCCACTTCGTTGCGGACCTGATCCTTGGCGTAACCGTAGCGCTCCTGGATCTTGCCCTCGAGCTGCTCGCGGCGGCCTTCGATGACGTCGAGGTCGTCGTCAGTGAGCTTGCCCCACTGCTCCTTGACCTTGCCCTTGAGCTGCTTCCAGTTCCCTTCGACGCGATGCCAGTCCATTGGTCACCTCCACGGGTTGTTCCGAATGGTAGGACAACGGATTCGGAGAGAGGCAGTTCCCGGCCGGGCGACGTTCGACGGCGAAGGCGGCGAGGATCGCCTCAGGCCTTCACGACCGCCGCAAGGATCGATTGTCCGAGGGTAAAGTCGGGGCGCGGCGGCTCCGCCTTCTCGTGAACGATCACGGCGTCGCTCTGCTCGACGACCTGGTGGCCGCGCTCGATCGTCCACTGGCTCGAGCTGTCGAGGGTGAGCGTGGTGCCCGGGCCGATCAGCATCGCCGCTCCGCCGCGGGTGAGGAGCGCCCGGCCGTCGGCGCCGGTGGTGATGGTAGCGTCGGCAGGAACGGTGCCGCCCTGGGCGAGGCCCTCCGGGACGATGACCTCACCGCTCAGGCGAACGAGCGTCCAGATGCTGGACGAAGGCGCCGCGGCCATGCTCACCAGCGCGAACGCGAAAACCAGAAAACCGACGACGACGACCTTGCCCATGGCACGCTCAGACATTGGAGACGTACGGTTATCGCCCGGCGCGCTCTAAGCCGGTGCCAATCAATTGCTTAAAATTGTAACGATCGACGCAATCGGTCTTAACGGACAAAACCGTTTTGGGCCAATGACTTGGAATGGGATGCGGGAGCGGCTCGGCCCCATCGGTCATAAGCCGTTAGAGTTACGAAAAACTCCCGAGCCCGACTGGAGCCCGCACTCCGCTCCGGGTCCTGACCGGCGCTCGACCCGAACCACGACTTCCGTCGCGGTAGCTGACGCCCGGCGCGATCGATCTCGGCGAATTGCCCGCCGAAGCGGCGCTTGCGAGCGCGAAGATGCGGGTATATACGCGCAATCCCATGGAGAGCCTCCCCTGCCTGTGCAGCACCGTCCGCCGCGCCGCCCGCGCGGTGACGAGCCTCTACGACGACGCGCTCGAGGGCGCGGGGATCAAGGCCACCCAGTTCGCTCTCCTTCGCAACGTGCGGCGCATGGGCGAACCGAGCATCACCGAGCTCGCCGACGCCATCGCGCTCGACCGCTCGACGCTCGGGCGCAACATCAAGGTGCTCGCCCGCAACGGCCTGGTGACGCTCGGCCCCGGTTCCGACGAGCGAACCCGGTCGGTAGCGGTAACGCCCAAAGGGCTCCGCTTCATCGAGGCGGCAACGCCGCTGTGGGAGGACGCGCAGGCCCGGCTCGCCGAGAGGCTCGGCCCCGAAAAGCGAAAAGCCCTCCTCCGCATCGCGGCGGACCTCGCCACCCTCACCGCCTGATCTTTCTCTTTCGAGATTTTGCGGGCATATGCCCGGTTCGGAGTCTTCAATGTCCACGTCCACGAACTGGCGGACGCCGCAACTCATTCTCGTCGCCGGCTCGCTGGTGCTGGCGCTCTCGCTCGGCATCCGGCACGGGTTCGGCCTATTCCTCCAGCCGATCACCGCCGACACCGGCTGGGGCCGCGAGACCTTCGCCTTCACCATCGCGCTGCAGAACCTCGTCTGGGGCATCGCGCAGCCGTTCACCGGCGCGCTCGCCGACCGCATCGGCGCCGGCAAGGTCGCGCTGGCAGGGGCGTTCTTCTACGCGGCCGGGCTTCTGCTGATGGGCTACCCGTCCGGCCCGACCGGCTTCGTGCTGGCCGGCGGCGTGCTGGTCGGCCTTGGCCTCAGCGGCACGGCGTTCTCGATCATCTTCGGCGTCCTCGGCCGCAACACCTCGCCCGAGCGGCGGAGCCTCGTCCTCGGAATCGGGACGGCGGTGGGCTCGTTCGGCCAGTTCATCATGCTGCCGGTGACCTTCGCCCTCATCGAGGCGATCGGCTGGTCGGCCGGTTTCGCCGTCCTCTCCGCCCTCGTCCTCGCGATCGTGCCGCTCTCGGTCGTGCTGTTCGAGAAGCGTCAGCCGCAAGTCGCCACCCTCGCCACTTTGGCCTCGGATTTCTCGGCCACTGACGCGCTGCGCCTCGCCGTCCGCCACCGCGGCTTCTGGCTCCTCTTCCTCGGCTTCTTCGTCTGTGGCTTCCAGATCGTGTTCATCTCGGTCCACCTGCCCGCTTATCTCCTCGATGCCGGGATCGGCGCCGGCGTCGCCACGACCGTGCTGGCGCTGATCGGCCTCGTGAACGTCGCCGGCACCTACTATGCGGGGCTGTGGGGCGGGCGGCACCGAAAGCCGATGATGCTCGGCTGGATCTATCTCGCCCGCGGGGTGATCATCGCCGGCTTCGTCATGCTGCCGCTGACTACGTTTTCGGCTTACGCTTTCGGCGCCCTCCTCGGCCTGCTTTGGCTGTCGACCGTGCCGCTTACCAACGGGACCGTCGTCAGCCTGTTCGGCGTGAAGAACCTCTCGATGCTCGGCGGCATCGTGTTCCTTTCGCACCAGATCGGCGCCTTCCTCGGCGGCTGGCTGGGCGGCGTCCTCTACGACCGCTTCGGCTCGTACGATCTCGCCTGGGGGATCTCGATCGCGCTCAGCCTGATCGCGGCGCTCCTCAACTTCCCGATCCGCGAGACGCCGGTCATCGCGCCGGCGCGAACTGTGGAGGCGCGGTCATGACGCGGTGCATCTCCTGGCGACTCATCGGCGGCGCGCTCGCCCTCATCGTCCTCGGCGCGACGTGGATGGCTTACCAGTCGCCGGCCTTCGCCTTCGTGCTCAACGGGCTGAGCGTGCTTTGCCAGTAAGCTGAGGCACCGGACCCGGTCTCGTGCGTTTCTTCCTCGCCGCCCGCACGACCTGGGCGGCGAGGCTCGCTTCAACCCGAAAGCCGTCCCGATGCTTCAACCGACCACCAAGGCTGTCGCCGTTCCCCATCCGGGGATGAGCTTTCGCGAGTTCGTCGCGCTCATCGCGGCGATGATGGCGATCAACGCCCTCTCCATCGACATGATGCTGCCGGCGCTGCCCGACATCGGCGTCGCGCTCGGCCTCGTCGGCGAGAACGAGCAGCAGTGGATCATCACCTCCTACCTCCTCGGCTTCGGCGCGGCGCAGATCGTCTACGGCACGCTCGCCGACCGCTTCGGGCGAAAGCCGGTGCTGCTGGTGGGCGTCGTCCTCTATACGATCTTCACGGTCGTCGCCGCCTTCGCCCCGACCTTCGAGACCATCATCCTCGCCCGAATCCTCCAGGGCATCGGCGCCGCCGCGACGCGCGTCCTCGCCGTGTCCATCGTCCGCGACAACTATGCCGGGCGCACGATGGCGCGGGTGATGTCGCTCGCCTTCATCGTGTTCCTGATTGCCCCGATCATCGCGCCGACCATCGGCCAGGGGATAGTCCTCGTCGCGCCGTGGCACGCGATCTTCTGGGTGCTGGCGGCGATCGGGGCGGTGCTCGCGGTGTGGATCGCGCTTCGTCTTCCCGAGACGCTGCACGCCGAGGACCGCAAGCCGGTGTCGGTCAAGAGCGTCGCAGCCGCCTTCAGGCTCGCGCTGACGACACGAGTCGCGGTCGGCTACATGCTCGCCTCGACGGCGCTCTTCGGCGCGCTGTTCGGCTTCGTGGCCTCCTCGCAGCAGGTGTTCTCCGTGGCGCTCGGCCAGCCGGCGTGGTTCACGACGGCCTTCGCGGTCGTCGCCGCCACGATGGCGGTGTCCTCGTTCGTCAACTCGCGCATTGTCGAGCGACTCGGCACGCGGCGCGTCTCGCATGGCGGCCTCATCGGCTTCATCGCCTTCGCGGCCGTCCACGCGCTTGTCGCCTACAGCGGCAACGAGACGATCTGGACCTTCATCGTCCTCCAGTCGGGGATGATGTTCTGCTTCGGCCTCATCGCGTCGAATTTCGGCGCGATGGCGATGGAGCCGCTCGGCCATATCGCCGGCACCGGGTCGTCGGTTCAGGGCACGTTCACGACCGTCGGCGGTGCGCTGGTCGGCTCGCTGCTCGGGCAGCTCTTCGACGGCACGACGGTGCCGCTGACGATCGGGTTCCTGGCGTGCGGGCTGGTCTCGCTCGCCCTCGTGCTGTGGACCGAGCGCGGCCGCCTCTTCCACCCGACCCATCCCGCCACCCCCCGCCCCTGAGGAGATCGCCATGGACGTTGGATTTATCGGCCTCGGCCGCATGGGCACCGCGATGGCCGCCAACCTCGCCAAGGCCGGCCACAGCGTGAAGCTCTGGAACCGGACACCCGGCAAGGCCGGCCCGGCGATCCTCGCCGGCGCGCTCGAGGTGCACACCGTCGCCGACGCCGCCACGGGCGACGCGGTGATCACCATGCTCGCCGACGACGCAGCGGTCGAGGAGCTTACCTTCGGCAAGGGCGCGATCCTCGAGACGATGCGCGAGGACGCCATCCATATCGGGATGAGCACCATCAGCGTCGCGCTCGCCGAGCGTCTCGCCAAGGCGCATGCCGAGCGCGCGACCGTCTACATCTCCGCGCCGGTGTTCGGGCGGCCGACCGCCGCCGAATCGGCGCAGCTCAACATCATCGCCGCCGGAGCCCCGCATGCCATCGAAACCGTCCAGCCGCTGCTCAACGCAATGGGCCGGCGCACCTTCGTGGTCGGCGAGCGGCCCGAGGCGGCCAACCTCGTGAAGCTGTGCGGGAACTTCATGATCATGTCAGCGGTCGAGGCGATGGCCGAGGCGATGACCGTCGCACTCAAGGGCGGCGTGTCGAAGACCACCTTCCTCGAGGTCCTGCGCGGCACGCAGTTCGATGCGCCGGTCTACAGGAACTACGGCGAGATCCTCATCGAGGAGCGGTACCGCCCGGCCGGGTTCACCGCGCCGCTTGCGCTGAAGGACATGCGCCTTATGGCGGAGGCCGCCGGAAACGCGCGGGTGCCGATGCCGTTCCTCGGCATCGTCCACGACCACCTCCTTGCCACGGTGGCGAGCGAAGGCGACGATATCGACTGGTCGGCGATCGCCAAGATCGTCGCCCGCAACGCCGGCCTGTCCGGCTGAGGCCCGCACCGGCAGGACGCTAGCAGCAGATGAGCTCTCGAGATTTCCGCGGCTTCGGCGGCCCTGGCCGCTTCGACCTCGACGGGAAGCAGCCCAACCGGACCTTCGCCGAGCGGATCGCGACGCTCCGCCATCTCGGCCGGCTGACGTCGCAGATCTGGGGCACCAGCCGCTCGCTGACCATCGCCAGCATCGGGCTGCGCTTCCTCCGCGCGGTGCAGCCGGTCATCGCGCTCTATATCGGCAAGCTGATCATCGACGAGGTGGTGGCGCTGACAGGCGCTCCCTCGCCCGGCCCGACCTTTTCTGACTGGCTGGCGAGCGGGCACCTGACCCGCATGTTCGAGCTCCTGGCCATGGAGTTCGCGCTCGTCATCGGGCTCGACATCCTCAACCGCATCGTGTCGGTCGTCGATCAGGTGCTCGGCGAGCTTCACTCCAACGTGGTCAGCATCGAGCTGATGGAGCACGCCGCGCTCCTCGACCTCAAGGACTTCGAGTCCGCCGAGCATCAGGACCGGCTGGAGCGGGCGCGCCGCGCCGCGGCCTCGGGCACGTCGGTGCTGCCGCAGATCCTCGGTCAGGGGCAGGACATCATCACCGTCCTCTCGCTCGCCGCCGGCCTCTTCATCTACGCGCCATGGCTGATCGCGCTCCTCATCGTCTCGCTCATCCCCTCGATCGCCGGCGAGATGCGGTTCAACACGCTTTCCTACGAGGTGAGCCGCAAGCGAACCGCCGAGCGGCGGCAGCTCAACTACCTCCGCGGGGTCGGCGCCGATCCGCAGACGGCGAAGGAAGTGAAGCTCTTCGGCCTCGGCAACTATCTCGTCGAGCGCTTCCGCGCGCTCGCGACCGCGATCTTCCTTGAGAACCGGCGCCTCCTCATCCGGCGCTCCTTCTGGGGCTGGCTGTTCGCCGCGATCAGCACGCTCGCCTATTACGGCGCCTACGCCTACATCGTGTGGCGGACGGTCGAGGGCGAGTTCACGATCGGCGACCTCACCTTCCTCTCGGGGTCGTTCCAGCGCCTGCACGGGCTCCTGCAGAAGATCCTCATCGGCTTCACCCAGATAGCCAGCCAGTCGCTCTACCTCGACGACCTCTATTCCTTCTTCCAGATCCAGCCGACCATCCTCACGCCGGTGAACCCGAAGCCCTTCCCCGTCCCGATGCGCGAGGGCGTCGTCTTCGAGAATGTCGGCTTCCGCTATCCGGAGACCGAGCGCTGGGCGGTGCGCGACCTGAGCTTCGCGATCAAGGCCGGCGAGAAGGTTGCGCTGGTGGGCGAGAACGGGGCCGGCAAGACCACGATCGTGAAGCTCCTTACGCGCCTCTACGATCCGGACGAGGGCCGCATCCTCATCGATGGGATCGACCTTCGCGAGTTCCGGGTCGACGACCTTCGCTCCCACATCGGGGCGATCTTCCAGGACTTCTTCCGTTACTCGTTCACTGCCGGCGAGAATATCGGCGTCGGCCGGATCGAGGCGATAACCGACCGACCGCGCATCGAGGACGCGGCGGAGCGCGGGCTCGCCGCGGAAGTGATCGAACGCCTGCCGCAGACCTACGACCAGCCGCTCGGCCGCCTCTTCTCGAAGGGCCGCGACCTTTCGGGGGGCGAGTGGCAGAAGATCGCCATCGCGCGGGCCTATATGCGCGACGCCGAGATCATTGTCCTCGACGAGCCGACCGCAGCGCTCGACGCCAAATCGGAGGCGGCCGTGTTCCAGCGCTTCAAGACACTGGCCGAGGGCAAGACCGCGCTCCTCATTTCGCACCGCTTCTCGACCGTGCGCATGGCCGACCGCATCATCGTCCTCGAAGAGGGGAAGATCATCGAGGCCGGCAGCCACGAGGAGCTGGTCGCCAAGGGCGGCATCTACGCCGAACTCTTCGAGCTGCAGGCGGCGGGGTATCGCTAGCCGTTCGCCGCGGGCGGCACGACCACCTCGATCTGGCCGAGGATCGAGAAGCTCGGCCTGCGGAGCTTCATGAGGTCGCCGTCGACGTTGAAGGTCGCGTCGGCCCGCATCCCGATCTCGACCTTCCGACCGCGGAAATGGCGGACGGCCTCTTCGTCGACGAGCCGCCCCTGTCGCATTGCGAAGGCGCTCTTGAGGAGGGCGAGGCGTGGGCTTTCCTCAAGGATCGCCACGTCGAGCCTTTGATCTTCGGGATCGACGCCGCCGGTCGCGCTCGCTCCGCCGAACGCGCCGCTCGCGGCGACGAGGATCTGCCAGGCTCGTCCGCTCCACACCTCGGCCCCATCGCAGATCACCGAGGCCTTGAACGGCTTGCCCCTCGCCGCCGCCAGCGCAGCGCCGATCGCGTAGGCCATGGCCCCGAACCGTCGCTTGAGCGGCTTCGCCCGCTTCGAAGCGAGGACCGAGAGGCCGGTCGCCGCGAGGTTCACGAATGGCTGTCCGGCCGCCTCCGCCAGCTCCACGCTCTGGAGTCGGTGTGACTGCCCAGTGGCGAGCGCGACCGCGTCAGTGCTCCGGACAGGAAGCCCCAGCCACCTGGCGAGGGAGTTCGCGGTGCCGGTCGGCACGATCGCGAGTGGCAGCGTCGCGCGAAGGGCGACCCACGCTGCGGGCGCGATCGATCCGTCGCCGCCCGCCACCACCACACGGGCTATGCCTTCGTCGCGGCAGCGCTTCGCCAAATCGTCGACCGCGGTCGGGTCGATCCCCTTCGTGCGGCGATCACGCAGGGTGCCGACGCTGACCATCGACGGCTCTGTTCCCGCGCGATGGAAGAGCCGCAGCACCTCTCGGCTCCGGTCGCGGCGACCAGACTTGTCGTTGACGATGAGGAGGAACCGCGATGGGCGCGCGCCCGCGCTCTTCTCGCCTGCGTCTTCGGCGCCTCGAGTCACCCCCGCCCCCTTTTTGTGGTTCAAGCTCGACCTCATCTATTGTGGCGTCTGCAACGTAAGAGAGGGAACATCGTTCCGGTGGCTGGCCTGACCTGGACGGAAGAGAAGATCGCGGGAGCCGCGCTCCTGCATCACGTCGCCCATGCCGGCACGGTCGAGGTCGGGCGCGTGATGTATGACGGTTCGAACGACTTCTGGGTGTGGTCGACGCAGCTCGCCGAAGATGCCTGGGGCTACGGAAAGACCGCCGAAGGGGCCAAGGGCGGCTTCGAGGCGTGGCTGAAGAACTGGATCGAGAATTTCCGGCCGATCTTCGATCAACTAGGTGGGAACAGCCGAGGGGCATGAGCAGCCGCGCCGATATCCTCGCCGCGCTCCACTATCTCGTACCCAGGCTGCCGCGGCACGAAACGGAAATCGTCCTCGACCACGCGATGGATCGGCCGCAGCTGCGCAATGCCGCGCCCGAAACGGCGGCCTGGCTATCGCTGGTCGCCTATGTGCGGCACATGATGACCGACTACGACGAGCTCCTCGACAGCGGATACGGCGTGGAAAGCGCCCGCCATTTCGTCCTCGAGGAGATGAGAGCGGTCCTCGCTGGCTGGGGCGCCCGGCGTCCGGTGGTGAGCGACGATCTCGCCGACTAGCGGCCAGTATTGAACCGCAGGGCCGAGTTCACGCTGCGGCCATGTTCGTGACGGCACTCTCGCCTTACGCTAGGCTGTGGGTCCGCGCGGCCCGGGGATGGCGGCGCGGCTCGGTGCCGGGCGTCGTTTGACCTCGGCCGAGATCGGGTTGGGAGGATTTTCGATGAACTGGCGCGCTTTGCTGTTCGTATTCGCCGCGCTCGGCCTCCTTGTCCCGCAATCGGTCGCCCAGCCGATCCCCGGCGGGCCGGCCCAGGTGTGCCTCTTCAGCGACTGGGATTTCGCCGGTCAGGTCTATTGCGTGGACGCCGGCACCCAGCTCGACGCGCTGCCGCCGGAGTGGAACGACCAGGTCTCCTCGATCGGCGTCGGCCCGAATTCGGGCGGCGTGTTCGTGTGCAGCGATGCCGGCTACGCCGGCGATTGCCAGTTCTACGCCAGCAATGTTGCGCGCCTCGAGGGGAATCAGAACGATTCCGCTTCCTCGATCCGCCTCGGCCAAGATGGCCCGGCCCGGCCGCCATCGCCGTTCCCGTTCCCGCTGCCGCTGCCGATCTTCCAGCTTCCCGCCGGCCAGGCCTGCTTCTTCCAGGACGCCAACTACCGGGGGCCGAGCTTCTGCGCCACGATCGGCGCTGAAGTTCCGGCGGTGCCGGCGCAGTGGAACGACCGCATCTCGTCGCTGCGCATCGGGCCGGGCGCCTGGGTGCAGCTCTGCGTCGATCAGAATTTCGGCGGGCGCTGCGACGTCTTCGAGAACGACACTCAGCAGGTGCCGCAGAACCGCAACGACACCGCTTCGTCCTACCGCATCGGCCAGATCGGGCAGCCCATACCCCCGCCGGTGCCGCCGGCGCCGATCCCGCCGCCGCCGCCTCCTCCGCCGCCCCCACCGCCGCAGGTGATCCCGGCCCCGGACGAGGTCTGCTTCTACCAGGATGTCGCCTTCGGCGGCGCGGCCTTCTGCGCCGCGCGCGGCGGGCAGGACGACGCGCTCCCGCCGGACTGGAACGACCGCATCTCCTCGCTCCGCGTCGGCTCGGGCTCGGGCGGCGCGTTCCTGTGCACCGACTTCTTCTTCCAGGGCTCGTGCGACTTCTACGGCAACGACGCGTTCCAGCTGCCGCCCGGCCGCAACGACACGGCGAGCTCGTACCGCGTCGGCGTCCCGCCGCCGCCTCCCCCGCCGCCGCCGCCTCCGCCGCCGCTCCCCCCGCTGCAGCCGAACCAGGCGTGCTTCTACCAGGACTTCAATTTCACCGGCGCGAGCTTCTGCGGCACCGCCGGGACGCAGTACAATTCGCTGCCCGCGGAGTGGAACGACCGCATCTCCTCGCTGCGCGTCGGATCGGGCTCGGGTGGGGCGTATCTCTGCCGCGAGTTCAATTTCCAGGGCCAGTGCGATCTCTACACGGTTGACGCCGCCCAGCTTCCGGCCGGCCGCAACAACGCCGCGAGTTCGGTTCGCATCGGGCAGGTGGCGCCGCCACCGCCGCCACCGCCTCCGCCTCCCCCGCCACCGCAGCCGACTTCGCCGCTGCCGCGGGTTCGGCCGGACGTGGTGTGCTTCTACCAGAACCCCAATTTCAGCCCGCCCGCGTTCTGCGCGCGCACGGGTCAGCAGAGCGAGGCCCTGCCGCCGGCGTGGAACGATCGCATCTCCTCGATGCGCGTCGGGCCGCTCTCGGGCGGGGCCTATCTGTGTCGCGACAATTTCTTCCAGGGCCAGTGCGACCTCTACACCAGCGACGTCGCCCAGCTTCCCGGCACGCGCGACAACACGGCGAGTTCTCTCCGCATCGGCCAGGCGGCGACAACTCCGCCTCCGCCGCCACCCCCGCCACCGCCTCCCACGACGAGCGTTCCGGCCGGGCAGGTCTGCTTCTATCTCGACCAAAACTATGCCGGGACGAGCTTCTGCGGTGCGATCGGCGACCAGGTCTCGTCGATCCCTTCGACCTACAACAACCGCATCTCGTCGGCGCGGATCGGCGCGGGCGCCGCGGCTCGGATCTGCAGCGACCCGAGCTTGACGGGCCAGTGCACGACGCTGACCGCCAACACGCCGCTGCTCGCCCCCGGCTTCAACGACTCGGTCTCCTCGTACCGGATCGTGCAGGCGACCGCGCCGCTGCCGCCGATCCCGACCGGGCAGGTCTGCTTCTATCTCGACCAGAACTATGCCGGGACGAACTTCTGCGCGGGCGTCGGCGACCAGGTGTCGGCGATCCCGGCGACGCTCAACGACCGCATCTCATCGGTGCGGGTGGGGTCGGGCGCGTCGGCGCGGATGTGTACGGATAACGGCCTCCTCGGCCAGTGCGCCAACATCACCGCCGACTCGCCGGTCATGCCTCCCGGCTACAACGACACCGTCTCGTCGTACCGCATCCTCCAGGTCGGCCCGCCCCCGCCGCCGACCCTGCCGCCGATCCCGACGGAGCAGGTCTGCTTCTATTCCGACTTCGACTATCAGGGCTCCAGCCTCTGTTTCCCGCGCGGCACGGCCGACCCCGATCTGCCGGTCAACTGGGACAACCGCATCTCCGGGCTGAGGGTGGGCAGCGCCTCGGGCGGGGCGACGCTGTGCACCGAGTTCTTCTTCGCGGGGCAGTGCCAGACGTTCAACACCGACACGCCGCGGCTCGGGACAGGCCTCAACGACCTCGCCTCGTCGTTCCGCATCGGGCCGGCCGCGACGCCGCCGCCGCCGCCCCCGCCACCGCTCCCGCCGGTGCCGGCCGGGCAGGTCTGCTTCTATGCGGACTTCGACTATGCCGGACAAAGCTTCTGCCGGAGCGCGGGCGACCAGAACCCGTCGCTCGCGGCGGACTGGAACAACCGCATCTCGTCGGTCCGGATGCATCCGAGCGCGTGGGTGCAGGTCTGCCCGGACGGCTCGTTCCAGGGCGCCTGCAGCTCGCTCGGCGCGGACGTGCCGCGTCTCGCGCTCAACGATGCGATCTCGTCCTACCGCATCTTCGCGCGGTAGGAGGGGCGTCACCGCGTTCCCCCTCCCCCCTTGTGGGGGAGGTTGGGAGGGGGCCTCGCGGCAAGCGAGGTTGGCAGAATCCCACGCCTGCCGGTTTGAAACGTGGGATTTTTCGAACCAGCCTCGCTTCCCGCTCGGCCCCCACCCCAACCCTCCCCACAAGGGGGAGGGAGTCTGTGCGTAAGCGCTACTCGGCGCCCATGATCGCCGCCCACTCGGCGACCCAGGCGTCGATCGTCGCCTGGTCGACGTCGAGGCTGGCGGGCTGGACCGCGACGTCGGCCCACTTCCACCAGTCCGGCAGATCATCCTGCGCGATCACCGGGTAGACGTGGTCTTCCTCGGGGATGCGGCGCTGGTAGTCGTCAGTCAGCATGAAGTCGATGAAGGCCTCCGCCAGCTCCGGCTCGGCCGCGCCGGCAAGGACGCCGATCGCCTCGACCTGCCGGAAGAGCGGCCCGAGGATGACGTTCTCCGTCGGCGGCTCGGCCAGCGCGCCGTTCGAGAAATGCACCTCGGCGGCAGGGCTGGTGGTGTAGGAGACGACCAGCGGCCGGTCGCCGCCGCGATGGGTGAAGCGCTCGGTGTAGGCCTCGCCCCAGTCGCCGGCCACGAACACATCGTTGGCCGCTAGCCCGCGCCAGAACGCCTGCCAGCTCATCTCGCGCCCTTCGAAATAGGCGATCGTGCTGAGGAGGAACTGCAGACCGGGGGACGACGCCCGCGGGTCCTCCACCACCAGCTTGCCGCGCCACGCCGGCGCAAGGAGCTCCTCGTAGCTCGCGGGCGGCGCGCCGCCGGCGGCGCCGTCCAGGTTGAGCGTCACGTAGCCATAGTCGATCGGCGTGACCTCGAGCATGTCGCCGAACTGGGCGCGGATATCGGCCGGGATCGCCTCGCGGCGTGGCGCCTCGTAGGGAGCGAGCGCTCCCGCCGCGAGGAGACGGCGGTAGATGAGGTTGTCGAACCCGAACAGGAGATCGGCTTCGGGCTCGCCGGCGCGGCTGATCGCCCGCTCCACCGCCTGGTTGGCGTCACCCCCCTCGAGCAGTTCGACCTTTGCTCCGTATTTGGCCTCGAAGGCGGCAATGAGGCCAGGGTCGACCGAGAAATAGTCGTGGGCGAGGATGCGCAGCGTCTGGACGGGTGCGGCCGGCGTCTGGGCGATGGCGGCCGCGGCCGCGAGGCCGAGAGCGAACGCGCTCGCGGCGATTGCAAGAGGTCTCATGCGTGGTCTCCTTTTTTCGGCGGGACCACGGAAGCGGCGTTAGGAATCTGGTGACGACGGGCGCAAGGCGGGCGTGGAACGGCCGCGTTGCACCCGCGCATCGCCGCATCCCTCCGCACGTACAAACGTGATCAGGTTCAAGGGGTTAGCGGGGACTCCGTCCCCACCTCTCAGCCCGAAGGCACCCCCGCGGTCTCGCGCTGTGGAGGGCGAAAACTGACCGCCGAAGTGCCTCGCGTCAAGGTGATCGAGGCGTGAGATTTTCGCCCGGCCTACGCCGGCGCGCGAGCACTGCCTCCTCTAGACAGACCGGCAAAAGGCCGGGCTTGGGGGTGACCAAGCCGCTCCGGGTTGCGACCGTCGATGCGCTGGCGAGATGGACGCTCGCCGCCGTCTGCTCCATCCTCACTCGGCTCTCGCAAACTACTTGTCTGTCCTCGCTTTCAGCGGAGGGCCCGGCGCGGTCGGAAAGGCTCTCCGCCGTCGTTTCCGCGAGTGGCCGCAGGCGAATCGGAAAGCTCCGCCGCCACGCGAGTTGCCCTCCAAAGGCACTCACCGATCGAAGTAATATTTCTCACTTGCGCATCACACTTTCCGCGATCTTCGTGGGCGAGCAGCAACCGGAACGAGTTGTTCCGCAATTCAATAAAATCGAACCTGGCAACTTAAACGGGTATCGAGCCGGGCAAGCCATACTCTCCCACGCAATAGCGATGAAGGCCGGCGCCAATGGCTGGTGTTTTCGTACAAATCTAAAGGAACGGGAGAGAGTAATGATCCATAAGAGCAAGCTGGTTCTGCTCGCTACTGTATTGAGCTTCGGCGTGCCGAGCCTCGCCTATTCGCTCGACCTCGGCCTCGACGACGTGCTCGATGTCGAGGAGACCCTCGATCTCGAGGAGACGCTCGACCTCGATGACACCCTCGATGATGTCGTCGAAGATGTCGGCGGCCCGGCCGACGAACTGGACATCGACGACGTTCTGGAAACGGATGTGACCGACGCGCTGGACGAGATTGTCGACCATGGCGGCAGCGCGGTCGACGATTTGCTCGGCGGTGACATCGGAGGCGGCCTCGACGAGGTCGAAGCGATCGTCGCCGACGTCGAAATCAACACCGACAACGGCCTCGGGGTCGGACTCGGCGGCGACACCAACGACGACGTCGCCCTGCGCATTCCGGACCTTCCGGAACTGCCGATCGAAATCCCGCAGCTTCCTGAGATCCCGGGTCTTCCGGGCGGTGGCGGCGGTCAGGGTCCTGGCGGCGGTGGCGGGGCTCCCGGCGGCAACGGCGGCAACGGTGGGACCGTGGTCGTCAGCCGGACGATCGTCCGCGGCGGCGGCGGTGGCGGCGGCGGCGCCGGCGGCGGCATGAGCGCTTACCAGCAGCTCCTTGCCCGCTTCAACGCAATGACCACGGCACAGCGCGGCCAGCTCATCGCGCAGTGCTTGGCGGTGCTGGCCAACCCGCGTCAGTACGGGCCGGATCAGGTCCAGCTCTGCCAGATGGTTGCTCAGATCCCAGGGATCATGGGCTACCTCAACGTCGCGGCGCGATAGTCCTCCCCAGACAGCGCGAGACGAGGTCGGCCCCGCTTCGGCGGGGCCGACTGCTTGCTGAAAAATGCCCTCCCGCTCGCGCGCCGATCACTAAAAAGCGAGCATCGCCGGTTACGGCACGTTCGGGTTGTCTTGGTAGCGTCGGACAACTTGGGGAGATGGGGCGCCACTCGGTAGTTGCATCCCGCCCTAGCGAAACGGGAGTTGCTCGATGCGGATGTTCCGCGCGGCGCTACTATTGGCTCCGGCCTTCCTGGCCGCGTCCACCACCCTTGCCACCGCTCAAAGTGTCGAAGTACTCGGCATCGACGTCGACGCCAGCGTCGATCTCGGCGGAGGCGTGGATCTCGGGGTCGATGTCGGCGGCGGCGGACAGGACTCGGTCCTCGGTCTCGACGCGACGGTCGAGTTGAGCGCCGGCGGCGATCGCAGCGGCGTCGACTCGACGCTCAACTCGCTCCTCGGCGGCGGGGGCTCGATCGGAGCCGTCGACGCCCAACTCGACACCCTCCTCGCGTTCGGAAGCCCGAGCACCGCCAGCAGCGCTAACGCCGCGATCGACGCCCTCGTCACCGTCGGCGGCGCGCCGGGCAGCTCGATCGGCGGTCTCGACCTCGACGGCATCCTCGCCATCATCAACCGAACCGGCGGGAGCACGAGCATGGTCGACACGCTCGTCCTCGGCGGCGCGTCCGGCAACAGCCTCGACCTCGATCTCGCGATCCTCGGCCTCGGCGCCGGTCAACCCGGTGGCCCGGGGGGCCCTGGCTCGCCGGGAACGCCCGGTTCCCCCGGCCTACCGCCGGGCAATCCGGCGGTTGGCGGCGGGGGTGGCGGCGGCGCTTCCGGGGCTTTCGGCGCCGCGCCCGCTCTCCCCAACCGTCTCCTCGCCCTATGGACGTCGCTCAATGCGGACCAACAGCGCCGCCTGGTCGGGCAATGCCTGACCATTATGGCGCAGCCGTCCGACTTCCGGCGCGATTGGGTCGATCTCTGCCGCCATGTCGGCACCCTGCCCGGTGTCGGCCAGGTCTTCGTCGCGGCCCGCTAGCCCCTGCCCGCCGCGACTGGAAAAGGGCTCCGCTCAAGCGGAGCCCTTTTCCGTTCCGGCTAGAGCCGAAGGTCGAGCGCGAAGCCGCTCTGTCGCGCGGCCGCGGTGAGCGTGTTGGCCATCAGCATGGCGATGGTCATCGCGCCGACGCCGCCCGGGACCGGGGTGATCCATCCGGCACGTTTGGCCGCCTCTTCGAACGCGACGTCGCCCAGGAGCTTCGCCGGCCCGCCGTCCTTGCCCGGAAAGCGGTTGATGCCGACGTCGATGACGCAGGCCCCTTCCCTTACCCAGTCGCCGCGCACCATCTCCGGCCGCCCGACCGCGGCGATCAGGATCTCCGCCTCGCGGGCGCGCGCGGGCAGGTCGCGCGTCTTCGAGTGCGCGATGGTCACGGTGCAGTTCTCCTGGATGAGGAGCTGCGCCACGGGGCGGCCGACGATGTTGGAACGGCCGATGACCAGCGCGTTGCGGCCGGTGAGGTCGGCGCCCAACGCGCGCTTGATGAGGATCAGCGAGCCAGCGGGCGTACACGGCACCAGCGCGTGCTCGGCGTCGCCCGAGGCGAGGCGGCCGATATTGATGGGGTGAAGGCCGTCGACGTCCTTGGCGGGGTCGAGCGCTTCGGCCACCTTCTTGGGATCGACATGCGGCGGCAGCGGCAGCTGGACGAGGAGGCCGTGGACCGTCGCGTCGGCATTGACCTTGGCGACGAGGTCGAGAAGCGCGGCCTCGCTCACCGTCGCCGGCAGTGTGTGCTGCAGCGAATGGAAGCCGAGCCGCTCCGCCGCCCGCCCCTTGTTGCGGACATAGACCTGGCTGCCCGGGTCCTCGCCCACCATGATCACCGCCAGGCCCGGCCGGCGGCCGGTCGCCGCCGCGAAGCGGCGCGTTTCCGCCGCGACGCGTTCCGTCACCTCGGCGGCAACGGCCTTGCCGTCGATCAGCTGGGCGCGGCGTTCACTGGAAGATGACGGTGCGGGCGCCATTGACCAAGATCCGATGCTGGAGGTGAAGCCTGACGGCGCGGGCGAGCACCCGGGCCTCGGTTTCGCGGCCGATGGCGATGAACTCCTCGACCGACATGGCATGATCGACGCGGGCGACGTCCTGCTCGATGATCGGGCCGTCGTCGAGCTCGGGCGTCACATAGTGCGCGGTCGCGCCGATCAGTTTGACGCCGCGCTCATGCGCCTTGTGATAGGGCCGCGCGCCCTTGAAGCTGGGCAGGAAGGAATGGTGGATGTTGATCGCGCGCCCGCTCCATTTCTCGGACAGCTGCGGCGACAGGATCTGCATGTAGCGGGCGAGGATCACGAGATCGATCCGCGCCTCCTCGACAAGCGCGGCGAGCGCCGCTTCCTGCTCCGCGCGATTGGCGTTGGTGACCGGCATGTAGCGAAACGGCAGATCGTCCGCCTCGACCCGGCGGCGGAGGGTCTCGTGGTTGGAGACCACCGCCACGAGCTCCATCGGCAGCTGGTCGATGAAGTTGCGATAGAGGAGGTCGTTCAGGCAGTGGCCGAAATCCGAGACGAGGATGAGGACACGCGGCTTCACCACGAGATCATGGAGCTTCCAGTCGAGGTCGAAGCCTTGCGCCACCGGCCGGAACCCGCGCTCGAAAGTCGCCTGGGTCATCCCCTCGCCCGCCGCGAAGGCGACGCGCATGAAAAAGCGCCGCGTCTCCGGGTCGCCGTACTGGCCGCTCTCGACGATGCTACCGTCTTGCGAGGCGATCGAGTTGGCGACCGCCGCGACGATGCCGCGACGATCCTCGCAGGAAAGGGTCAGCACGTAGCGGGCCGGTTCGCCGATCGCCATGATGGGTGGATTGCCTCGAACGGGATGAGCGCGAGGGCGATAGCAGGTCCGCGAGCGGCGTGAAAGCCCAACGGCGCCTTGCGCTTACGGCCCGGCCTATCGGCGGGCCGAGCGCGGCCTATAGTGGTCGGAGAACGGAGGCGAGGGAAGCCCATGATACGGATCGCGGCAATCGCCGGCGTGGTGGTGGTCGGGATCGTCATCGCCATCCTGCCGTCGTGGCGCTTCACGGCTGATCTCGGCATCGCCCGGGCCGGCATCGTGCCGGTGATCCTGATGGTGGTCGGCTGCTTCGTGGTCGGCGGCGGGCTGATGTTCCTCGTCTTCTTCAGCGCGCGGCGAGGCTACGACGAACGCGCCGACGAATTCGCGCGGCGCACCGAGCTTCGGGACGACGAGTGAGCGCGCCGGCTAGGCCGGCGTCGAGTTGTCGGCGATCCAGGCGAGGTAGGGTTCGAATCCCCCGCTCGTGGGCAGGGTAACGATCGTCGGCACTTCATAGGGATGGCCGCCCCTGATCGCGACGATCGCCTCGGCTTCGCGGGCGGCGAGCGTCTTCACGATCATGACGATCTCCTCCGCCCGCTCGACCGCTCCCTTCCAGCGATAGATCGAGCGCATGCCGGGAAGGATGTTCACGCACGCTGCCAGCCGGGCCTCGACCAGCTGAGTGCCCACTCGTTCCGCGGTCTCCAGATCGGGGAAGGTCGTGTAGAGGAACACGGCGCCCCGCCTTTCGCCGCTCGCCGGCTTGGCCATCGGTCACTCCTTGGTAAAGCGCGCGGGGCCATGCTAGTCCCGACGCGCCTCCGACGGGAACCCTCATGCCCAATAGAGCCGCCCGGTTGAAATCGATCGCCTTCGTCGCCACCGAGTCGGCCGAGGCCGAGGAGTCGCGCGCGCGGCTGGTCGCCCGCTACGGCGAGGCCTCGACCGACCAGGCGGACGTCGTGGTGGCGCTCGGCGGCGACGGCCTGATGCTGATGATGCTGCACCGGCTGATGAACAGCGGGAAGGCGATCTACGGCATGAACCGCGGCACCGTCGGTTTCCTCATGAACGAATACCGCGAGGACGACCTCGTCGACCGCCTCGAGAAAGCGGTGGTGAGCACGATCCATCCGCTCGAGATGACGGCGGTCGGCGCCGACGGACGGCAACGGAAGGCGCATGCGATCAACGAAGTCTCGCTCCTTCGCCAGTCCTATCAGGCGGCGAAGCTCCGCATCTCCACCGACGGTCGGGTGCGCATCGACGAGCTGATCTGCGACGGCGCTCTGGTGGCGACCCCGGCCGGCAGCACCGCCTACAATCTCTCGGCCCACGGCCCGATCATCCCGATCAACGCACCGCTGATGGCGCTGACCCCGATCAGCCCGTTCCGCCCGCGCCTGTGGCGCGGGGCGCTCCTGCCCGATCACGCGACGGTGCGGTTCGAGGTGCTGGAGGCGGCCAAGCGTCCGGTCAACGCGGTCGCCGACCATACCGAGTTCAAGTCGGTCTCCGACGTGATCGTCCGTCAGGACCGCGACTCGGAGAGCCTCATCATGTTCGACCCCGATCACAACTGGGACGAACGCATCCTCACCGAGCAGTTCCGGTATTAGAGGACGAGCGGCGCAGGTTGGAGAAGCCGGATCGAACGAAGATCGTGACGCCCGAACCCCCTGAACGGACGCAAGGGTTCCTCACGGAGTTCGAGCGGCTTCTTGTTGGCAAGACCTGCTCCATCAGGCGCTTGGAATTTAGCTGGGCCGTGAGCTTTGCGGGCGGCCCAGGCCTGATGATCGAAGCGCCTTGGCGGATCGTGTCGAATGGCCGGATCGCAATTTCGGCCTATGACGATGGCCAGATGTTTGGCCTGGGAGCGCCACTCGACGCGCAAGCCGAGGCCAATCGGCTTCTTCGCGGCCGCGTGGTTCTCCGCGCTAGCGTAGACCGGGAAACCGCCGACCTGACCTTGCAGTTCGATGGCGGACCTCGGCTCGACGTCTTCAACAATTCCGCAGGCCATGAAGGCTGGCAGGCGAGTGGTGCCAGCATCGCTGGCGAGGTTTGGTCGGTGATCGCGCTCGGCGGCGGCGACGTGGCGTTCGTGCCGGACTAGCGACCGGCGACGCGCTCAGGCTGCGCTGCGGAGCGCGGGGACCGAGTTGACGGCGTTGTTGGCGAGGTCGCGGGCGGCGAGGCGGGCGGCCTCGGCGGCGAAGCGGCGGAGCATCGAGGCGAGCTGGCCGAGTTCGCCGTCGGCAACCGACTGATAGCGGGCGAGCACCCGGTCAACGAGCGTGCGAACGAAGCGGAAGCGCTCGACCGCGCTCGCGGACGGGTCGAACCCGCGCCAGACGTCGAGCGCCACCCAGAAGGCCTCGAACGCGCCGAGCGGAAGGCCGGCACGGCGGTAGACCGCGCGGAGGCCGCCGAGCCGGCGCGTACGCACGAGGCTCTGCACGCGGCCGAGCGGCACGCGGGCGAGCACCGCCAGCGCGGCCTCGAAGAAGGCGACGTTGCCGGCCGACACGGCGCGGAGGACGAGCGAGGCGGTGAGCTGCTCGCTGGCGCGGAGGTGCTCGACGAAGGGCACGAGGTCGGCCATGTCGAGATTGGCCGCGATCGCGACGGTCGCCTGATCGCAGGCGTCGCGTGTGAACTCGGCCATCGTCCCTTCGCGCCCGGTGATGATCGGGAGGAGCTCGCGGCTCCGCTGGCGGGCGACGATCTGGCGCACCTCGGGCGGAAGGCGCGGACGGCTGGCGAGGGAGTCGAGGACGCCGGAATCCGTGCCGAAGCGCTCGGCGATGCGCTTGAGGCTGAAGCCGGTGAGCGTCGCGCCGGAATTGTCGAGAAGCATCTGGCAGGCGGACAGCGCGCCGATCTCGGCGATCGCGGCGGCCACGCACGGCGAGACCGTCGGACGGGAGGCGATGACGAGCTGCAGAAGGTCGCCCGACTCCGCGACGAGGTCGACCAGCTCGTCGTCGGTGAAGACCGGCGACTGGCTGAGAACGATCTCGGCGGTCTCGAGCTGGTCGCCGGCGAGCGAGAGGATGATGTGGCGCGGCGCGGTGGCGCTGTCGGCGAGGGCGTCGGCAAGCGAGAAGCGGACCTCGGGCGCGGGATCGTCGAGGAGGAGCGTCATCGCCGCTTCCATCTCCTCGCGGGTGTCCTCGTCGATCTCAGCGTGGAGGAAGGCGCGGGCAAGGGCGTCGGCGGCGCCGGCGCGGCGCTCGGGCGAGGCGTCTTGGAGCCAGTTCACGAGATTGGGAAGGATCGCCCCCTCGCGCGCTTCGGCGGGCAGGCAGCTCAGCAGTGCGGACGGCATGGTTAGCATTCTGTAAAGCTGCGCCCATCGTGGTAAAGGCGCAGTTAATTGCGAGCGGGCAAAGTAATTCTTGAATAGCGCTCGGTGATCGCAAACCGGCCTTCCGACGCTCCGGCACGCTGCGTCGGCCCGGCGCGCTGAGGTGATCCGGGCTAGCGAGATCGCTATAAGGTGGCCTTACTCCCGCCCACCCGGATTGCCGTCGCGACCATGCGCAAACGCCTCGCCCTCGCCGCCCTCCTCCTCCCCGTCCTCACCCACCCGGCATCGGCCGGGAGCGAGGTGCTGTGGACCATCCCCGTCGAGGCAGATTCGAGCGCGCAAGGCCTCTGGGTGCCCGACGGCGCGATGATGGTCGACGGCAGGCTGGTGGTGCTCGGCCGCGAGGGGCAGAAGGTCTTGCTCATGGTCGAGGACGAGACCGGGGTCCTGACCGAGTGGACCGCCCTTCCGCTCGAAGGCTCCCTCGTCAACATCACCGCCGATCCGGCGAACGGGCTATGGTTGACCGGCCACACGCGCGACGGCACCGGCGCCGAAGGGCCCTTCCGCGACGCCGCGATCCTCCGCCTCAACCGCAACGGCGTCATCGCCTGGGGCCGCGTCTTCGGCGAGCCGAACGAGTACTGGTCGATCGAGGACGCCGCGGTGCCGCCCACCGGCGGGATCGTCATCAGCGGCAATTTCGGGGAGGATCAGTCCTTCGTCGCCCGCGTCGACGTGAGCGGCGAGTGGCTGTGGCACAAGACCTTCGGACTGCCCAAGGGCACGCGCGTCGCGGTCAACGACAACGGCGACGTCCTCGTCGCCGGGTTCGAGTCGAACGGAGGGGCTGCCGGCGGGACCGGCTATGCCGAGCACGGGACGCTGTGGGTCTTCTCCGAGGATGGCGACCTCCGCAGCAAGACCACCATCCGGCCGGAGATCAACAGCGCCGCCGAGTCCTCGGCCGGGGTGCTCGCACTCGCGCTCGACGCCCGTGAGACCGACATCGCGACGGCATGGAACGGGGTGGATGCCGGTCCGGTGATCATCAACCGCTTCGCCCCCGACGGCGCAGCGCTCAGCGCAATCGAGGGCCTTCCGATCGGGCCGGACTGCGCCCCGAGCCTTGCCGGAGATTCCGGCCGGTTGTGGCTCGGCTGCGCGACGGAAGGCGCAGTGAATGTATACGAGATAGACCGGGAGACCGGCGCCTACGGTGTGCTCACCGCCGCCGCGCCGGAGTGCCAGGGCCAGCCAAACGCGATCCTCGAGATGACGCCCACTCTGCAGGGGCTCCTGGTCTTCGGCCACCCCGCCGACAACGCGGCCGGCGGGTGCGCCTGGCTGATGCGCCTGACGCCGTAGCCCAAGCGCATTCGGGAGACCGAAGGAGTCTAACCTCCCCCTCGAGGGGAGGTCGAAGGTGCGAGGGCTCTGCCCGAGCAGCTTCGGGAGGGGGGCACTTCGGTCCCACTCGCACGTCTAGACTAGAGCGTGATGAGATCGGGCTGCTGTACCGACCTTAACCTCGCCCTTGCGGGGAGGTCGAAGGCGCGAGGCCTCTGGCCGAGCGGCTTCGGGAGGGGGTAGCGGGCGAAGCCCGCGTCTTTCGTTTCCCGGACGCCCCTTCCGGCTTACCCCCTCCCGAAATC
>CAYOET010000221.1:0-9895 GCA_964402985.1 uncultured Bauldia sp. | reverse complement strand
CGGCTTCCTCTCCGCCATCCTGCCCGAGGGCAAGCGCGCCGTCGCCATCGAGATCGCGGCCGACACCAGCGCCGGCGGCTTCATCCTGCCCAACGACCGGGTCGACGTGATCATGACCCGCCGCACGGACGATGGGGACGGCAATCAGCGCTTCATCACCGAGACGATCCTCCACGACGTCCGCGTCCTGGCCATCGACCAGACCCTCTCCGAGGTTGCGTCTGCGGAGGGTGCGGCGGAGGAGACCCGGCTCGGCGACACGGCCACTCTCGAGCTCACGCCGGAGCAGGCCGAAATCATCACCGTCGCCCAGCAGATGAGCGACCGCCTCACGCTCCCTCTTCGCAGCCTTGCCGACGCCAAGAACGGTGCGCGCGAGGCCGCTGGGGACGCCTTCTACCTGATCGGCGGCCCGAGCAGCGCCAGCAATCGCAACGCCATCACCATCATCCGTAACGGCGTGGCGACCGAAGTCGTCACCGCGCAGTAGCGTTCGTGGAATTCAAAGGGGGACTAACGATGTTCAGAGCTCTGTCCCAGAAGCTCGCCGTTCTAGGCGTTGCGTGGGCGGCCCTGTTCTGGCTGGGAAACACGCCCGCTCAGGCGCAGTTGGACTGTCCGGACACGCTACGGGTCGAAGCCAATCAGACCACCGCGACCTGCAGCCTCGGCCTCGACATGTCGAAGGTCATCGACCTTCCCGAGCCGGCACGCGACGTCCTCGTCTCCAACCCGGGAATCGCCTCGGCGGTGATGCGCACCTCGCAGCGCATCTACATCACCGGCCAGGCGATCGGCCAGACCAACATCTTCATCTTCGGCCGTGACAACGAGATCATGGTCAATCTCGCCCTCAAGGTCGAACGCGACTTCGCCAATCTCGAAGGCACGCTCAACCGCCTCATCCCCGGCGCGCAGATCCATGTCGAGCTGATCAACGACAACATCGTTCTCTCCGGCTCGGTGCGCAACGCCGCCGATGCCGCGCGAGCCAGCGATCTTGCCGACATCTTTGCCAATGGCGGCGCCAATTCGAACACCCAGCCCAACCGCGACAACAGCAACACCGCGTCGGGCAACGGCATCACCTTCGTCATCGAAGACACCGAGGAGGAGCCGGCGAGCCGCGTGGTCAACCTCCTCACCATCGAGGGCGAAGACCAAGTCCAGCTCCGCGTCACCGTTGCCGAGATCAACCGCAACATCGTCAAGCAGCTCGGCCTCGACCTCGACGCCGCCCTCGCCAGCGGCAACTTCGCCGCCGACATCTTCCCCGACATGCCGTTCCCGGTGAACACCAAGTTCGGCACCAACCAGTCGATGGGCATCGGCTTCGACGACGGTGCGAGCAGCATCAACGCTCGCCTCCGCGCCCTCGAGGTTGAAGGCGTCATCCGCACGCTGGCCGAGCCGACCCTCACCGCGATCTCCGGCGAATCGGCGAGCTTCCTGGTCGGCGGCGAGTTCCCGGTCCCCACCGGCCGCGACGAGGACGGCATCCGCATCGAGTTCAAGCCCTACGGCGTCGGCCTCTCCTTCACCCCGGTCGTCCTCTCCGAGGGCCGCATCTCGATGCGGATCAAGACCGAGGTCTCGGAGATGTCGTCCAACGGCGGCATCATGGCCGGCGGTGGCGGCAATTCCTCGCAGACCCTCACGCTCCCCTCGATCCGCGTGCGCCGAGCCGAGACCACGATCGAACTGCCCTCGGGCGGCTCGATGATGATCGGCGGTCTCCTCCAGGACAACGTGCGCCAGGCGGTCTCCGGCTTCCCCGGCCTCATGGATGTCCCGGTCCTCGGCGCGCTCTTCCGCAGCCGCGACTTCCAGCGCGAAGAGACCGAGCTGGTGATCATCGTCACCCCCTATCTGGTGCGTCCGGTCCCGCGCAGCGCGCTGGTCCAGCCCGACGCCGGCTTTGCCCCGCCGAGTGACGCCGCCGGGATCTTCCTCGGCCGTCTCAACCGGATGTACGGCGTGACCAACCAGCCATTGCCGCCGGGCCAGTACCACGGCACCCCCGGCTTCATCATCGAATAGCGATGCCCTCGGAGCACACCGCCATGAACAGAACCTTCCGAGCCGGATCGCTGTCGCGCCGTCTCGCCAACTCCGCCGCCCTGCTCGCCCTGGTGAGCCTCGCCGGCTGCTTCGCCGACGTCGACCGCAACGTCATCGTCGGCGCCATCCCGCAGGACTATCGCGATCGCCATCCCATCACCATCGGCGAGCAGCTCACCACCTTCGACGTGCCGGTCGGGCTGAACACCGCCCACCTCACCGCCGGCGCGGTCAGCAACGTCAGCGGCTTCGCCCAGGACTTCCTGAATAGCGGCGCCAACATGATCGCCATCGTCGCCCCCAACGGCGCCGCCAACGACATCCAGGCGGCGCGCATCGCCGGCGAGATCGAGTTCGCCCTCGTCAATTCGGGCGTTCCCGAGAACCTCATCGATCACCGCGTCTATCCGGCGAGCGCCGTCGAGAGCGGCGCTCCGGTGCGCCTCGCCTACGCCGCGATCAGCGCTCACGTGGCGCCCTGCGGACTGTGGAGCGACCAGGCCTCCGACACCGATCAGAACCGCAACATGGCCCAGTTCGGCTGCGCCACGCAGACCAACTTCGCCGCTATGGTCGATAACCCCCTCGACCTCGTCTACCCGCGCGCCCGGACACCGATCTCCGGCGAGCGCCGCGTCGCCGTGCTGCAGGGCTATCGCGACGGCGAGCAATACCAGAGCGACTACGGCCGCGCCCGCCAGGTCGACACCGACGCCCTCCCAATCGCGGACATTCCATGAGCAATCTCGCCTTCGATCAATTCGGCACAGCGAACAAGGCGTCGCCCGGCGCGTCGACCCGTCCGGCGTCCGACCCGCTCGACATCCGGCCGGTCCCGCGCATCTCGGTGCAGGCCTTCTGCGAATCGACCGAGCTCGCCACCGCCTTCGAGGCGGCCGCCGCCGACCGCCGCATGGAGCGCGCCCACGTCAAGGTGCACATGGGCGGCATCCCCGCCGCGGCCGAGTTCTACTCGGCGGCGCCGACCCCCAACCTCATCGTCGCCGAGAGCCAGCTCTCCGGTGACAAGCTGCTCGCCGATCTCGACCGTCTCTCCGAGGTCTGCGATGCCGGCACCAAGGTCGTGGTCGTCGGCCACGTCAACGACGTCGACCTCTACCGCGAGCTCTCGCGCCGCGGCGTGAGCGAATATCTGGTCATGCCGGTCGACACGATGCAGGTCATCCGCTCGATCGCCGACCTCTATGTCGATCCCGGCGCCGAGCCCCTCGGCCGCTCGATAGCCTTCGTCGGCGGCAAGGGCGGCGTCGGCGCCTCGATGGTCGCCCACAACGTCGCCTGGGCGATCGCCAAGAGCTTCGACAGCGACGTCGTGGTCGCCGACCTCGACCTCGCCTTCGGCACCGCCGGCCTCGACTTCAACCAGGACCCGACCCAGGGCATCGCCGAGGCGATCTACTCGCCCGAGCGCCTCGACGACACCTTCCTCGACCGCCTGCTCGCGCGGGCGTCCGATCATCTCAGTCTCCTTGCCGCCCCGGCCACGCTCGATCGCACCTGCGACTTCGACGAGGCGACCTTCCAGGCGGTCATCGACGTCGCCCAGGCCGGCGTTCCGGCCCTCATCCTCGACCTTCCGCATATCTGGACCGGGTGGGTGAAGAGGACCCTGCTCAGCGCCGACGAGATCGTGCTCACCTGCGAGCCCGACCTCGCCAACCTGCGCAACGCCAAGAACCTCCTGGATATCCTCAAGCAGTCGCGCAAGAACGACGCGATGCCGCGCCTCGTCCTCAACCGCGTCGGCCTGCCCAAGCGTCCCGAGATCAAGCCCGAGGAGTTCGCCAAGGCGCTCGAGATCGAGCCCATCGCGGTGATCGCCTTCGACGCCCAGCTCTTCGGCACGGCCGCCAACAACGGCCAGATGATCGCCGAGACCGACGCCAAGAGCGCTGCCGCCGAGTCCTTCCAGAAGATCGCGCAGATCGTGACCGGTCGCATGGAGGCCAAGCGCCCCCGCCGCGCCGGCCTTCTCTCACGCCTGCGCACCAAGAAGAGCGAGTAACAGGGTCCCATGTTCGGAAAGCGTGGTGGTGAAGCGGGAACGGCGGTCAAGACGCCGGTTCCCGCGCTAACGCAGCCCAAGAGCGAGGGCCTCGCGCCGGAGCCGGCGGTGTCTCGGGCATCCAAGCCCGCGCCTGCGCCGGCCGCGCCCGATCCCAAGGCGGGCATGGACCTCGCCGCGCGCCCACGCTCGGAGGGCTTCTACCAGACCAAGTCGACGGTCTTCGCCGCGCTCATCGACACCATCGACCTCTCGCAGCTCGCCAAGCTCGACATCGAGTCGGCGCGCGACGAGATCCGGGACATCGTCAGCGACATCATCTCGCTGAAGAACATCGTGATGTCGATTTCCGAGCAGGAGGACCTGCTCGAGGACATCTGCAACGACGTTCTCGGCCTCGGCCCGCTCGAGCCGCTTCTCGCCCGCGACGACATCTCCGACATCATGGTCAACGGCGCGACCAAGACCTACATCGAAGTCGGCGGCAAGGTTCAGGCGACGTCGATCCGCTTCCGCGACAACGCGCAGCTGATGAACATCTGCCAGCGCATCGTCAGCCAGGTCGGCCGTCGCGTCGACGAAGCGAGCCCGATCTGCGACGCCCGTCTCCCCGACGGCTCGCGCGTCAACGTCATCGCCCCGCCGCTCGCCATCGACGGCCCCACGCTCACCATTCGTAAGTTCAAGAAGGACAAGCTGACCCTCGATCAGCTGGTCAAGTTCGGCACCATCACTCGCGAGGGCGCGACCATCCTCGAGGTCATCGCCAACTCGCGCTGCAACATCATCGTCTCCGGCGGCACCGGCTCGGGCAAGACCACGCTTCTCAACTGCCTGACCTTCTACATCGAGGACGACGAGCGCATCATCACCTGCGAGGATGCGGCCGAACTTCAGCTCCAGCAGCAGCATGTGATCCGTCTCGAAACCCGCCCCCCCAATCTTGAGGGCGAGGGCGCGGTGACCATGCGCGATCTGGTCAGGAACTGCCTGCGTATGCGTCCCGAGCGGATCATCGTCGGCGAGGTCCGCGGCCCGGAGAGCTTCGACCTTCTCCAGGCCATGAACACCGGCCACGACGGCTCGATGGGCACGCTCCACGCCAACAGCCCGCGCGAAGCGCTCACCCGTCTCGAGTCGATGATCACGATGGGCGGCTTCACGCTGCCCTCGCGCACCATCAAGGACATGATCGCGACCTCGGTCGACGTCGTCGTTCAGGCCGAGCGTCTCCGCGACGGCTCGCGCAAGATCACCTCGATCACCGAGGTGATCGGCATGGAAGGCGACGTCATCACCACCCAGGACATCTTCACCTACGAGATCACCGGCGAAGATCAGAACGGCAAGATCATCGGCCGCCACCGCTCGACCGGTATCGGCCGCCCCGCCTTCTGGGATCGCGCCCGCTATTTCGGCCAGGAGCAGCGTCTCGCCGCCGCCCTCGACGCGGCCAACGCCGCCGAAGCCATGGCCCCGGTGGGTTAGATGGCCGAGCTTCTCGAGAACCCGCTCATCCTCGCGATCGCCTTCGGGCTGCTCGCCATGCTCAGCGTCGGCGGCGTGGCGTGGGCCATCCTCTATGGCCGCATGAGCCAGCAGGCCAAGACCGAGAAGCGCCGCGAGCAGGTCCAGGCGCGGCCCTCGACCACCACCGGCGTCGTCGCCGCGGTCCGCCAGGATGCCGCCAAGCGTCGCAAGTCCGTCCAGGACACGCTCAAGGACATGGAGATCCGGCAAAAGGCTCTCGCCAAGCGCAGCTCCTCGCCGCCGCTGCCGCTGCGCCTCCAGCAGGCCGGCCTCAAGCTCAGCGCGCAGATGTTCTACGTGCTGAGCGTAGTCCTCGCGCTCCTCGTCCTCGGCCTCTGCTTCTTCCTCAAGATGCCCTGGTATGCGATGGCGATTCTTCCGGTCGCCGCCGGTCTCGTCATCCCGCGCTGGCTCGTAAATTTCATCCGCAAGCGCCGCTTCAAGAAATTCACCAACGAATTCCCCAACGCCGTCGACGTCATCGTCCGCGGCGTGAAGGCCGGTCTCCCGCTCCATGACTGCATCCGCGTGATTGCCCAGGAGTCGGCCGAGCCGGTGCGCAGCGAGTTCCGCACCATCAGCGAGGCCCAGTCGATGGGCGTCTCCCTCGCTGACGCGGTCGTCCGCATGCCCGAGCGCGTGCCGATCCCGGAGACCAACTTCTTCGCCATCGCCATCGCCATTCAGCAGAAATCGGGCGGCAATCTCTCCGAGGCGCTCGGCAACCTCTCGCGCGTCCTTCGCGAGCGCAAGAAGATGAAGGGCAAGATCGGCGCGATGAGCATGGAGGCCAAGGCCTCCGGCGCGATCATCGGCGCCCTCCCGTTCATCGTCATGGCGCTCGTGTTCATCACCAGCCCCGGCTACATCATGCTGCTCTTCACGCAGCAGATGGGTCACCTCATCCTGGCGGCCGCCGGGTTCTGGATGTTTTGCGGCATCATGGTGATGCGCAAGATGATCAACTTCGACTACTGAGCCGGCTATGCTGACCACCCTCTACGCAGCCGCGACCAACCTCCAGACCTATATCGCGCTCCTCGCCGGTCTCGCGGTGATCGCCACGATCATGACCTTCGCGATGCCCTTCATGCAGCGCGACCGGCTCGCGGTGCGCATGAAGTCGGTGGCGATCGAGCGGGAGAAGATCCGCCAGCGCGAGCGCGCCCGCATGGCCGCCGAAGCGGCGCGGCCGACGCTGCGCCAGACCGCCAAGCCGTTCATGCAGTCGATCGTCGACCGCTTCAACCTGCGCAAGGCGCTGGCCGACGACAACACGGTCAACCAGCTCAAGTCGGCCGGCTTTCGCGGCCAGGCTCCGCTCGTCGTCTTCCTCTTCGCGCGCGTGACCCTGCCGCTGGTCTTTCTCGCCTTTGCGATCTTCTACCTCTTCGGTCTCGGCGTCCTCTCCAATCAGTCGGCGATGGTGCGCTGGGGCATCGTCCTCGTCGCCGGTTATGCCGGCTTCTACTTGCCGACCATCCTCGTCAAGAACCGCGTCTCCAAGCGCCAGACCTCGATCAAGCGCGCCTGGCCGGACGCCCTCGACCTCATGCTAATCTGCGTGGAATCGGGCATCTCCATCGAGGCCGCCTTCCGCAAGGTCTCCGAGGAGATCGGCAGCCGGTCCGAGGCGCTCGCCGAGGAACTCACCCTCACCACCGCCGAGCTCTCCTATCTCCAGGAGCGCCGCCTCGCCTACGAGAACCTCGGCAACCGCACCGGCCTCGACGCCGTCAAGACCGTGATGACCGCGCTCATCCAGGCCGAGCGCTACGGCACGCCGATCGCGACCACGCTGCGCGTCATGGCGCAGGAGAATCGCGACATCCGCATGAACGACGCCGAGAAGAAGGCGGCCGCCCTGCCGCCGAAGCTAACCGTGCCGATGATCGTCTTCTTCCTCCCGGTCCTCTTCGCGGTCATTCTCGGCCCGGCGGCGATCCAGCTGATGAACCGCTAGGGGCCGTCCTCGGCCCCGCCTCCGCGCCCCGGACGGGCGCGCTGATCCACGTGGCATCGGGCGCGCTCCCGGTTGCGGCTCCAAGAACACGATGAAGACGCATTGAGTCAGGGACCCCAACCTCCCCCTCGAGGGGAGGTCGAAACCGCGCAGCGGTTTCGGGAAGGGGGGCATCGACCTTGCCGCAAGGAACCGCCGGCCTCGCCGGCTCCCCACCCGTGGGCCGCAGCCGCGGGCACACGTCGCCGCGCATTCCCGGGTCCTCCCGCATCGACCTCGCTTGGCCCGGGAAGGGCAGGCGAGAGGCCGCAAACAAAAAGGGCGCCCGAGGGCGCCCCTTCAGTCCTGACCTCGAAAATCGGTTCCTATCCCGGCTGCGAGCCGAGCCGTTCCCAGTTATTCTGCTCGCTAAGCATCCGCCGCAAATAGGCGATGTTGGCCGTCGCCTGCTCCTCGGAAAGCTCGCGGCGCGCGATCGCCTCGGCCTCCTCGAAGCGGCCCTGAAGGCCGATCACCAGCGCCAGGTTCTGCCGCACGCGGCTGTCCGCGCCCGGCACCTCGACCGCTTGCCGCAGGATCTGCTCGGCGCGTGGGAGGTCGCCGGTCAGCACGTAGGACATGCCGAGATTGGAGAGGATCGTCGGCTCGTTCGGCGCGAAGGTCAGCGCCTGCTCGTAGAGTCGGCGCGCCTCCTCGTTCCTGCCCATCTGGTCGAGGATCACCGCCTGCGCGGAGAGGAGCCGCCAGTCCGGCTGGTCCGGCGTCTGCGCCCGTTCCACGATGCGCAGGGCCTGCTCGAGCTGGCCGGCGGAGGCAAGCGCCTTTCCGTAGGCCGCCATCACGTCGTGGTCGTCGGGGAAGTTGATCGCCGCGCGCTGCAGCACCGCCACCGCCTGGTCGGTTCGGCCGATGCGGCGAAGCGCGGCGGCGTAGTTGAGTGCGTTGGTCTTGTCCTCGGAGTCGCGCTCGTAGCGGTGGCCCCACTCGGCGGCGGCACGCTCGAAATCCTGCTGCGTCATCGGCACGGTGGCCGCTCCGCCATGGGTGCCGATCGCCTGATGCGAGCCTATCGAGCAGCCCGAGAGCGCGAGCGCCATCGCGAGCGGCGCCAAGACGGAGGTCAGTTTGCGCGGAGAGGGCCGGCGTAGGGCGAGCATTTCAGGCTCCGGAACGGCGACTCCCGAAGGGGAGCCGGTTAACATCCGAGCAATAGGTCGTTAACCCTAACGGAGCGTTAAGACGCCCGGTTGCCGGACGCCTTCCGCACCGCCATGATCGCCAAAATCCCGCCCTTTCCGGAGACACCCCCCGTGAATGACTGCCTCCTCGATGCCGACGCGTCAGCCTCGGCCACCGAAGTCCTGCTGGTCGGCTCCGACGGCCTTGCCGGCGCCCTCGAGGGCCTGCCGAAAGGGGAGGCTTCCTTCGCCCGCGCCGCCGGCTTCCACGCCAAGGCGGGCTCGCTCGCGCTCCTCCCGACCGCCGACGGCAAACTCTCGCGCATCCTCTTCGGTACCGGCACCGACCTCGACGCCGCCGCCGCGCGCCTCTGCGGCCGGCTCGGCGATGCGCTCCCGCCCGGCAGCTACCGGCTCGGCGGCAAGGTCGACCGGCCCGACCTCGCGGCGCTCTTCTTCGCCCTCGGCACCTACCGCTTCGACCGTTACAAGCCCGCCGACCAGAAGGACGTGCGGCTCGTCATCCCCGACGGCGTGGACGCCCGCGAGCTGCGCGTTGCCCGCGACGCCATCACCTGGACACGCGACCTCATCAACATCCCCGCCAACGATCTCGGCCCGGCCGAGCTCTCCGCCGCGGCTCGCGAGCTGGCCATGGAGATCGGCGCCACCTTCACCGAGATCACAGACGACCACCTCGCCGCCGAGTTCCCGCTCATCGCCACGGTCGGGGCCGCCGCCGCAGCCGGCCGCGAGCCCTGCCTTATCGACATCGCCTGGGGCAACCCCGAGCACCCCAAGGTCACGCTGGTCGGGAAAGGCATCTGCTTCGACACCGGCGGCCTCGACATCAAGCCGTCCGCCGGCATGCTGCTCATGAAGAAGGACATGGGCGGCGCCGCCAACGCCCTCGGCCTCGCCGCGATGATCGTCGGCGCCGCGCTGCCGGTGCGCCTCCGCGTGCTGGTCGCCGCGGCCGAGAACTCGATTGCCGGCGCCGCCTTCCGCCCTGGCGACGTGTTCAAGAGCCGCAAGGGCCTCACCGTCGAGATCGGCAACACCGACGCCGAAGGCCGCCTCGTGCTCGCCGACGCCCTGGCTCTTGCCTCCGAGGAGTCGCCCGACCTCCTCATCGAC
>CAYOET010000220.1:0-11501 GCA_964402985.1 uncultured Bauldia sp. | reverse complement strand
CTGATCTGCATCTAGGGGTGCTGCCTTCTCAAGAGCGGCGCCGCGTGACCTTCACGGTGACAGACATGCCCAGACTATCGCTTTGCGCGCCGACATAGGTTCCGAAAAGCGGCACGGCCTCCGAAGGTTCCGCCACGAGAGCGACGCGGATGAGATTGGAATTTCCGACCTGCCCGTTGGTCGGGTCGACATCGACCCATCCGGCATCAGGAAGCAGGACTTGTGCCCAGGCGTGGGTCGCGCCACCGCCAAGGATATCGGACCGGTCGCGGCTCTGCACGTAGAGGTATCCCGATACGAAGCGAGCGGGCAGCCCGCTCGCGCGGACCATCTCGACAAGGAGAACTGCGAAGTCACGACACGTGCCGGACGCCCGCGCGATCGTCTCGCTCGGGGTCTGGACGCCCCTTTCGGTGCGCCGAATGTAGGAAAAGTCGCGGCGGATGCCCTTTGCGAGGTTCGCGAGCCAATGGGGTCCGGGTGGCAGGCCTTCAGCGACCGTGCGGAGATATTGATCCACCGCAGGGGCGTCGGAAGGATGTCGGCGGCCGAGAAATGCCTGAAGATTAGCCACCGAGGCTGAATGATCTGCGGGCCCCCCAGGCGGCGCGAGGTGCCGGACGTGTGCCGTGTAGTTGAAGCTGAGTTCGCTTGCCGCGTGATTGAAGGCAGCGACGCCGATGTGATTGCCGAAACCGTCCCGATCCCAACGAAGAACGCTCGGCTCGGGAAAGATGCGGATCGCTTCCTCGTCCAGGCTTTGGCCGGCACCCGAGAGGGGTCGAAACATGAACCGATGTTCGCCAAGGCGAACCGGGCGGGCGAAGCGGTAGGTCGTGGTGTGCGAGATCGAGAAGATCATAGGGCTCTTGTTCGCGATAGTTAGCAGAGCGCGACGGTGCGATCCGCGACGGTAGCTCAATGCTGCCTGCCTCATAGCGCAAGACAGACCGGCTTGACCCGGCGCGCGCGCGGGCGTTCGCTGGCGTCATGCGTGCGAGGATGGCCTCACCTTTAACCAGGAGCAACGCGGCGGAGATGACCTCCGTTGCGGCGCCGAGCCTTGCCAAGGTGACACCGCCCGACGGTTCCCTCTCGCCCCTTCGCCTGTTGCGGACGCTGACCGCCAACCCGATGGCGACGTGGCCGAAGGCGATCTACGAAGAGCCTCTGGTGCGAGCCCGGTTCCTGCGCACCGACGTCCTCTTCGTCGTCGAGCCCGACCTCATCAAGAAGGTCCTCCTCGACGACGCGGACTCCTTCGGGCGATCGGAGGCGACGCGGCGCGCGCTCGGGCCGGCGGTCGGCGAGGCGCTCCTCACCTCGGACGGCGAGAAATGGCGCTGGCAGCGGCGAGCGGTGGCGCCGATCCTCCGCCCCGACCGTGTGGCCGGCTTCTTCCCGGCGATCTCGGCGGCGGCCGGAAGGACGCGCGATCGCTGGCTCACCGGTTCAGGGGAGGTTCTCGACGTCGCGAGGGAAATGACGCGGACCACGTTCGACGTCATCGCCGCGACGATGGTCTCGGGCGCGGTCGGCCGCGGGGCCACGGGGATCGAGGAGGCCATCGCCCGCTACCTCGATTCGACCGCGTGGAAGGTGGCGCTGTCCCTTCTCTCCACCCCGACCTGGATGCCTTATCCCGGGCGGGCTCGCGCCGACCGGGCGCGCGACCTCATCCACTCCGAGCTCGCCAAGGTAGTCGCGGAGCGGCGGAAATCGGGCGAGCGCCGCAATGACCTCGTGACGCTGCTCCTCGAGGCGAAGGACCCGGAGACCGGCCAGATGATGGGCGACCGGGACATCGTCAACAACCTGTTCACCTTCATCGCCGCCGGGCACGAGACGACCGCGCTGGCGCTCACCTGGACCTTCTATCTCCTCAGCCTCCACCCCGAGATCGAGCAACTCCTGGTCGACGAGATCGCGACGGTGACCGCGGGCGGGCCGCTCTTGGCGGCGCACATCGAGGGCCTGACGTTCACAAGGCAGGTCGTGCAGGAGGCAATGCGGCTCTACCCGCCCGCTCCGATCATCGCACGGCAGGCGCTCCGCGCGACGTCGGTTGGCGGGGAGCCGGTTGCCGAGGGCATGGAGGTGATGATCCCCATCTATGCGCTCCACCGTCACCAAAGGCTTTGGTCCGACCCTGACCGCTTCGATCCCGGCCGCTTTCAGCCCGAGGCGAGCAAGCTGCGGCATCGCTACGCCTATCTGCCCTTCGGCGCGGGCCCGCGCATCTGCGTCGGGATGGGTTTTGCGATGGTCGAGGCGGTGGCGATTCTCGCGACCCTCCTCCCCGCTGCCCGGCTCCGGCTCGCGGAAGGCGAGGCCCCGGAGCTGACGATGCGGGTGACGCTGCGCCCGGCGCGGGGCATGCCCATGGAGGTCTTGCCGCGCTAGCGGCGTCGGCTACGGCTCACCGTCGCCAGGCTAACGGCTGCACACCGACGAGGCGGTCGCGACCGGAAGCGTCCGGAGTCGGTCGTTCGACCCCGGCGAAGAGGTGGACTCTCTGGGCGAGGAGGTGGACCTATTGCGCCCTCTGTGTCGCGGGCACCCAAACGCCTTCGGTGGCGTGGCCATCCGAGCTTCCCGTCGACGTGGGACGGGCCGGGACCGCCTGCGGCGTGGCGATGCTGGCGGTGGTCTCCTGCGACACTCCCGCCGGGAGGGTGCCCGTGGCGTTAAAGCCAAACATCCAAATCGCGGCGGTCGCGGCCAATCCTGCCGCGCCAATGATCAAGTAACGGCCCATCGATAATCCCCCTCGAACAGAGGCCAGCCCACAAACGAATCCCCCGGCCAATGTGATGCCCGGCAGGGTGGCGGAATATGGTTAAGGAAGGCTTGGCGCGGGCCCGGTCTCCTGCGGCCTTTGCTTGGCGCGACTGCGATCCCGCTCTAAGACGCGGTCGGCACCATTGCCTTGGCCGCGAGGCGGGCGCGGATGTGGTCGAGATCGGCGCGTGGCGTCGCGGCCAGCAAGGTCTGCGTGTAGATGTGCCGGGGCGCGTCGAAGATGGCCTCGCTCGATCCGCGTTCGACGATCTCGCCGAGCAGCATGACGATCACCTCGTCCGCGACGTGCCGTACGACCGACAGGTTGTGACTGACGAAGAGATAGGTCAGCCGGAACTCTTCCTGCAGGTCGGCGAGGAGGTTGAGGATCTGCGCCTGAACCGACAGATCGAGAGCGGACACCGGCTCGTCGAGGATCAGGAGCTCCGGGTTGAGCATCAGCGCCCGGGCGATCGCGATGCGCTGGCGCTGTCCGCCGGAGAACATGTGCGGATAGCGATGCAGATGGTCGGACGAAAGGCCGACGTGCCGGATCATCTCGGCCGCGCGGTCGTTTCGCTCGGACGCCGGCAGGTCGGTGTTGAGCTTCAGCGGCTCGGTCAACACAGAGAGGATCCTCTGCCGCGGGTTGAGCGAACCGTAGGGGTTCTGGAAGACGAACTGCACGCGGCGGCGGAGCTCGCGCGAAACACTGGTCTTGCGGATGTCGATGGCCTCGCCGTCGAGCCGCAAGGTGCCGCCGGTCGGCGGCAGGATCAGGGCGAGGATGCGGGCGAGCGTCGACTTTCCCGACCCGCTCTCGCCGACGACGGCGAGGGTGGTGCCGCGCTCGATGGCGAAGCTGACGCCGCGGAGGGCGTGGATGATCCGCGGGGCGGACAGTGCCGATCCATGAATCCGGTAGTCGTGCGTCAGGTCCTCGGCGACGACGAGAGGCTGGCTCACGGCGCCACCACCGGTTCGTATGCCATCCCCCCGATGACCGGTAGCCGGCCGCCCCCTGCATTCTCGGGAAGCGCGGCAAGGAGACCGCGCGTATAGGCGCTCTTGGGGCTCTGGAAGAGGTCGAGGACGCTCGCCTCCTCCATCTTCCTTCCCTGGTACTGCACGATCACGCGGTCGGCCGTCTCGGCGACGACACCCATGTCATGGGTGATGATGATCATCCCCATGCCCTCATCTCTCTGCAGCTCCAGGAGGAGTTCGAGGATCTGCTTCTGGATCGTCACGTCGAGGGCGGTCGTCGGCTCGTCGGCGATCAGCAGCTTCGGCCGGCAGGAGATCGCCATCGCGATCATCGCCCGCTGGCACTGGCCGCCCGACATCTGGTGCGGGAACGATCGCCGGTGGTGTTCGGGGTCCGCGATGTGGACCTCCTCAAGCAGCTCGAGCGTCCGTGCCCGACGCGCCCGCCGCCGCATGCCGAGATGGACCTTCAGCGTTTCCTCGATCTGGAAGCCGACGGTGAAGCACGGGTTGAGGCTCGCCATCGGCTCCTGGAAGATCATGGCGATGTCCTTGCCGATGATCGCGCGGCGCTGGCGCGGGCTCATACGGAGGAGGTCGTGCCCTTCGAACGAC
This sequence comes from uncultured Bauldia sp., assembly GCA_964402985.1. GTDB lineage: Bacteria > Pseudomonadota > Alphaproteobacteria > Rhizobiales > Kaistiaceae > JADYYB01. Next base: position 7,118 of record CAYOET010000220.1, on the reverse strand, counting down.
ATGCGGTCGGCGCGCACATTTGCCGATGGCGGAAGGAGGCCCATGATCGCCAGCATCGCCACCGATTTCCCCGAGCCGCTTTCCCCGACCACGGCGAGCACCTCGCGCTGGTCGACGCGATAGGAAATGCTGTCGAGCGCGACGAACGGCCCGGAAGCGGTGCGGAAGGTGACGGTGAGGTTCTCGACCTCGAGGAGCGCCATCCGCGTCAGCTCCTCTTCAGCCGCGGGTCGAGCGCGTCGCGCAGCCCGTCACCGACGAGGTTCACCGCGAACACGGTGATGAGGATGGCGAGGCCCGGAAAGGTCACGATCCACCACTCGGTCTGCATGAACTCGCGCGAGTCCGCGAGCATGGTGCCCCATTCCGGCGTCGGCGGCTGCGCCCCGACGGTGAGAAAGCCGAGGGCAGCGGCTTCGAGGACCGCGGTCGAGAAGCTCAGCGTCGCCTGGACGATCAGCGGCGCGAAGCAGTTGGGGAGGATCGTCACGAACATCTGGTGAAGATGGCCGGCGCCGACGACCTTCGCCGACTCGACATAGTCCTTGCTCTTTTCGACCTTCACCGCCGCCCGCGTCAGCCGGGCGAAGTGCGGCTGCAGCACGATTGCCACCGCGATCATCGCGTTGACGAGTCCCGGCCCAAGAATGGCGACGAGCACCAGGGCGAGGACGATCGATGGGAAGGACAGGATGACGTCCATCACCCGCATGATGACGATGTCGGTCTTACCGCCCACGTAGCCGGCGACGAGGCCGAGAAGGACGCCGCCGACGAGCGAGAGGGCGACGACCACCGTGCCGATGAACAGCGAGTACCGCGCGCCATAGATCAGGCGCGAGAGGATATCGCGGCCCGCCGCGTCGGTGCCGAGAATGAACTGCGGCAGGCCGCGTTCCATCCACGCCGGCGGCGCGCGCCAATGCTCACGAAACTGCTCTGCCGGTCCGTGGGGCGCGAGCAGCGGAGCAAAGATCGCGATGAGGACGAGGAGAACGAAGATCGCGAGGCCGACGACGGCGCCGCGGTTCTGACGAAAGGTGAACCAGAACTCGCGGAAGATCTGTCGACGGATCTGCCACGGCGAAGCGCGCGGCGCTGGCGACGGGACGATCGGTCCGGTGGTCGTGACGGTCACGACGTCATCCCCTCACCCATGGTGGCGGATCCGAGGGTTGACGAGGCCGTTCAGCACGTCGACCAGGAGGTTCACCAGCATTACAACGAGCGCGATGATGATGAGCGAGCCCTGAACGACCGGGTAGTCGCGCGCCGAAAGTGCATCGAGCACCCACTTGCCGACACCTGGCCACGAGAACACGAATTCGGTGAGGAGCGCGCCCGCGAGCAGCATGCCGGTCTGGAGACCGATGGTCGTCACCACCGGGATGAGGGCATTCCGCAAGGCGTGGAGACCGACGACCCGAAGCGGCGGCAGGCCCTTGGCGCGCGCCGTCCGGATGTAGTCTTCGCTGAGGACCTCGAGCATCGCCGAGCGCATTTGCCTCGCGATGACCGCGAGCGGGATCGTGCCGAGCACGATCGTAGGCAGGATGAGGTGTCTGAGCGCCGAGTTGAAAGCCCCCCGCTGCCCCGACAAGAGGGCGTCGATCGTCATGAAGCCGGTGACCGACGGGAAGAAGTAGCGGACGTCGATCCGCCCATCGATCGGCGTCCAGCCCAGCACGCCGTTGAAGACGATGATGAGGAGCAGCCCCCACCAGAAGATCGGCATCGAATAGCCGATGAGCGCGACGCCCATCGCGGCCTGGTCGAACAGGGAGCCGCGCTTCACCGCGGCGACCATGCCGGCGGGAATGCCGAGCACGATGGCGAAGGTGATCGCGAAAAACGAGAGCTCGACCGTCGCGGGGAAGACAGCGAAGAAGTCTTGAATGACGGGGTTCTTGGTCGAGATCGAGGTGCCGAAGTCGCCCTGAAAGAGACCCCAGACATAGTCGAAATACTGGACGATCAGCGGCCGGTCGTAGCCGAACTGGTGGACCAGCTCCGCATAGCGCTCCGGGGCAACGCCGCGCTCGCCGGACAGAAGGAGGACGGGATCGCCGCGAAGGAGGCGCGGAAAGAGAAAAGCGACGATCGTGATTCCGAAGAAGGTCGGAAGGATCCGGAGAAGTCGGGAGGCCAGGAAGCGGAGCATGCACCCGCGCTTGTAAGGACGGGCGCCAAGGACTTGGCGCCCGCCCGGGTTAGGTCGCTACTGAACGGTCACGGTCGCGAACTCGTGGATCGCGAACGGGTTCATCACATAGCCTTTGATGTTGTCGCGGATGGGCATGATCGCCACCGAATGCGCGATCGGCGCCCACGGCGCCTCGGCGTGAAAGATCTCCTGCGCCTGCATGTAGAGGGCGTTGCGCTGCGCGGGATCGTTCAGCGTCTTGGCCTCCTGGATGAGGTCGTTGAACTCCGTGTTGCACCACTGGGCGCGATTGGCGCCGCCGACGGCATCGCAGCCAAGAAGAACCGCGAGGAAGTTGTCGGGGTCGCCGTTGTCGCCGTTCCAGCCGAGGAGCACGGCACCGTCCCGGTCGACCGCCTGCGAGCGCGCGAGGTACTCACCCCACTCGTAGCTCACGATATTGGCGGTGACGCCAACCGCCGCGAAGTCCGCCTGGATCAGCTCCGCCATGCGGCGGGCATTGGGGTTGTACGGGCGGCTGACCGGCATCGCCCACACGTTCATCGTCAGGTTGGTCACGCCGGCGTCGGCGAGCATCTGACGGGCCGCAGCCGGATCGTAGGGGTAGTCCTGGATAGACGGGTCCCATGCGGTCATAGTCGGTGGAATCGGGTTGATCGCGGCCGACGCAAACCCCTGGAACACCGCCTCGAGGATGGCCGGCTTGTTAATGGCCATGTTGAGCGCAGTGCGAACCTCCGGCTTGTCGAAGGGGGCCTGCTGCGTGTTGTAGGCGAGGAAGCCGACGTTGAGGCCTTCCTGCTGGTCGATGCTGATATTCGGGTCCGCCTCGAGCCGCGCGACGTCAGCCGGATTCGGATAGGGCATGATATCGCAGTCGCCCGCGATGAGCTTCTGGGCGCGGATGGAGGCGTCGACGGTGATCGAGAAGATGAGGTTCTCGACGCCGGCTGGCGTGCCCCAATAGTCGGAGAAGCGCGTGTAGCGGATCGTGGCGTCCTGCTGGTAGGCGAGGAACTCGAACGGCCCCGTGCCGATCGGCTTCTGATTGAACTCGACCATCCTTCCCGCCGCCTGGAGCTGGTCTGCGTACTCCTTCGAGACGATCGACGCGAAGTCCATGCCGAGGTCGGCGAGGAACGGTGCCTCGGGCCGGTTGAGATGGAAGCGCACGGTGAGATCGTCGACCTTCTCGATGCTGGAGATGAGCGCCGGGAAGGACATCCCATTGTAGTACTCCCACGAGATGCCGGGCGAGTACTGATACCACGGGCCCGCCTGGTCGCTCTGGCGCGTGAAGCTGAAGATGACGTCGTCGGCGTTCAGTGTCCGGGTGGGGGTGAAATAGTCGGTGGTGTGAAACTTCACGTCGGCACGGATGTAGAAAGTGTAGGTCAGTCCGTCCGGCGAGACGTCCCAGCGCTCGGCGAGGCCAAGGCCGTCGCCGACGTCGAACGTACCCGGCACGAAGCCGACGAGGCGGTCATAGACCGGCCGGGTCGCGTCGAACGTGGTCCCAGCGGTGAAAGGTCCCGGATCGAACCCTTCCGGAGACCCCTCCGAACAGTAGACGAGAGTCTGGGCTTGGGCCGACACCACGCCCGAAATCAGCGTGGCGACCACCGTCGCCGCCAACAGAACTATGGGCTTTCGCATGGATGATCCCCTTCAGCTGGACTGGCGGTTCCCGTTACGGCCGCCAGCGCGGTAGGACCAGCAAAGCGCGCTTCTCCTTGGAACGCAACTTGCAGCGCTTGGCGGCGACGGTCGCGAGGGGGTGCTGCGATTGTCTTCGATCGAGCCGCGCCTCCGCGAAGACGCTCGGTGTGGGGCGATAGAAGAGTTGCGGCGATACATTTCGCCCACGCCACCTCGAGCAAGGGAATGTCAGCTCGGCTTCAGTCGACCGTAGGCATCGTCGAGGCGCTCGATATCGTCCTCGCCGAGATACGAGCCGGTCTGGATCTCGATGAGGCTGAGCGGAATGCGCCCCGGGTTCTCCAACCGGTGCCGGGAACCGAGAGGAAGGTAGATCGACTGGTTCTCCGAGATCTCCTCCATCGAGTTCTCGCGCGTCACTCGTGCCGTCCCCTTCACGACGACCCAATGTTCCGAGCGGTGGAAGTGCCGCTGCAGGGATGTCCGGCCGCCGGGCTTGACCCAGATATGCTTGACTTGGTGCCGGTCTCCGAGGTGGAGCGTCTCGTAGTGACCCCATGGGCGATAGACCCGGCTTCCCTCCCGCACCAGGTTCGGCTTCTCCGTGCGGAGCCGTTCGGTCACCGCCCGAAGGTCTTGGGCTCGGTCACGCCGCGCCACGAGCAGAGCATCCTGGGTGGAGACAATGACCAGGTCCTTGAGCCCGAGCGTGACGAGCGTCCGCCCGTCGGCGAGGTAGGCCAGGACTCCCGTCGAGTCGACATGGACGGCATCGCCGAGCGAAACGTTCGCATCCTCACCACGGCTGAGGACGTTGAACAGAGCGTCCCACGAACCCACGTCGCTCCAGCCGCACTCGCCCACGGGGGCGACGGCGACGTTGTCGGCCGATTGCATCACCGCGTAGTCGATCGAGATGGACTCCACACGCTCGAGGGGCTTCCGAGCCAGGCGGACGAACCCCAAATCCTCTTCCGCATCGGCCACTGCCTTCTGCACCCCCTCGAGAATCGCGGGGGCGTGTTTCTTGAAGGCATCGATGATCGCGCTCGCCTTGAAGAGGAACAGGCCGCTGTTCCAGAGCGCACCTTCTTCGCGGATGAGCCTCGCGGCCGTCTCGCGATCCGGCTTTTCCGTGAACCCCGTGCTGCGAAAGACGCCGCCGTCGAGCTCATCGCGGCCGCGACGGACATAGCCGTACGCCGTGTCGGGCCCAGCGGGCGCGATGCCGAACGTGACCAGCCACCCTTTCTCGGCCGTCGCCACAGCACCGGCGACCGCGTCCAGAAGCACCCCGGGATCGGAGATATTGTGGTCGGCCGGGGTGATCAGCATGAGGGAGTCTTGATCGCGGCGCGTCAGCCAAACGGCGGCCGCCGCGATGGCAGCAGCCGTGTTGCGAGGCACCGGCTCGACCAGAAGACCGCTGAGCGGCGCGCCGATCTCTAGCGCCTGGTCCTGAACGATGAAGCGATGATCTTCGGCGCTGACGACGAGGGGCGGCGCGTAGTCCGACCGTCCCTGGAAGCGCGCGAGAGTTTCCTGGAGAAGCGAACGATCGCCGGTGAGGCGCAGGAACTGTTTTGGATATCCAAGCCGCGAGGCGGGCCACAGCCTCGTTCCGGACCCTCCGGAGAGAATGACGGGAACGATCTGTGGCATCAGGCTGCCCCTCGGGCTGCGGCGCGCGCCTGCAACGTGCCCTCGAACTCGGCGTAGGTCTGGACGATCCCATCCCGCAACGCGATCGAAGGCCTCCAACCGAGCGAGCGCAATCGGCTCGAGTCGAGAAGCTTGCGCGGCGTGCCGTCGGGCTTGGAACGGTCGAGCTCGATCGATCCGGAGTAGCCGGCCACGCCCGCGATCGTCGACGCCAGTTCCGCGATGGCGATCTCATCGCCGGATCCCACGTTGACGTGCATGGCGCTCGAGTAGTGGCGCATCAGGAAGACCAGGGCGTCGGCGCAATCGTCGGCGTGCATGAACTCGCGGAGCGGAGTTCCTGACCCCCAGACGACGACGTGCGGGGCACGTGTCGCCTTCGCCTCCGCAACCTTCCGGATCAGCGCGGCGAGGACGTGGCTGGAGGCCGGGTCATAGTTGTCGCCCGGGCCGTAGAGATTGGTCGGCATGGCCGAGATGAAGTCAGCCTCGTACTCGCGCCGATAGGCCTCAGCCATCTTCAGCCCGGCGATCTTGGCGACGGCGTACCATTGGTTGGTCGGCTCCAGCGGGCCGGTGAGAAGCGCCTCCTCGCGCATCGGCTGAAGGGCGTGCTTGGGGTAGATGCAGCTCGAGCCGAGGAAGAGGAGTTTCTCGACCCCGACGCGATAGGCGCCGTCGATGACGGATGTCTGGATGGCCAGGTTGTCGTGCAGAAACTGCGCCGGATAGGTGTCGTTGGCGAGAATGCCGCCGACCTTGGCAGCGGCAAGGAAGACGGCGGCCGGTCGGGCGTCCTGCAGCCACGAGAGAACGGCCGACGGGTCGCGAAGGTCAAGCCGGTCGCGCGCGATCGTGAGGATCTCGCAGTCCTCGCCCGCGAGTCGGCGCACCAGCGCGGAGCCGACCATGCCGCGGTGGCCCGCCACCCAGACGCGCTTTCCCTTGAACGAATAGTCCGCCGAGGTTCGCGTCATCGGCGCTATTCCAGGCGCGCGATGCGGAAGGATCGCTCGCGCTCCATCTCCAAGAGATCGGCCCTCACCATCTCCTCGACGAGGTCGGCGAAGGTGGTCTGGTGCCGCCAGCCGAGACGCTGATGCGCCTTCGACGCATCGCCCTGCAGCTGCTGGACCTCCGTGGGACGGAAATAGCGCGGGTCGATCCTGACCAGCGCGTTCCCCGTCCGCCGGTCGCGCCCGACCTCGTCGACCCCGCTGCCGTCCCAGTCGATCTCGCGGCCCACCACCGCGAACCCGCGCTCGACGAACTCGCGCACCGAGTGCATCTCGCCGGTGGCGAGGACATAGTCGTCCGGGTCAGGCTGCTGAAGCATCCGCCACATTCCCTCGACATAGTCGCGTGCGTGCCCCCAGTCGCGCCGGGCGTTGAGGTTGCCGAGATAGAACGAGTCCTGAAGGCCGAGTTCGATGGCCGCGATCGCGCGGGTGATCTTGCGCGTCACGAAGGTCTCGCCGCGGATCGGACTCTCGTGGTTGAAGAGGATGCCGTTCGACGCGTGCATCCGGTAGGCCTCGCGATAGTTCACGGTGATCCAGTAGGCGTAGAGCTTCGCGGCGGCGTACGGCGAGCGCGGATAGAAGGGCGTGGTCTCGCGCTGCGGCACCTCGCG
>CAYOET010000219.1:0-5288 GCA_964402985.1 uncultured Bauldia sp. | reverse complement strand
GCTCCTCGACCGCCTTCCCCTCAGCTTTAGTCGCCATGCGCGATCCCTTCTTTGAGCGGGAGGATGACGACGATCGGCCGAAAAAGGAAGCGACAGGGCCTTTGCCGCCAGACGTGTCCCCTCTCCCCGGAGGAGGGGAGAGGGTTAGGGTGAGGGGGTACTGGTCTGTCCGGAGAAGTGGAGCCCCCTCACCCCAGCCCTCTCCCCGCCGGGGAGAGGGGGCAGGTCGGCGCCCATATCCGGGCGCTCCATAGGCGATGGGAATTTGGTCGCGGGCGCGCTGCCTTAGGCGGCGCCGAGGATGAGGCGGTCGGCGGCGGCGCGGGCTTCGTCGGTGACGGTGCTGCCGGCGAGCATGCGGGCGATCTCCTCGCGGCGGCGCGGCGGGTCGAGGTGGGCGACGTTGGTGACCACGCGGTCCTTGCCGCGCGGCTCCTTGGCGATGAGGAGGTGGTGATCGGCCCGGGCCGCCACCTGGGGCGCGTGGGTCACGGCCAGCACCTGGAGCGTGTCCGCGAGGCGGGCGAGGCGCTGGCCGATCGCATCGGAGACCGCGCCTCCGACGGCGGTGTCGACCTCGTCGAAGATCAGCGTCGGCGCCGAGCCCCTCTCGGCCAGGCACACTTTGAGGGCGAGGAGGAAGCGCGCGAGCTCGCCGCCCGAGGCGACCTTCATCAGCGGGCCGGGGCGCGAGCCGGGATTGGTGCGGACGACGAAGCCGACGCGATCGATGCCGGTTTCGCCGGGGGCGTCGGTTTCGACCTCGACGAAGAACTGGGCGCGCTCGAGCTTGAGCGCGGGCAGCTCGGCGTTGACCGAGGCGGCGAGCGACTTGGCGGCCTTGGCGCGCGACACGCTCAGCTTCGCGGCCTGCGTCTCATATTCGGCCTTGGCCTTGGCGACACTTGCCTGCAGCTCGCGGAGCTGGCCCTCGCCAGCGTCGAGCGCCGCGAGGTCGGCGCGCATGCGGTCGGCGAGCGCGGGGAGAGCGTCGACGGGCACGTTGTGTTTCCGGCTCGCCGCGCGGAGAGCAAACAGGCGCTCCTCGATGCGCTCGAGCTCGCGTGGATCGAAGGCCGTCTCGCGCGCCGCCGTCTCAAGCGCGCCCGCTGTCTCGGAGAGGCCGTTCACCGCGCGGGCCAGTGCCTCGATGGCCGGGTCGAGCGGCCCGGGGTCGCGTCCCCTCTTCCGCTCCAGCCGGCGGAGGAGGCTCGACAGGATCGGCAGCGCCGAGGCGCCGCCCGACACCGTTTCGAGCGCCTCCTGAATGTCGCCGGCGATCTTCTCGGACTGCATCATCACCCGCCGCCGCTCGGCGAGGGTTTCCTCCTCGCCCGGCTGCGGCGACAGCTCGCTGAGCTCGTCGGCGACGGCGCGGAGGTAGTCGGCCTCGGCGCGCACCGCGGCGAGCCGGCGCTCGGCGATCTCGGCGAGACTCGACGCCTGGCGCCACTCGCGCCACGCGGCGCCGACCCTGGCGACCGCGGCGCCGAGGCCGCCATGGGCGTCGAGAAGGCTGCGATGGGTGTCGGCCTCGATCAGCGCACGATCGTCGTGCTGGCCGTGGATTTCGACGAGGGCGGCGGCGAGCTGGCGGAGAAGCTGCACGCCGACGGGCTGGTCGTTGACGAAGGCCCGGCTTCGTCCGTCGCCGCCCTGGATGCGGCGGAGGATCATCTGGCCCTCGAAGAGGATGCCGTTCTCGGCGAGGAGCGCCGCCGCCGGATGATCGAGGGCGAGGTCGAAGATCGCCGTCACCTGCCCCTCGGTGCTGCCCTGGCGGACCAGCGCGGCATCGCCGCGCGCGCCGAGCGCGAGGGAGAGGGCGTCGAGGAGGATCGACTTGCCGGCGCCGGTCTCGCCGGTGAGGACGGTCAGGCCGCGGCCGAACTCGAGGTCGAGCCTCTCGATGAGGACGATGTCGCGGATCGAGAGAGCGGCCAGCATGTCCGCGCCCGGCTTCCTCTCAGGTGGCGCTGCCGCCCCGGAACACCCGCGAGATCCACGAACCCCGGTTCTCATTCGGCTGCAGTCCGCCACCCTGGAGAATGGCGAGCGCGTCCGCGTACCATTCGCTGTTCGGGAAGTTGTGGCCGAGGACCGCGCCCGCGGTCTGCGCCTCCGAGGCGAGGCCGAGAGCGAGATAGACCTCGGTCAGGCGGAGCAGCGCTTCCTCGACGTGGCGCGTGGTCTGGTAGTCGGTGACCACGACGCGGAAGCGGTTGACGGCGGCGATGTATTCGCGCCGCTCCTCGTAATAGCGGCCGACCTGCATCTCGCGGCCGGCGAGCTGGTCCTTGGCGATGTTGATCTTGTTCTGCGCGTCGGCGGCGTATTCGGAGGTCGGGTAGTTGTTGACGATCTCTTCCATCGCCTGGATCGCACGGTTCGACGATTCCTGGTCGCGGGTGATGTCGGGGATCTGCCGGAAATAGGACTCGCCGATCAGGTACTGCGCGTAGGCGGCGTCCTCGCTGCTCGGATAGAGCGCGAGGTAGCGGCGCGCGGTCTGGATGGTGTCGTCGTAGTCCTCCTGCCGGAACTGCGCGAACATGATCATAACGTGGGCCTTCCGCGCCTCCTCGGAATAGGGATGCTGGCGGTCGACCTCCTCGAAACTCTGGATGGCGCGGCGGGTGTTGCCCTCCTGCATGAAGGCGAGGCCCTGGTTGTAGAGCTCGCCCGCCGGACGCTCGGGCTCGATCGCGTCGGTGGTCACCTGGGGCTCGTCGGTTCCGCCGCTGTTGCAGGCGGCGACGGCGAGAAGGAGCGCGAAGGCGCTTGCCCGGAAGACCGACTTCCCGGCGAAAAGGGTGCGCTGCAAGGCCAAACCGCTCATCATTGGAATGACGGGTGGCCCCGCCCCCTTCTCGTTCGAGTAAGTGCCGCTTTCTAACCTGAGATTCGGCCCCAAGCCAGAAAGCGGTGGGTGGGCAATGCCACTTTTTTGTGGCCGCCAGACGAGCGGATCGGCAATCACATCACCTCGGCGCCCCCGTACACCGCTTGCGGGGAGGTCGAAGGCGCGGGGCCTTTGGCGGAGCGGCTTCGCGAGGGGGTGGCGGCAAAGCCCGCGTTCCTTCCGTTTCCCGCTGCGCCCATTCTGTTTACCCCTCCCGAAATCGCTGCGCGATTTCAACCTCCCGCAAGGGGGAGGTTAAGGAACCGGTGGAGCTGAGATGGCGTCCCGACTGCGCCTAGACGTCCGGCGCCATCGCGGCGGCGGAGAGCGGGGCGCCGGCGAAGGCGGCCTCGTGCCGGAGCTGGGGCTCGACCACGGTGTAGGCCGAGCGGTCGGCGAAGAGCGACTGTAGCATCGCCACGTTGAGCGCGTGGCCGCCGCGATAGGAGCGGTAGCAGCCGAGGATCGGGGCGCCGGCGAGAGCAAGGTCGCCGACCGCGTCGAGCGCCTTGTGGCGGACGAACTCGTCCGACCAGCGGAGCCCATCGGGGTTGACGACGCCGTCGTCGCCGATCGCGACGGTGTTCTCGAGGCTGGCGCCGCGGGCGAGGCCCTTGGCGCGCAGGCCCTCGACCTCGGCCATGAAGCCGAAGGTGCGGGCCTTGGCGAGATCGCGGCGGAAACGGGCGGGGGTAACGTCGCCGCGATAGGCCTGGCGGCCGATGACGGGCGAGGCGAATTCGATCTCGACCTCGACCCGCGGCCGGTCGGCCGGGACGAGTTCGGCGTGCGAGGCCCCGCGTTCGACGCGGATCGGCTTAAGCACCTTGATGTAGCGGCGCGCGGCCGGCTGGCTGGTGACGCCGACCTTGTCGATGGCCTTCACGAAGGCTGCCGAGCTGCCGTCCATGACGGGCAGCTCGGGCGCATCGACCTCGATGATCGCGTTGTCGATCTCGAGGGCGCGCAGCGTCGCCATCAAATGCTCGATCGTCGCCACCGACTTCCCGCCGCTGGCGAGCATGGTGCAATGATCGGTCGCCTGGACAAAGCGCCAGTCGCCGGTGATGGCGTGGCGGGCGCCCGCGTCCTTGCGGATGAAAGTGATGCCGGTATCGGCGGGGGCCGGAGAGATGGTGACGGTGGCCGGAGCGCCGCTGTGGACGCCGATGCCGGAGACGCTGACGCGTCCCTGCAGAGTGGTCTGGAGGACCCCGAGCCTGCCGTTGATACCCAACCCTGCCCCCGATCCCCGCCTGAGCAACGCAGCGGGTTCAGCCTCTTGAAACATTGGCGCCGGGATTTGTCTCAGCGCCGAATCTCTTTGCCCGTCCGAACGATAGCTTTGCCCGAAAGCCTCACCAAATCACGCTTAATGACACGATGTTACAGCCAAGCCCTTGCATTCGTTCACGGAATGTCCGCCGGCAGCAAAACGGCGACCGAATGGGCCGCCGTTTGCGTGTTTCGCTTAAACCATCGCCTGCGCTAATTCGCCTGGCGCCTTAGGAAAGCTGGGATTTCCAGCTCTCCGTCTTCAAGGCTCTTGGCCGACGGCACAGTGCGTCCATGCGGGTCGAGGTCGCCCTGGCGGGGCCGGTAGAGGCCGTCGCTCTGGGCGGGTCGCGACGCCGGTTGCCATTGCTGCGGAGCGTATTCCGAGGCCGAAGCGGCGGGCCGAAGCCCCTGATTCCCGGTAAACGCGGGCTGCGGCGGCGCAGCCAGCTGAGCGCCGGGCACCGCCTGAAGCGGCGGCTGGGCCGGTGGCTGCGGCGCCGGACGGCGCTGCTGCTGGGGGGCCGGACGCTGCTGCTGCGGCTTTTGCTGCCGCGACTGGGCGGGCGCCGGCTTCTCCTGGCGACCGAGCCCGACGGCGGCGAGGCGTTTGAGGAGGCCGAGCGGTCCGCGATCCTCTTCCTGGTGATGGCCCTGCTGGCCGCTCCTTGTGTGGTGTTCGCGCTGGACGTGCGGCGGGAAGTCCTCGATGCGCGGCATCTCGGAATGCGGCTGGCCGTAGGGCATGCCATGGCCGTGATCGGCTTCCATGGCGATCGCCTGCTCGATCTCCTCGATCGGCGGGCGCTGGTTGGCGGCGCCCCGCATCGGCGCGATGGCGACGCCCTGGTCGTAAACGTGGGGGGCGTGCTGCGGGAGCCCGTCGCGGGCGTGGTCCATGTTGGCCGCCATTTGGTGGGCCGGCTGCGGCGCCAATTGGCGCTGCGGCTGGGCGTGGGCGGCCGGCCGCTGCTGCTGCGGCTGAGGAGGCGCGGCGGCCGCCGGACGCTGGCCCGGCTGCGGCTGGGTGACGGTGCGAAGGCGCTGCGAGAGCTCGGCCATGCGCTGTTCGGCCGGAGTCGTATCCTCGCGGGCTTCCGACTCGATGCCG
>CAYOET010000218.1:0-18587 GCA_964402985.1 uncultured Bauldia sp. | reverse complement strand
CATTCCGCGCAGCTCATCGTGATGAGCTGCGCCGAGGTCGAAGGGGCGAAGACCACCGAAAGCGCAGCGAGCAGGAGCGAGGCGCCGAGCCAGCGAGCGATGTCGACCGCGCCGCTCATGCCGCCCCCGCCCCCTATTGCTGCAGCACTTTGGCGGGGTCGGTGAGGGCCGCCCGCATCGCCGGATAGATCGCGGCGATGACGCCGACGAGCACCGCTCCGACCAGCACGAACGCCGCAAAGTCCTCGATCGGCGCGAAGATCATGTCGAGATTCTCGACCTGGCCGCCCGGCCCGGCGGCGGCGGGATCGGGGGCGAGGATGCTGCGGCCGAGACCGATGAACCAACTGCCGAGGAGGAGGCCGATGCCCGCGCCGATGGCGATCATCAGGGCGGTCGCGAGCAGCTGGCTGCCGACGAGGTCGCCGCGCCGCATGCCGAGGATCCGCCACAGCGCCAGCTCCCACTCGCGGAGCTTGGCGCTGGTCAGGATGTTGGTGAAGACGGTGAGCGCCACGGTGCACACGATGAGGACGAGAAGCGGCCCGAAAATGGTCTGGGCGACGTCCTGGATGTCGAGCGCCCAGCGGTAGTCCCAGATGTCCGACTGGACGCGGTAGCCGAGTCGCGACAGCTGCGTGAAGACCGGGATGATCTCGCGAATCTCGGTCGTATAGACGTGGAGACGGTCCTCCCACGGGAAATCGGCCAGCGCGGCGAGCTCCGCCGGGGTCGCGGTCCACTGGTCGCCCTCGGGCGTCAGCGGCAGGCGCGCTTCGACTGAGCGATCGAGCACGTAGCGGTCGAGGACGAGCGAGGTGACGAGGGGGAGATACATCTGCCGGCCGCCCTCGGCGAAGAGGATGATCCCCTTCACGGCGAGGTTGACCGGCGTGAGGCTGAGGACGTCGCCGTTGGAGGCGTATTTGGGGATGTGGGCGGTGACCGTCCGGCCGATGAAATCGGCGTAGGCGAGCGAGCCGTCGGCGAGGCCGGTCGTGTCGAAGAGGTCGTTGAGGATGCCGACCGTGAGGATGATCTCGAGGCGGTCGGCGCCGGCAGTGAAGGGCGCGCCGGCGACGAGGTCGAGGAGGCGGTATTCGGGGTCCGCGTCCTGAAGCCCCATGGCGATGAAGCTGGTCATGCCGCCGTCGCGATTGGCGAGGCGGATGGCGGTCTGCCGTCGTGGCACGACGGCCTCGACGTTGTCCCAGCCGCGCACCAGGTCGACGACCGGGAAGCGCTGGTCGGTGCCGCGGTCTCCGGCGCGTGGGGTGATTTGCAGGCGGTTGAGCCGCGAGCCGGTGGTCATCGCCTCGTCGATGAAGGCCTGCGTGCCGACGATGAGGGAGCGGAGGACCGAGACCTGACATACGCCGACGCTGAGCGCGATCACGACGAGGGCGAAGAAGAGCGGCCGGGTGAACGCTTCGCGCGCGGCCTGGCCGACGAGGATCGACCAGGGCGCGCGCGGCCGCCAGCCGAAGAGGATGGAGCGGCCGGGGCTCGGGCTGCGCACCGGCAGCGGGGCCTCGCTCTTCCTGGTGGGCGTCGTCGACAGCTCGCGGAGGACCCCGCCGGCGAGCTCGAGCTGCCGGCCGACGCCGTGGAAGACCTTGTCGTGCGAGACGACGACGACGGTGTGTCCGGCGGCGGAGAGGGCAAGGAGAAGCTCGAGGATGCCCTGCTTGCGGCTTTCGTCGAGGCTCGCAGTCGGCTCGTCGGCAAGGATCAGCGTCGGCTGATTGATCACCGCGCGCATGACCGAGGCGCGCTGCTTCTGGCCGCCGGAGACCTTGGCCTGGCGGCGCTCCAGGATGTTGAGGCGGAGCTCTTCGGCGGTGAAGAAATTGGACGCCAGCTCGTCGACCGTGGCGTCCGCCGCCGAGCGCTGCTCCGGCGTGCCCTGGAGGCGCACGGGAAGGAGGATGTTGTCGCGAAGGTTGAGGTGCTGGAGGAGCCGCCCGTCCTGAAGGACGAAGCCGACATTGCTCGAGCGAAGCTCGTCCAGGTACCAGTCGGGTTGCCCGTTCACCGGCTTGCCGGCGAAGCCGTAGTCGCCGGTGTAGTTGGTATCGAGCATGCCGAGGATGCGGAGGAGCGAGGTCTTGCCGGAGCCGCTCTCGCCGCGGATGACGCAGAACGAGCCGGTCTCGATGGTCAGCGAGACGCCCTTGAGGACCTCGACGGTCTCGTCGGCAAAGCCCTTGTAGCTCTTGCCTATGTTGCGGAGGGTGATCAGCGCCCTCGACTGGCGCCGAAGCTGCGCCTCGGTCGCCGCCGCCCTGCGCATTCCGCGGCCGGGGGCCGCGAGTGAACCGAGGTCGAGCTCCGCCATGACCCCCTCCCCGTCCGCCCCTTAGGGGAGATGGGCGACCGGCATCCACACCGCCGGCCGGGCATCGAAGTCGCCGAGATTGGCCTGGTAGAAATTGGTCAGCTCGTCGGAGGCCTGCTGCAGGCGCTGGCCCATGAGAAGGCGCTCGGCCGGAGTCATGGCGAGGAGGAAGTTGAGGTCGAAGTTGAGGAGGTTCGTCCTGAACTGGATGCCGAGCTGCTGCTGCAGGATCTGGCTGATCGGCAGCGTGAAGTCGACGTCCTCGCCGGCGATCGTGGCAAGGGCGCTCCGCGCCGCGGTCATCATATTCTCGGGGTCGGCGCCGGCGGTGGCGAGCACGCCGAGAAGGTTGATGAGGTCCTGGATGGTCTCCTTCTCGATCTCGATCTGCGGCTCGAGGAGGTCGAGGTTCTCGAGCATATAGGCCGCGCGAACGAGCACGCCGCCTTCGGTGTCGATGTTGAACTGGATGCCGGCGGAGCGCAGCCGGTCGAGCATCTCGGCGTCGACCACGTCGAGCGGGATGGCCGGCAGGCCCTCCTTGTAGAAGGTGGCGTCGATCGCACCGGCTCCTGCGGTGTGAACCTCTTCGCGACTTGTGGTCATGCCGTCGGCGAGGGCGCCGGAGACACGCTCGGCGCGATCGCCCGCGCCCCAGCCGATGAACTGGCCGCCCGCGGTGTCGGCGAGCGCCTGGAGAGTGATGGTAAGGTTCGGTCCGGCGTCGAGGCCGGCCTGGACAGTGAGGAGGCCGATGCTGTGCTCGGCGATCTGCCGCGCGACTTCGACCGCGTTCAGCCCGGGCGGGACGCGCGAGTCGATCTCGCCGCGCGTTTCGAGCTTGGCGTCGCCGTTGAGGACGCCGATGATCATCCTGGCGCCGATGCTCTGCTCGCTGCCGCCCGACCAGTCGTAGAGAAGGCCGGCCACGTAGAGGGCGTCGAGGATGGGCTCCGCGATGTCGTCGCCGCCGCTCATGTATGGGGCGACGTTGAGGAGCGCTTCCATCGCGTCGTCGACCGGGAGCGGCGGGACTTCGAGGATCTTCTCGCGGTCCGCCGCGTCGCGAAAGAAGACGAAGCCGATCCGCGAGCCGCTGCGCACATCCTCGGGGAGGCCGTCAAAGGCGGCGCGAATGTCCTCGGCGACGAGGCGGGCGACCGACTCCATGGAGCCGGTGGCGTCGAAGGCGATCACGAAGGTGGAGTTGAGGAACTCGCCCTCGGCGCGTTCATGGTCAGCCTCGCCTTCGAAAACGAGGTCGCCGCCGCTCGGCCCGGCCGAACCCGGAACGTAGGCGGGGATGAGGACCTCGAAGTAGCGCTTGTCGCGGCCGAAGAGCTGGCCGACATCGCTCGACAGAACCGGATAGGGGCGAAGGTCGCGCTCGCGGCCGAGCGTATCTTCGAGCTTCTCGACATAGGTCGGGGGAGCGATCGACTCGTTGTTGGTGCGGAGATATTCGAGGAGCGTGTCCTCGGTCTCCCAGGCCTTCACCGGAACGCGGTCGGCGGCCCAGGCATAGGGGCCAAAACTCAGGGCCTCGCGCGTGGACCAGATATGGACCTGATCGCGAAGGACGTAGCCGGTCTGGCCGGCCTCGGCCTCGGCCACGGTTTGCGCCGGCAGGTCGGAGATCCTGAAATACTCGCCGTCGCGGCAGATGACGAAGTAGGGGAGGAGAAGCTCGAGGGTGTAGGCGGTCTCGACCGAGCCCGGCTCGCGCACCGCCTGAATGCGATCCGACCCGGCGACCACCTTGAGGACGAAGCCGTAATCGTTGGTCGCCATCTCCTCGGCTACGCAGCCAAGAGCGGTCGCCGACGAGGATGCAATTCCCACAAGAGCGGCGGCGCAAGCCAGCCAACGCCGAAACAAGAAACCGGCGGCCATCAGTTTCCCCCCAGGACCTTACCCGACCCTTTTCAGCACCCTTACCGAATCGGCCGGCGATAGAACAGGTGCTTCCCGAATTCCTGTTAGCGTCGAGGCTACAACCGGGGTCGCAACCCAGAGTAACAAGCGTAAAGTTTGTCGATGATCCGCCAAGTTCGTGGAGATGGACTCACGGTTTGAACGTGAATTCCCAGGTCGGGTCCGAGATGGAATATCGTGAGAGCGACGCCCGCCTTTCGTCGGAACGGCACGTGCCGGCCCTTACTACGGTGTTGAACGCATCAAAGGGGAGGCAGGCCTCGATCGCCCCATCGCCGCCACCCCAGAAGAAACCCGAGGTGACGCCGTAAACGTAGAAGGTGCCTCTGGGAAAGCTCCCGATATTCTCGCACTGCCGGGCGGGTATGCCCCACCAACCCTTGGTGACCCAATTTACGCCGTTGTAGTAGGCGACGGCGAGGTCGAGGGACTGAAAATAGTCGTTGCAAGCCCGGAACGTGAAAACCTGCCGCGACGAACCCGCGGAGTTGCCTATCCAGCCGGCCAGGGTCGGTCGATTGCAGCCCGCGATCATCGCGTTGAAGGCCGCCGTGAAACCGCGCGCCGAGAAATGGAGTTGCAGTGCCCGGCCGGTCGCCCCCGCCGTCCCGGAGACGAATCCAGCCTGACCCTGTCGAGTCGCTACAAGCACCGCGTTATCCAGCCCCTCGCCCGAAGGGGCCGTCGCGGGCCTCACGGTGTCCGAGCCACCGAACTGAAGCGGGTAGACACGTCCATCGACCGAGGCCTGGACCGGACGTGTCGTCTCGAACGGGTTGGGGCTGACCATGTCGAGAATGAGCGCGTCGGCCTCGCCGCTCTCCCTTGCCACGTAGAACATATACGGCTGTTCCCAGACGGCTCTGGGATCGCTTGGTTCAAGTCTAGTCCCAATGCCGCAGAATACTTCTCCGGAGTCTGAGTTGTACTTGTAATAGAACCAGTCCGCAAATACTCGGTAGCCAGGTGTTTCACGTATGTACGGAACAAAGTCGTCGACTGGCGAAAGATCGATGTTCAATAAAACTGAGGCCGACTGTGCCGTCAGGTAGCGGGAAACCGGGAGGCCGTTGGCGACCGTGTACTGGAGAAGGTAGTTCCGCTCGGCATCGGTCAGGGTGGTGGCGAAGCCGGGGTCGTCGGTGACGCCGTTGAGCGAATTGAGGACCCAGCGGATGTGGATGCGGTCGGTCGTGGAGAGCGGGAGTCGCGTCTCGGCGAGGCCCCGCGCGGTGCCGTCGTTGAGCCAGGGCTCGGCTTGAAAGGGGCAGAACTCCTCCATTCTGCGGTAGAGCGAAGAAAGGTTCGGGGCGCTGAAGCGGCTGCTGACGATTTCGCCCGTCGAGCGCCGGGTGCCGGTCACGAAGAAGTCGATGCCGGACTGGAGAGCCGCGGCGAGCGAGAAGCGCCGCAGCTCGGTCGGCCCGGTCATCTCGCCGCTGGTCAGCGGCAGGCGCCGGTTGCCCTCGACGACGACAAGGTCGGCGTACTGGTCGGCGTTGGCGATGGCGATGGAGAGGGTGCGCGGGCGGGCCGGATCGGCCGTCTTGATCGCGATCAACGGGGCGGCCGCGCCGAAGGTGAGGATGGGCGAGATCGTCGCCACGCAGCGCCGCGCGGCGCGGGCTCCGGTCCCCTCGAGTTTGAAGTCGGCGCCGGCGTAGTAGGTTTCCGCCGCTGCCGGTGCGACTAGAACGAGGGCGAGTAGAAGGCCAGCGCCGAAGCTCCCCTTCGAAGCGGCGCGCCAACGCCGACCAAACATGCCAAGTTTCCCCACCCCAGGCCCGAAGGACCAATTAGGACCGACCTACAATTGAGCGCAAGTCCCGGAAACGGCGCGGGCATTTAAGCAGGGCCGGCACTAGTCTGAGGGCAAGGCTGGCGCGCAGATCGGCGAGGTTGGAAGTCGCGAGAGGGTCTAACATCGCCAGGCCGATCGGCAAGCGGCGGCGCGGAACTTGGAGCGATGGCGAGGCGACAGCAACGGCCCGGCGAGGGCTCCGTGGAGAACCGGCGGCGGCGCAAGCGGGCCGGCACGGGGGGCATGGTCCTCGCGCTCGTCGCGGGGATCGGCGCGTGGTCGGCCGGGGTTTTGGCGCAGCCGACGGAGGCGGCGCTGCTGCGCTCGGTGGCGGCGCTCATCGCGGCCTACCCCGGGCATCTGTCGCATCGCGAGGGCAACGAGCTGGTGTGGCGCGACGGGACGCGCATGAGGATCGACGACGGGATCGCCAAGGACGAGGCCGCGCGTCTCGAAAACGCGGACATCGAGGACATGCTCTCGCAGACCTACCTGGTCGGGGCGTGCTCCTACGGAGCGCCGCCCGAGGATTTCGACCCAGGCCGGGTGCGCGACGAGGCATTCTTCAGGAAGATGTATGGCGGGTCGGCGGCGGCGGTTTCCGCGACACTCGCGACAATCGACTGGTTCGGAACCCCGCTCCGCGTCACGACGGTCAACGGGGTCGACCGGGCGCTGGCGGCGGTGCGCGAGGAGCTCGCCGCGCTGCCGGCGGAGCTGCGCGTGTTCGTCGCGCCGACGGCCGGCGCTTTCAACTGGCGCGTCGTCGCCGGCACGAACCGGCTCAGCGTGCACAGCTTCGGGGCGGCGATCGACCTCAACGTCGACCACTCGGACTACTGGCTATGGGGGTCGGCGACCGGGCGGGAGTCCGACGTGCCGCCCTACCGCAACCGCTTCCCGCCCGAGATCGTGGAAGCCTTCGAGCGCCACGGCTTCATCTGGGGCGGCAAGTGGCGCCACTTCGACACGATGCATTTCGAGTACCGGCCGGAGCTCATCGGGCTCTCCGCTCGCGCGCGGTGCATGAGGTGAGACAAGAGGTCTCCGACGAGGTTACGGTTCCTCAGTCGATCATTGCCGAATTCCGGGGCGGGATGAAAAAAGGGGGGAGAGATGAGATTCCGGTTCAGTAGGCTGCACGTCCTTGGATTGCTGGCGTTGGTCGGCATATCGGCCGGGTCGGCGCCGGCATCAGCGCAAGTGCTCCTCGAGGAGTACACCGCGTTCCTCGGCCCCGCCGATCACTTCAACTCCAATGGAACGCGGCTGACCCAGCCTTGGCAGATCGTCCGCCAGGACCGGGCCAACTTTCACCGCTTCGGCATTCGTGACGCTGGGGACGAGTGGGACTCCTTCTTTGCGTCTACGGAGAACCGAGAGCGGGTGGAAGCGATGATCCGAAACGGCAGCATATCGGCGAGCGCCGCCAATGCCGTGGTCAACGGAAGTGTCTGGATTCGAGTCCAGATCTTCGGCTCAGGCAACCTCGGCCAATTCGTCAACGTCCTGGTTCAGTAGGCGAAAACATCGCTGGCCGGAGCTGTTGCGGGCGCACGTGCTCGCCCTACCGCAACCACTGCCCGCCCGAGATCGTGGAAGCCTTCGAGCGCCATGGTTTCATCTGGGGCGGCAAGTGGCGCCACTTCGACTTGATGCATTTCGAGTAACGCCCCGAACTCATCGCGCTCGGCGTGACGGCGCCGTGCCTATGAGACCGGGGTTCCTGACCTAGCGGCGTAGTTCCGCCGGCAGGGGGAAGAAGGCGAGGCCGAGTTGGTGGCTGGTCGCGACCAGGATGTTGCACCCGCGGTCGAGGTCGATGCCCTTCGGGCCGCCCTCGGCGGGCTCGGTCTGGCCGGCGCGGAAGACCTCCTCGGCCATGACGGGGATCGTGAAGGCGGGTTGCCGCGTGCCGCGCCAGCGCCCGCTCGGGCTCCGATAGATGAAGACGAACGGAGCGCCGGCGTCGGCGACGAGGGCAAACTTGCCGTCAGGCGTGAAGCGCACGCCGTGCGGGAAGGCGGCGCCCTTGAGCACGCCGGCCGGGCGGGAGCGGGGGCCGAGCCAGAATCCGCGGCGGTAGATCAGAACGCTGCGCGTGGTGTGGTTGCTGACCGCGATCCAGCGCCGCGACGGGCTGACCGCGATGCCGTCGGGGATGGAGAGCTTGCGCTGGATGAGGACCGCGCTCCCGGTCACGCGGAGATTGCCGAGCTGCAGACGGTGGCGGGTGACCTGGTGGATGTAGTTGTTGCAGACGAGGATCTCCGCCTCGTCCGGGCCGATCGGCACGACCGCGACGGAGCCTGGCGAGTTGAGCTGCACGGAGTCGTTGCCGGCGTCGAGCCGGGGTCCGACGAGGCTCACCTCGCGGGGGCCCGATCGCGCCGGCGGCAGCGTCAGGATCGCGACCGAGCCGGCGCGATCGCCGACCACCAGCCGCCGATCATCGAGGAAGGCGACGCCGTGCGGCTCGCGGAGGCCCGGCGAGGTGACCGTGGTGACGCCGGTGAGGTCGATGCGCCGCGCGCCGGCGGCAAAGTCCATCGCGATATCGATGAGGAGGACCGTCCCCGCCGCGTAGCCGGCGAGCGCGAGGCGGCGGTTGTCGGGGGAGAAGGCGACGTCCTCGGTCCGACCGATGCGGCCCAGAGCGGCGCGCACGTCAGCCGTTGCGGTGAATGGCAGTGTCTCGATCACGCGGGAACCCCCCGGCCCGTTCGCCCTCTAGCCTGTGCCACGCCGAAGGCGCGGGGGGAAGCCGTCACGCGCCGGCGAGCGCGGCGCGAAGGCGGGCGAGGTTGGCCTGCATGATTGAGAGAAAATCGCCGCCGGCGGGGGTGTTGACGGCAGTCTCGAAGACCACGGTCGCGATGCCGCGCTGCGCGAGGAGGGCGGCGGTCTCGGGCGTGGGCGTTCCTTCCCAGATCATCAGCCTCGCCGGATGGGCGGTGAGGAGCGCGTCGAGGGCGGCGACTTGCCCGGCGGTCGGGGTCTGATCGGGCTCCCATTCCATGCTCGGAAGGTCGAGTCCGTAGCGGCGCTCGAGGTACTGGTAGACCGGGTGGGAGGCGAGGAGCGGGCGGCCGGCGGCGAGGGCGCCGATGTCGAGCGCGGCGGCGTCGAGCGCAGCAAGGTCGGCGTCGAGGGCGCGCCAGTTGGCCTCCAGCGCAGCCGCTTCCGCGGGGAGACGGCGCACGAGACCGTCGGCGACGGCGCGCGCTTCGGCTCGGGCGAGCGCGAAGTCGAGCCAGGTGAAGGAGGCGGTGGCGCCGTGTGTGTGCTCGCCTTCCGGCCCGTGGCTGTGGGTCACGCCCTCCGCGGCGATGAACTGGTCGGCGAACCCCTGCGAGGCGTCGAGGAGTTTTCCGCGCGAGAGCGTCGCGGTCGCCGTCCATTGCGCGAGACCCGCGCCGTTGAGGAGGACGACATCGGCTGCCTGGAAGGCCGCGATCTCCTCGGCGGAGGGCGACCAGTGCTCGGGCGCTTCGTCGGCCGGCACTGGCACGACGACCGTAGCGGCGGGGCCGGCGATGCGCCCGGCGAAATAGGCAACCGGGTAGGAGTCGGCGCGGATGGACAGGGTCTGCGCAGCGGCCGGCGCGGACGACAAGAGCATCGCGAGGACCGCGGCGAGGAGGCCAGGCGCGGCCGCGCGGAGCGAGCGTGCGCGCCGAGAGAAGGTCAACCCTGGGTGCCCAAGAGCCATAGCGCGGCGTCCTCCGTTCCCTGACTGATCGCGACCGTCGCCGCTCCCGCCACGATGATACTTACCGCCAGAATGATGACAATTTCGGCGGCGACGAGGCGGGCGATGGTGAGGCGCCGGCAGCCGAGCTTGAAGATGGTCTCGATCTCGCCGCGGCGGAGCTGGAGGGCAAGGAAGAAGGCCAGTGCCACGGCGAGGATCGCGGCGATGGCGACGGTGAGCACGACCGCGTCGAGGACGCGGCGGACCTGGAAGATGTTGGCGAGAAGGCCGTCCATCACGTCGGCCGGGACCACGATCTGCAACGGCTGGTCGGGCTCGAGATAGCGGCCGCGGAGGATCACGCCGGAACGGGTGTCGGGTGGCACGGCGAGGACGGCGCTGACCGGGTAGGACTCGGGGTCGCCGTGGAAGTGGAAGCTGTCGATGTTTTCGGGGGTGATCTCGTTGAAGGTTTGCAGCGCGGCGCCGGCGACGACGTTCTCGGGGGTCTGGGCGAGGACCGCGCCCTCCTGTCCGGCCGCGGCGGCGGCAAGCGGCTCATCGTGGCCGTGGCCGATGCCCTCGATCACCCAGCTCGTCTTGATGTCGACGAAGATGGCGCGGTCGTCGGGCGTGCCGGTCGGCGCGAGGACGCCGACCACGGGCATCTTGAGAGGATAGATTCCGGCGATGTCGAAGAGGTTCTCCGGCGAGGAGACGATGCTGTCGCCCGGGGCGAGGCCGAAGCGACGCGCCACCTCGGCGCCGAGGACGGCGTCGCCGAGGAGGACGAGGCCCCTCCCCTCGGCGACCGTGAGGTGGCGGAAGTCGAAATAATCGAGCGTGGTGCCGACGATCGGCGCGCCCTGCGCCTGGTAGCGGACGTAAAGCGGGATCGCGGTGGCGAGGGCGCTGTCCCACACCGCATCGGAAGCGGCGATCGAAGCCGGCGGCGGACGATCCCTGGTGAAGTAGAGGCTGTTCATGACGAGGTCGAGGGTCGAGCCGCGCGCGCCGATGAGGAGTGGGGTCGCCTCGGCGCGGGCGGTGAGCTGCCGCTCGCTCGCCGCGAGGAGAAGGTGGATCGCCGCCGGGACGGTGAGGATGAGCGCGATGGCGAGGACGAGCACGACGCTCCGCCAGGCGTGGAAGCGAAGATAGCTCGCGGCGAGATAGAGCGTGCCCATCACGCCGCCTTCTGCCGGAAGTCGCGGAAGTCGATCACCCTGTCGAAGCGCGGGAGGAGCTCGTGGTCGTGGGTGACGGCGAGGATCGTCGCCGCCGCGGCCGCGGCCTCCTCGAAGAGGAGGTCGAGGATGGCGCCCTTGGTGTCGGGGTCGAGATTGCCGGTGGCCTCGTCGGCGAGGATCAGCGCCGGCTTGGCGAGGAGCGCACGGCAGATCGCGACGCGCTGTTTCTCGCCCTGCGAGAGCGCGCCGGGGCGGCGGCGGAGCTTGTCGGCGATGCCGGCCCGTTCGGACAGGGCCTCGGTGCGGGCGCGCGTGTCGGCGTCAAGGGTGAGGGCGTCGGTGATGCGGTAGGGGTGGAGGATGTTGTCGCGGGCATCGAGGTAGTCGATGAGTCCGAAATCCTGGAAGACGAAGCCGATCCTGCGGATGCGGAAGGCGCGGCGCTCCGCGTCGCCGAGGGCGGAGATTTCGGCCTCGCCGACACGCACGCTTCCGCTCGCCGGGACGAAGATGCCGGCAACGAGGTTGAGGAGCGTGGTCTTGCCCGAGCCGCTCGGGCCGACCACCGCCACACGCTCGCCCGCGGCGACGTCGAGGGTGGGGACGGCGAGGCGGAACGAGCCGCCGGGATAGGCGAAGACGACGTCGCGGAGGGCGATCATGTCCGCCCCCGGCGAAGGGACTGCCGCCCCCAGACGAGAGTCGACGCTGGGGAGACACCCAATTCCCTAACCTCCCCCTCGAGGGGAGGTCGAAACCGCGTAGCGGTTTCGGGAGGAGGGTGCCGACGGAGGAGCAGAGGACGCCGGCTTCGCCGGCTCCCCCCTCCCGAAGCTGCTCGGCCAGCGGCCTCGCATCTTCGACCTCCCCTCGAGGGGGAGGTTAGAGGGGCGTGAGGCGCGATCAAACCCGGCAGCTCCATCATGGGGTAGCGGCCGGCGCGGCGCCGGTGCGCTCGACGTCGCGGAGCGCGAAGCCGGCGAGCTTCCAGACGCCGTCGACCGGGGCGATGGCGAGGTCGGCGGCGTAGCGGTTGACGCGGTCGTGGAGGTGGCCCCAGTGGCCGACCGTGCCGGTCACCGTCCAGGTGCTCGCGACGCGGTAGCCGGCGTTGCCCGGCAACGGCTCGCCGATCGCGGACTCGAGGTCGAGGGCGCGGAGCGTGGCGCGCGCGCCGCCCGCCTCCTCCATCACCAGGGCCGCGCGGCGCTGGAGGTAGAGGTCGTCGCGGACGCGCCCTTCGGCCACGGCGTCGAGGGCGTCGAAGATCGCGTTCTCATCCTCGGCCGCGAAGGCGAGGTAGACGCGCTCCAAGAGGGAGGCGACGACCGGCTTGATCTCCTCCGGAGCGAGCTGCGCGGAGCGGACGCGGAGGTCGGCGGCGTCGGCGCCGAAGGCGGGGCCCTCGGGCACGACCGCCATGGCGATGATCGGGAGAGAGATCAAGGCGCCCCAGACGCCGAGGCCGCGCGCCAGTTTCTCGCCGCCGCGACGGAGGAGCGGGCCGGCGATGAAGCGGCCGACGGCGAGGGCGGCGAGCGACGCCAGCGCGAAGGTCGCGAAGTACGCGCCGACGTAGAAGATCGGCGCCCCGCCGAGGCGGAGGGTCGAGCCGACGCCGACGCCGAAGAGGGCGAGGATGGCGGCCGGCGGCACGGCGGCGGCGAGGCCGCGAAGCTTGAGGCCGGACGCGATCAGCACGGCGAGGAGGAGGCCCGCTCCCGCGATCACCGGGGTGAGGAACGGGGGCGCGCCGAAAATCCAGCCGGCGAGGACGCCGGCCAACGCGGCGCCGAGGGCGAGGCCGCTCGCCTGGCGGGCGTCGGGGCGCGAGCCGGCGGCGAGGAGGCCGAGCCACAGGCCGGCGAGGATGAGGGCGAGGAAGTTGCCCTGTCCGAAGACCGCAGCGGCCGCGTTGACCACGGCCTCGGACGCGGTCGCGCCGGGGCCATAGGCGAAGGCGGAGCCGGGCGCGCCGAGCGACAGCACGGCGGCCGGCGCGAGCGCGACCGCGCGCCTCATCCGCGCTTCTCTCCGTCGCCGGTCAGTCTCACGTCCCGGGGGCCGGCGACGTGTCGCCAGTGCCGGAGCGGCGCGGCGCAATGCCGGGCAGGATCCACGCCACGGCGCCGAGCGCGAGCGCAATTGTCACCCACCACAGCGCCCCCGACAGCATCAGCTCGGCGAAGGTGGGGACCTGGAAGCGGCTCAGCGCCGCGCCGCGTTCGAGCGTCCAGTCCCAGGCGGTGTGGGCGATGAAGGCGGAGAGGACGATGGTGGCGATCCGCTGCGGAGCGAGGTGCCTGAAGATCAGCGCCAGGCCGGAGAAGGCGACCGCGGCGGTGATCACCGCGCCGAGGAGGAGGCCGACATCGAAGGCGACGGTGGCGAGCGCGCGGTGGCCGCCGGCGAATTGCATGCGCTCGCCGAGGGCGAAGGCGAAGGCGAAGCCGAAGACCAGGCCGAAGCAAAGCGCGGGACCGAGGCGGCGCTCGCTGCGCACGGCGAGGATATTCTCGACCGCCAGATAGAGGATGGCGAAGGCGACCAGGAAGGAGACGAGGTAGGGGAACCAGAGCGTGTTGGGCGAGTAGCCGCTCGCGGTCGCGAAGAGGCTGATCGTGCTGCCGAGAGCGAAGGCGGCGAGCAGGGTGCCGACCGGAGCGGAGCGGCGGAAGGGCATCACCAGAGCGACCAGGAAGAGAAGCGCCTCGAGGCTGCGCAGGAGGTGGAAGACGCCTTCCTTCGCAAAGTATCCGGTGGCCTCGACGGGGCTGGGGTCGAGCGTGACCCGGCCGACGAAGGCGTGCACGTCGTATTGGCGCTCGTAACCGGCGGGGGCGACGTAGCGCATGGTCACGTTGACCTGCACGCCGAGCCGGGTCAGGCCCGGCTCGATGGCGAAGCTCGAGGCCTCCGAACCGATCGGGTAGGCATAGGCGACGTCGAGATAGCCCTGTTCCCAGCGCATCACCGTGGCGGGGTCGAGGTCGGTCGTGGTGATGTGGGTGTAGGCCTCGTCGAAATCGCTGAAGGAGCGGTCGGAGAGGAGCGAGACGCGGGCATTGAGGAACTCGGGAACCGGCAGCTGGCGGCCGTTCTCGTAGAGCTTGATGAAGTCCCGGATCCACACCTGGGCGCCGTCGCGGAGCGGCTGCTCGACCTGGGTGAGGTCGACGGTGCCGTCGGCGCGGGTGACGATCCCGTCGATGTCGCGGATGGCGTTCATCGGCGCACGGACGAGGAGGGTGAGGGTGTCGCCCTCGGGTTTGACGAACGCGAAAACGGTCGTCTCATCAGGCACTTCATGGGCCGTCGCGGCGGACGACGCGAGGGCGGCCAACGCCGCGGCGATGACGGCCAGAACGAACTTTTCGACAGTTCCACCCAGAAGCGACATCACTCCCCCTCGATACCAACATTCTCGAGTCGTACGCGGAAACACCGCCACCCGGCGAAGCCGCCCGTGAGCCCTCCCGGAGCCCGCCAGCGATGCCACGTGCGCATGGCAGTTAGCTGCACTCGACAGTTGAGGCAAGCAAATCTAAGGTCACCCTCGGCGCTACCTGCACATGAGGTTTCGCCAGGAGGAAATTGGGAGGTGAGGATGAAGAGAGTACTAGGAGGAGGCAAGGCGTTGGCAGCTACAACGCTCCTTGCGGCCGCGGTAACGCTTGGCGCCGGACAGCTCGTCTGGAACCAGGCGGTCGCGCAGGGCGCGGCCGAGCGCACGGTCGAAGCGCCGCGCTTCGAGGTCGATCCGTTCTGGCCCAAGCCGATGCCCAACAACTGGGTTCTCGGCCAGGCCATCGGCGTCGCCGTCGACAACCAGGACCATGTCTGGATCATTCATCGCGGCTGGGATCCCGCCGCGCTGGACAACACCGAACTCGCGGTCCCGCTCACGGGCGGGCGCGCCGGCCAGCTGGTCGGCGAGTGCTGCAACCCGTCTCCGCCGGTGATGGAGTTCGACCAGGAGGGCAACCTCGTCCAGGCATGGGGCGGCCCGACGGAATCCGGACAGTACGAGTGGCCGACATCGAACCACGGCATCGCCGTCGACGACGATGGCTTCGTCTATATCGGCGGTAACGGCGGCAACGACTCGCACATGCTGAAGTTCACCCGCACGGGCGAGTTCGTCGCCCAGTGGGGCAGGCAGAATGCCCGCGTCGTCCCGCCGGATCCGAACGCGCCGGCTCCCGCTCCGGGCGCCGCGCCGCCGAACCCGACCTACCGCGCCAACTCGATGGACATGGAAAGCTTCGGACGCGTCGCCAAGATCGATCTCGATCAGGGCGTGAACGAAGCCTACATCGCGGACGGCTACCTCAACCACCGCGTCGCCGTGATCGACATGGATACCGGCGAGATCAAGCGGCAGTGGGGCGCCTACGGCAACCCGCCGACCGACCAGAATCTCGGTCCGTACACGCCGGGGACGGCAATCGCCCAGCAGTTCCGTAACCCGGTTCACTGCGCGAACCCGTCGAACGACGGCCTGGTTTATGTCTGCGACCGTTCCAACGATCGCATCCAGGTCTTCCAGAAGGACGGCACGTTCGTCTCCGAGACGTTCGTCGCCACCGATACCCTGGCCGACGGTTCGGTCTGGGACATGGACTTCTCGGCCGACCCCGAGCAGAAATATCTCTACGTCGCCGACGGCGTGAACGAGCACGTGCGCGTGTTCGACCGCGCCTCGATGGAGCAGCTCTACACCTTCGGATATGGCGGCCGTCAGGCCGGCATGTTCCTCGGCGTGCACTCGATCGCCGTCGACTCGAGCGGCAACATCTACACGACCGAAACCTACACCGGTAAGCGCCTCCAGAGATTCGTCTTCATGGGCGTGGAATCCGGACCGGTGGTCGACGGTCAGGTCGCCTGGCCGATGTAACATCGCGCGCCTCCGGCCGCCCGGCCGGGGTTCGCTGATAAACGCGAAGGCCGCTGCGGAAACGCAGTGGCCTTTTTCATCCGCAGAGGCCGATCCGTCGCGGCAGAAATCGGCGGTGGCATTGTCGAGCGACCGCCGTGGCGTTCGTCGTATCGACGAACCGGATGGACCGGCCGCAGCGCGTCCCTCAAAATCCGGCTCCAGCCAGGGAGGAACCACAATGCGCTTCATGATCATGGTCAAGGCGACCCCGGACAGCGAGGCCGGCATCATGCCGAGCGAGGAAATGCTGAGCGAAATGGCCCGCTACAACGAGCAGCTGGTCAAGGCCGGGATCATGCTCGACGGCTCGGGCCTGCAGCCGAGCTCGAAGGGCGCCAGGGTCAGGTTCGAGGGCCAGCGGCGGACGGTGATCGACGGGCCGTTCGCCGAGGCCAAGGAGCTGATCGCCGGCTACTGGCTCATCGAGGTCAAATCCAAGGAGGAGGCGATCGAGTGGGTCAAGCGCGTGCCCAACCCGATGGGCGAGGACGTGACCAGCGAAATCGAGATCCGCCAGCTCTTCGAGCTCGACGATTTCGCCCCCGGGCCGGGCATCGACCACCACCGGAAGGTCTACGCCGAGATCGAGCGGCAGCGCGGGAAGGATAGGGAGTGAGGCGGCAGTGGGCAGTCGGCGACAATCGGGGCGACTGCGTCGTCTCCTGACACCGTCTGGCGCGGCGAACGCCGATGATGCGGCCATACCGAAGCCTAGGAGCCGCTCATGACCAAGGAAGCGCACGGCGGGAAGCCGATCAAGCCCGTCCCCGAGGGCTACACCAGCGTGACGCCGTGGATCATCTCGCCCAACGCGGCTGAGCTCATCGACTTCCTCAAGGCGGCGTTCGGCGCGGTCGAGCTGGCGCGGCTGGCTGGCGAGAACGGGTCGATCGGGCATGCCGAGGTGCGGATCGGCGATGCCGTGGTGATGATGTTCGACAAGCGGAAGCCCTGGCGGCGGACGCCGGCCTTCCTCCGCCTCTATGTCGCGGATGGGGACGCGACGTTCCGGCGGGCGATCGCGGCCGGCGCCACGGCGGTGACGACCATGACGCATCTCGCCTGGGGCGACCGGGTCGGGAGGGTGCGCGACCGGCATGGCAACCTCTACTGGATCCAGGAGCGCGTCGAGGAGGTCGACGAGGCCGAGATGAAGCGCCGCTGGGGCGACCCGAAATGGGCGGCGGCGATGGACTACGTCACCAGCGCGGAGCTGGTCGCGCCGGAATAGGGAAAGATGACGGCGGCCTGACCGGCTTGTCGGGCCGGCGCGACGCGCCTAATTTCCCGGCATGTCGTTCGAACCGCCGTCGTGGCGCGGGCAGCGTGTGCCGAAGAGCCGTGGCGACCGCATTCTGGGGTCGATCGTGGGCCTCGCGGTGCTCCTCGTCGTCGTGGTCGCTGCCTTCGTCGCCCTCAATCAAGCCGGCGGGCTGGAGGGCGTTCTCGCGCAGCTCGGGTTCCTCCCGCCGCGCTAGGGGTCGCCAAGCTTTCGCGACGGAAAATCTCGAAAAGGTCGAGGGGGCTGTCGATTTACGGACTCGCCGTTCGTCGTGGTCATAGAGCGAGGCAGAACGCCGGCGCCGAACCCGAAGGAGACACGACCATGAAGTACCTCACCCTCGTCAAATCGCGCGAGAACCATCCGGACGCGGGCGCGCCGCCGATGGAGCTGTTCGCCGGGATCGACCAGCTCGGCAGGGATGCCGCCAAGGACGGCGTGTTCGTCGCCTTCGGCGGGCTCGGGCCGACGGCCGAAGGGGCCGCCGTCAAGCTCGCCAAGGGCAAGATCACCGTCACCGACGGGCCGTTCGCGGAAGCCAAGGAAGTGATCGGCGGGTTCGCGATCTACAACACCGACACCAAGGAAGAGGCGGTGAAGTGGGCCGTCAAGTTCATGGAGCTGCACCAGAAGCACTGGCCGCAGTGGGACGGCGAGGTCGAGATCCGCGAGCTCGTCGATTTCGGGGGACCGGGCGTCGCGTAGCACGCCTGGTCGCCGGCAGCTAAGGGAGGCTTTGCCCCTCCCGGCTTGCCCTCGGCGCGGCCGATGGACTAAGCGGACGGCGTGGACGCGTCCGAGACCCATCGTGCCATCCAGACGGTGTGGCGCATCGAATCGGCCAGGCTCATCGCGGGCCTGGCGAAGGTGGTGCGCGACGTCGGCCTCGCCGAGGAGCTGGCCCAGGACGCGCTGGTCGCCGCCCTCGAACGCTGGCCGGAAACCGGC
Organism: uncultured Bauldia sp.; assembly: GCA_964402985.1. Classification (GTDB taxonomy): domain Bacteria; phylum Pseudomonadota; class Alphaproteobacteria; order Rhizobiales; family Kaistiaceae; genus JADYYB01. The sequence continues at coordinate 457 of CAYOET010000218.1, read as the reverse complement.
GTGCCCCGCAATCCGGGGGCATGGCTGATGGCCGCCGCCAAGAACCGCGCGATCGACAATCTCCGCCGCCGCAAGATGCTGGAGCGGAAACACGGGGAACTTGCGCGCGAGCTCGAGCACGAGGAGCAGACCACGCCCGACATCGAAGGCGCGCTCGACGACGATATCGGCGACGAGCGGCTCAGCCTCCTCTTCACGGCGTGCCATCCCGTCCTCTCGACCGAGGCGCGGGTGGCGCTGACGCTGCGCCTCCTCGGCGGCCTCTCCACCGACGAGATCGCGCGCGCCTTCCTGGTGCCCGAGCCGACGATGGCTCAGCGCATCGTCCGCGCCAAGCGGACGCTGTCGGACGCGGGGGTCGAGTTGGAGGTGCCGCGCGGGGAGGACCGCGCGGGGCGGCTCAAATCGGTGCTCGAGGTGCTCTACCTCATCTTCAACGAGGGCTATTCGGCCACCG
>CAYOET010000217.1:0-5935 GCA_964402985.1 uncultured Bauldia sp. | reverse complement strand
GGTAGAGACTAGTCCGTAGTTGGAAGCAGGCGATATCCAAAAGTGCCCCGCGACGGATTCCTCGAGACGCTGCCGTGCGCCGAAGCGAAACAGTTGGCCCGCCTCAAACACCCAGCCCATCGACGCTCTGCCCTTGTCGGGATCACGTTTAAATCGATCGACATAGAGCTGTCGGAAGTCTGGGACCGGGACGTGTGGCGCGGTTCGAAGGCTAATTTCTTCCAGAACATGAATGTACTTGACCCACCAGATGGCCCGGCCAGGATCTTCGGCCATTCCTGGCATTAAAGTAGTTCCACCATCGCGATACTTCAACACCGTTATGTTGGCAAAGATGTCGTCGTGCCGATCGTAAAGCTCGGACATCGACAGGTACTCTGCGTACCTTCTTAGCCTGTACTCCTCCCGCCAGCGTTCATATGGTTGCTTCGGCACCGTCAGCTTTGCAGGTTGACCATGCGCTCGACGGCGCGACGGGCTCTAACGGCGACGGACGGGTCGATCGTGACTTCCTCGGTCATGGTGAGGAGGCTGTCGAGGATACTGGACAGCGTGATGCGCTGCATGTGCGGGCAGAGATTGCACGGCGCGATGAACTGCGTGTCCGGCGACTCGCCCGCGATGTTGGAGGCCATCGAGCACTCCGTGACGAGAAGCGCCTTCGGGGGCTTCCGTGTCTTGACGTAGTTGATCATCGCCGAGGTCGAGCCGGTGAAGTCGGCGACGGCCACGATGTCGGGCGAGCACTCGGGGTGGGCAATGATCTGCATGCCCGGATGCGCGTCCTTGTATTCGAGGAGCTCCTCGGCAGTGAAGCGCTCGTGGACCTCGCAGTGGCCGTGCCAGGTGATGATCCTGACGTGGGTCTCGGCGGCGACGTTGCGCGCCAGGTACTCGTCGGGGATGAGGATGACGCGGTCGACGCCAAAGCTCTCCACCACCTGACGGGCGTTGGCCGAGGTGCAGCAGATGTCGCTCTCGGCCTTCACGTCGGCGGAGGTGTTGACGTAGGTGACGACCGGAACGCCCGGATAACGCTGGCGAAGGAGGCGCACGTCGGCGGCGGTGATCGACTCGGCGAGCGAGCAGCCGGCGCGGCTGTCGGGGATGAGCACGGTTTTGCCGGGGTTCATCAGCTTGGAGGTCTCGGCCATGAAGTGCACGCCGCACTGGACGATGACGTCAGCGTCGGTGCGCGCAGCCTCGCGGGCGAGCGCAAGGGAGTCGCCGACGATGTCGGCTACGCCGTGATAGATCTCGGGTACCTGGTAGTTGTGGGCGATGATGACGGCGTTCCTAACCTTCTTGAGGTCGTTGATCGCCTTGATGGTCGGGGCAAGCGCCGGCCACTCGATGGCCGGGATGACATGCTTGACCTTCTCGTAAAGATGCGCGGTCGCAGCCGCGACCTCAGGCGTGTAGGCGAGGTCGGGACGCGCGATGACCGGGTATTTCCGCGCGCGGTCGGCTTCGGGCCGGCGCTCGGTCTTTCCACGACGATCAATGACAATTTCCATCGCCCACTCCTTCCCAATTCCAATATGCTCAATTTGAGCATAACCACGCTATACGAACACCCGTTCGCGGCCTCGTTGATATGGGGAGGCAGGGCGGGGATTTCCAGCGGAGCTTGCCCCCGGAAGCTTGGCCGTGCAAGGCCAAGCGCTCGCGACTTTTTGGCGAGGTCGAGCAAGGCGGCTAAGTGGATCGGGCCGCTTGGAGAAAGACGTGGCGATGGAACGGTTCAAAGCAATCCTGATCAGCCGGCCCGAGGAAACGGCGCGCCAATCGGTCGAGGTCGTCGAGATCGGCCGCGACGAGCTGATGGAGGGCGAGGTGCTGGTCGCGGTCGAGGCGACGACCGTCAACTACAAGGACGGGCTTGCGATCACCGGCGCAGCGCCGGTGGTGCGGCGCTTCCCGATGATCCCGGGGGTCGACCTCGCCGGTACCGTCGTTTCGTCGAGCAACGCGGAGTGGCGCGCGGGCGAGCGCGTGGTCGTCAACGGCTGGGGGATGGGCGAGGTCCACTATGGCGGCTTCGCAGGCATGGCGCGGGTCAAGGCGGGGTGGCCGATCCGCCTCCCCTCCTCGCTCTCGGCCGAGGAGGCGATGGCGATCGGAACCGCCGGATATACCGCGATGCTGGCGGTGATGGCGCTCGAAGGCGCCGGGCTCACGCCCGCGGCGGGGCCGGTGCTGGTGACGGGCGCCGCGGGCGGGGTGGGGTCGGTCGCGGTGACGCTTCTCGCGGGGGCGGGATACACGGTGGTCGCCTCGACGGGGCGGATCGAGGAAGCCGACTACCTCAAGGGAATGGGCGCGTCCGAGATCATCGCGCGCGGCGAACTTGCCGGGGCGCCGCGTCCGCTCGCGAAGGAACGCTGGGCGGGGGCGATCGACTCGGTCGGCGGGGCGAGCCTCGCCAATATCCTGTCGATGACGCGCTATGGCGGCGCGGTGGCGGCGTGCGGCAACGCGGGCGGGATGGACCTCCCGAGCTCGGTCGCGCCGTTCATCCTTCGCGGCGTCAGGCTGCTCGGCATCGACTCGGTAAAGCAGCCGAGCGCGGCGCGTGTGAAGGCGTGGGAGCGGCTGGCGCGCGACCTCGACCGCAACAAGCTCGCGGCGATGACGCGGCGCATCGGCTTCGCCGACATCATCGGAGCCGCCGCCGACATTGTCGACGGCAAGGTGCGCGGGCGGCTGGTGGTGGAGATGGCCGGCGCGGGAATTGGCTAGGGCGGATGAAGCGGGCCATCCCGGCCTGCGCCGGGATGACGGATACCGCTTGCGCGAGGACGCCTCAGCTCGTCACGTTCAACGTGTCAGCTGAACTGGCCGGCGAGGCCGAGGATGCCGATCACGATCAGGTAGATCGCGACGACGAAGTTGAGAAGCCTCGGCATCAGCAGAATGAGGATGCCCGCAATCAACGCAACGAGCGGCTGAATCGTGACGAGCGTCAGTTCCATCGAATCGCCCTCCGGATGCGACAACACGCAAATGTTAACGCGGCGAATCCGCGAAATCCCGCGAGGCGTGCCGTGCCCGAACTTTATGCACCGGGAACTGGCGGGATGCGGCTACGTTGGATGGGTTCCTCGGGAAATCTTCGGATCGGGAGTCGCGTCCCGGGTCGAGATCTCCAAGAGGCTGCAGAGGGCGCCCGTCGGGCAACGGCGGACGCCCTTTTCGTTTTGTGAGGAAGCTAGAGGAATCCCTCGCTTAACCTCCCTCTTGCGGGGAGGTCGAGGGCGCGAGGGCTTGGCCCGAGCGGCTTCGGGAGGGGGGTAGCGGGCGCAGCCCGCGTCTTTTCCACTTCCCGGCGACTCTTCCGGCTTACCCCCTCCCGAAATCGCCGTGCGATTTCGACCTCCCCGCAAGGGGGAGGTTAAGCGTAGGGCGAAGCGGACAGTCTGAGTCTGACCAGCGGGTTGCGCGGACAGGCGGAAGTTCAGCCTTCGATTCGGGAAAAGTCCGCAACCGTCAAAGTCGTCTCGCGGATGCGGTTGAGGAGACGGAGGCGGTTGAGGCGGACGGCGGGGTCCGCCGCGTTGACCGTGACCTCGTCGAAGAAGGCGTCGACCGCCGGACGGAGGTGCGCGATCGCGCGCATCGCCGACTCGAAATCTTCGCGGGCGACCGCGCGGCGCGCTTCGACCGCGACGTGTTCGAGGACGTGGAAGAGTCCGTCCTCGGCCCGATCGGCGGAGTGATGGTGGTGGGCCGGCGGGTCGTCGAAAGCGCCGACGCCGTCCTTCTTCTCCTCGGCCTTCAGGATGTTCGCGGCGCGGCGATAGCCGACGAGGAGGTTCTTGCCGTCCTCGGTCTCGAGGAACTTTCCGAGCGCCTCGACCCGGCGGACGATGAGCACCAGATCGTCCTGGCTGCCGAGCGCGAAGACCGCGTCGACGAGGTCATGGCGCGCGCCCTGCTCGCGGAGCTGCACCTTGAGGCGGTCGGCGAAGAAGGCGAGGAGGTCCGTCGTGAGCGGCCCCACGTCAATATGAAAGTTGTCTGCGATCAACTTCGAGTCGTAGCCAGAGCCACGAAACTCAGCGACAGAATCCGGTCGCGCAGCTGCAAAGGCCGCAAACGCCATCGCCCTCGCATGCGCGTTGAAAATCCCGCTGAACGCCAGCCGGAGCTTGTTCTCGAGCACGATGCGGATGACGCCGAGGGCGGCGCGGCGCAGCGCGTACGGGTCCTTGCTGCCGGTCGGCCTCTCATCAATCGACCAGAAGCCGAGGAGCATGTCGAGCTTGTCGGCGAGGGCGACGGCGATCGAGATCGGGTCGGTCGGGACACGGTCGGAGGGACCGACCGGCTTGTAGTGTTCCTCGATCGCGCGGGCGACGGCGGGGTCCTCGCCTTGTTTCTCCGCGTAGTATTTGCCCATCAGGCCCTGCAGCTCGGGGAACTCCCCCACCATGTCGGTGACGAGGTCGGCTTTGGCGAGGGTCGCCGCGCGCTTGGCCTTTGCCGGGTTCGCGCCGAGCATCGGGGCGATCTCGCCGGCGAGGCGGACGATGCGCTCGACGCGCTGCCCTTGCGTGCCGAGCTTCTCGTGGAAGACGATGCCGTTCAGCTTCTTGGCGCGCTCGTCGAGCGGGATCTTGAGGTCGCTTTCCCAGAAGAAGCGGGCGTCGGAGAGGCGGGCGCGAATGACGCGCTCGTTGCCGGCCACGATCTCCGCCCCGCCGTCCACCGCCTCGATGTTGGAGACGAGCACGAAGCGGTTGGCGAGACCGCCGCTCGCGCCGAGGCGGCGGGTGACGAAGCACTTCTGGTTGACGCGGATCGTGGTGCGGATGACCTCGGGCGGGATGTCGAGGAAGCGCTCGTCGAAAGCGCCGGTGAGCACGACCGGGCACTCGACGAGGCCGGCGACCTCTTCGAGGAGGACCTCGTCCTCGATGACTTCAAGGCCGAGGGCCAGCGCGCGGTTGGCGGCGTCGGCCTTCACGATCTCCTTGCGGCGGTCGGCATCGAGGACCACGCGCCCTTCGGCGAGGCGCTCCTGGTAGTCCTCGAAACGGCGGGCGCGCAGCGGCACCGGGGCCATGAAGCGGTGGCCGTAGGTGAGGTCGCCGGAGCGGATGCCATCGACCTCGAAGTCGATGATTTCGACGCCCTCGGTCTCGGTGCCGAGCGTGCAGAGGATCGAGTGCAACGGGCGCACCCAGGTCAGGCGCCCCGAGCCCCAGCGCATCGATTTCGGCCACGGGAAGGAGCGGACAATGCCGGGCATGAAGCCGGCGACGATGGCGGCCGCCTCGGCGCCGGGCTTGTCGATGATGGCGACGTAGAACTCGCCCTTCTTGGCGTCGGCCTGGATCTTGGCCTGGCCGATCGAGGATAGGCCGGCGGATTTGAGGAAGCCCTGAATCGCGGCGTCTGGCGCGCCGACGCGGGGGCCCTTCTTCTCCTCGCGAAGGTCGGGCGAGCGAGCGGGGATGCCAGCGACGGTAAGCGCCAGACGGCGGGGGGTGGCGAAGGCCTTGGCGCCCTCGTAGGAGAGGCCCGCGCCGACCAGCGCGTCGGTCACGAGCCGACGCAGATCGTCCGCCGCCTTGCGCTGCATGCGGGCGGGGATCTCTTCGGAGAAGAGCTCGAGGAGAAGATCAGGCATGGTCTGGCTCGTTCTTACGAGAAGGTTTGCGCGTCCTTCCGCCCTCCCCTGGAGGGGGAGGGTCGGCGCGCGAAGCGCGACGGGGTGGGGTGGACGGCGGCGGTCTGAAGGAGCGAAGGGCGCGCCACAGTCTTTCTTCGGCCGCGGTGTCGTTGTTGCGAAGGCGCTTGGCGTTGGCTCGCTTGAGCGCTTGGATAGTCTCGCGGCCGGGCCGGCCGCGGCCCCGCCCCCCCCCCCCCCCCCGCGCCCCCCCCCCCCCCCCCCCCCCGGCGGGGATCGGGGGGGGGCCCCCGGCGGAGC
>CAYOET010000216.1:0-7218 GCA_964402985.1 uncultured Bauldia sp. | reverse complement strand
TGGAACTCGCCCGACCGCTCGGCGAGCCCTTCCTCGACCTTCGAGAGGCTCTCATTGGTGCTGTCGAGAAGGCTCTTGAGAACGCCGTTCGAGGCGCTGAGACGGTCGGCGATCTCCGCGATCTGCGTACGCAGGAGGCCGTTAGTCGTCGCGAATGTCTGCGACGCCACCTCGCCGCTCTCGATGAGCGAACGCGCCGCCTCGTTGGACCGGGCGAGCACCGAGTCCACGATCTCCGCCGTCCGCGATGAGAGGAGGTCGAGGATGGTGTCGCCGATGTCGACGACGCGCGTGGTGATCTCGGAGCCGCGGTGATCGAGCGCGATGAGGAGCGAGTTGGCGTTGCCGTCGAGGAGCCCGGCGAGCTCGGCGCTCCGCGAGGCGAGCACGTCGTCGAACTCGCGCGTGCGCTTGGCCAGTTCTTCGGTCACGGTCAGCGCGCGGCCGCCGAAGACCGCCTCGGCCTCGCCCGCGGCGCGACCGAGCGCGTCGGTCGTTTCCGCTGCGACTTCGCGGAGGGTGGCGACGGCGCTGCTCGAGTCGTCCACGACGCGGCGCAGAATCTCGGCGACCATCTCGTGCAGCGAGTCGGCGACCCCGGCGGTGCGCGCGGCGATCAGCTCGGAGAGGCTCTGCGTGCGCTGGTCGAAGGCGTCGGTGACGAGGTTGGAGCGGTCGGAGAGGATCTCGGCCGCTTGCAGGGCGCGGGTCTCCAGGCCCTGGCCGATCGTCTCCAGACGGCCGTCGACGAGGGCGGAGAGCGCCTCGGTGCGCTCGGCGAGGCGCGAGGTCACCTCGGCGAGGCGGCTGTCGACCAGATTGTTGATCCCGGTCTGCCCGGAGTCGAAGGCGTCGGCGATCTCGCGGGTGCGCTCGATGAGCGTGTCCTTGAGCTGGCGGGCGCGGTTGTCGAGCGCGTCGTCGACCTGGCCGACGGTCGCCTCGAGCCGGCCGGCGACGCCGGTCAGCGAGGCGGTGACCCGCTCGTCGAATTCGCGGAGGCGCGTGGCGAAATTCTCGTCGAGCTTCTGGGCCTTCTCGCCGAGTTCCTGGACCAGCGCCGGACCGCGCTCGGTGAAGGCGTGGGTGAGGGTGTCGAAGCGGGCGCGAAGGTCTTCCGACAGGGCGCCGCCTTCGGAGCGGATAAGCTCGCCGAAGCGGGTCGTGGTTTCGGAGATGCGCTCGTGCAGCTCGTTGGCGCGCGCCTCGATCGCCGAACTGGCGTCGTTGCCCGAGGCGAGGATGCGGTCGTGGAGCGCCGCGCCGCGGTGATCGACCGCCTCGATCAGGCCGCTGGTCGCGGCGAGGATCTCGTCGCGGATCGAGCCGCCGCGCAGCTCCACCGCGTCGGCCATTTCCCGGCCCGCGGTGAGGATGTTCTCGTGGATCGAGGTGCCGCGGCTCCCGATGACCTCGGCGAGGGCCTCGCCGGAGGCGAGGATCTTGCCGTGAATGTCGTTGCCGCGCGTGGCGATGGCGTCGGCGACCTCTTTGCCCGAGGCGAGGATGCGGTCGTGCAGCATCTGGCTGCGGTCTTCGACGCCCTCGAACACTTCCGCCGCGGCGGAGATGAGCTTGTCGTGGATCGCTCCGCCGCGCACGGTCATCGACTCGGTCAGCTCGGTCCCCGAGGCGACGATCTTCTCGAGCGTCTCGGTGATGTTCTTGGTCGAGCTCGCGATCTTCACGTGGAGCGCGTTGCCGCGGGTCTCGATGGTTTGGCCGATCTGATCGGTCGAGTCGGCGATGAGCCGATGCAGCGACTCGGTTCGGCCCTGCAACTCCTCCGCCGCGTGGCGGCCGGCGTCGGCGATCTTCTGGTAGAGCTCGGAGCCGTGATTGGCGATGCGGTCGGCGATTTCGCCGCCCGATTCGAGGATGCGCTGGTGGATCTCGGTCGAGCGCGAGGTCAGCGTCTCGGTGATCTCGTGGCCCGAGGCGAGGATCGTCTCGTTGATCTTTATGCCGCGCACGGCAATCGCCTGAGCGACTTCCCCGCCGATCGCCGAGAGCCGCTTGGTCAGCTCGCCGCCGCGATTGTCGAAGGTCTCGTTGATGACGTTGGCCGAGCCCTCGATCGCGTCGCGGAGCGCCATGGTCCGCGTTTCGATGAGGTTGATGGTGGCTTCGCCGGTCTCGGCGAGGCGCTCGGCAAGCGCGCTGCCATGGACGGAAATCGCCTCGAAGATGCGGTCGCCGGTCGCGGACAGGCGCCCGGCCAGCTCGCCGCCGCTCGAGGTGATCGTCTCGGCGACGCGGCCGCCGGTCTCGTCGAGCCTCTCGCTGATCTCCTGACCGCGCAGGGCGAGGTCGACGAGGAGCGAGTCGCTGTTGGTCTTGAGCGCGGCGTTGACGTCGTGGGCGTGGCTCGCGATCCGGTCGGCGACTTCGCGGCCGGTCGAGGCGATCGAGTTGGTGATCTCCACGGTCCGCGCGTCGAGATCCTCGGCAAGGCCACGCGTTGCGTTGGCCAGGCTCTCGGTCACCTGATGGCCCTGGGCAGCCACCGCGTCGGCCATGCTCCGGCCGGTGTGCTGCAGGCTATCGGTGATCTCGGCGCTCCGCTCGTGGAGGGCGTCGGTCACCTCGGTGCCGGTCTGGGCGAGGGCGGAGGTCACTTCGGCGATGGTCGTGGCGAGGCGGTCGACAAGATCCTCGGCGCGCTCGCCGAGTCGCACCACGAGGTTCTCGCCCGCGCCGCCGAGGGCGTGAGTGATCTCCTCGCCGCGGCCGGCGAGAGCCGAGGTGATGCGGTTGCCGGCGGCCGTCACGTTGTCGGCGATCGACTCGCTCGCGGTCTTGAGGTCCTTGGAGAGCGATTCCTGCGCGCTGGTGATCGCCGAGCGCACGCGGTCGGAGTTGACGCGGATCGCCTCGCGCTGGCCGGCGAGGTCCTCGATGAGGGCGCGCATCCGCGTCTCGTTATCGCCGTAGGAGCGCTCGAGGGCGGAAAGCTCGTTCTGCACCATCAGCTCGAGTTCGCCGGCGCGGGCGAGCGCCCGCTCGATGCCGTCGCCGACCGCCGAGACTTCGCGGCGCACCGCCTGGCCGATCGAGACGACCGAATCCCTGCCCATGGCCTCCGGCTCGCTGAGCCGCGCCGCGACGTCGGCGATGGTCCGGGCGACGATGCGCATTTCCTGGGAGCGCCAGGCGAGCACGGCGAAGGCCCAGATGAAGCCGATCGGCAGGAAGATGGCGAGCGCGAGCGTGCTGACGCCGAGCCCGCCCGAGCTGAGGCCGAAGATGGTCGCGCCATAGGCGGTGCGCGCGAGAAGGAACACGCCGACCGCCCATGCGATGGAAACGATCAGCGCGGCCGGATAGATGAGCTGCGAGGGCCGCCGCTGCGCGACATAGGCGGCTCTCCGATCGTCGTTGGCGGGAACGCGCGTGGCGCGGCCCTGCGGGCGGGCACGGGGCGCGGCCTGTTGAGGCTGCTCGGAAGCTGCGCCTGCCGCCTCGGCGGCGGCCGGATCGGGGCGCTCGGCCCGCTCGGCGCGGCGCGAGCTTTCGCTCACGCGCGGCGACTCGCTGCGCGCCGGTTCCGGCGGTGGGATCTCACGCGGCGGCGGCGCCGAGTCGGAAAGGTCGGCGAAGGGATCGTCGGTCAGCTGGACCGGCTGGGTGATTCGGTTTTCGAACGGGCGTAGCGACCGCTGCGGAGGAAGGGGCGCGTCATCGGCCGGGAAGTCGATCTTGAGCGCTTCCTCTACGGCCGAAAGGGCTGCGTCGCCAGGATTCCTGGACTTGGGTTTCATCGCCATCTGTCGCCTCGCGTCCGTACACTAAACACAATCGGTCGCACCGCCACCTCCAACAAGGAGGTGAGGGTAAAAGACAGGCAGGCTCCGTCTGACAGATGCGAAGCCCACCTGCTCGTATCGAGCCGTTTGCTCCGTGCCGCCAGCCGGATCAATCGGTGGTGGTTAACCGCCCCCACGCTCTTCCTCGCCGCTGCCAAAGCTATGGCATATCGACTCATACCCGACAACACGCCGGGAGGGCTGCCGGGACAGCCCGGCTTCCGGGCGGAACTGAGCCTTGCGATTCGGGCCGGATGGCGGCGGGCGCCGTGGGGTCTGTTGCCGTCAAGGTTACTGCGCCGCGCTTTTTCAGGGCGGTTCGCGGAAACTTTAAGACTTCGCGATCGGTTTTGGAGCTAACTCTTTCACCGGCAACGGAAACCGGAGCCTCAGCAGTACCCGTGCCCGACCCCGTCGACGGCGCCCATCTTGAGCGGATCACTCACCATGATCCACAGCTTCAGCACGAGCTTCTCGCGCTCTTCCACGACCACGTTCCGGGCGAGCTGGCGAGGCTGCGCGGCGCGGGCGCCGGAGAGCGTTCCGAAATAGCACACCGGCTCTCCGGATCGGCCAAGGCGATCGGCGCCTGGGAGGTCGCGCGAGTCGCCGCCGAACTGGGCGCGCGGAGCGAGGGCGTGGAGGCCGCGACCGCCGAGCTCGCCGCTGCCGTTGCCGAGGTGCAGCGCTACATCGAGGGCAGGCTCTCCGCCGCACCCCCTCCAGGCTAGAAGGCCCGCTCCAAATCACCTATCTACGGCTGGAACCCTTGCGGCCCGCTGCCGCGACCGCCCATTCCGGCCCCAGCGCCGGCAGCAGCCCTCGGAATGCCGAAGATCACCTTCATTGCGCCGGACGGCAAATCCTATGTCGTGGATGCCGCGAACGGCAGCACGCTCATGGAGAACGCCATCCGCAACCGCGTGCCCGGCATCGAGGCCGAGTGCGGCGGGGCCTGCGCGTGCGCCACCTGCCACGTCTATGTCGACGAGTCGTGGACGGGCGTGGTCGGCGAGCCCGAGGCGATGGAGGAGGACATGCTCGACTTCGGCTACCAGGTGCGGCCGAACTCGCGCCTTTCCTGCCAGATCAGGATTCGCGACGAACTCGACGGGCTGGTCGTCCGCGTACCGGAACGCCAGGCCTGAGCGAGACGCTACAGGCGCCCGATTATGCTACGGCTTCAGGGGTTTGGCGGAACCCTGTTCCTATGCAGCACCCCTACGAAAGAGTAGCCATAGCCACATGCTTCACGTACCCGGTCAGCCGATGAGCGCAGGAATCGAAGCCGATGCCGTGATCGTCGGCGCGGGGCCGGTGGGCCTGTTCGCGGTCTTCGAGCTCGGCCTCCTCGATATCAACGCGCATGTCGTCGACATCCTCGACCGCCCCGGCGGCCAGCTGACCGAGCTCTATCCCGAGAAGCCGATCTACGACATTCCGGGCTTCCCGGTGGTGAGCGCCCAGGAGCTGGTCGACCGGCTCATGGACCAGGCCAAGCCGTTCAACCCGACCTTCCATCTTCACCAGACGGTCGAGCAGCTAGAGCGCTTGCCCGACGGACGCTGGCTGCTGGTCACTAGCGCGGGCGTTCACTTCACCACCAAGGTGGTGGTGATCGCGGCCGGCGGCGGCTCCTTCCAGCCCAAGCGGCCGCCGGTGCCGGGCATCGAGGCCTTCGAGCGGAAGTCGGTCTTCTATGCCGTCCGCCACATGGACGATTTCCGCGACCAGGATCTCCTCATCGTCGGCGGCGGCGACTCGGCGCTCGACTGGACGCTCAACCTCCAGCCGATCGCGCGGAGCGTCACGCTCCTCCACCGCCGCGACGTCTTCCGAGCCGCGCCCGACAGCGTCAACAAGATGCGCGCGCTGGTCGAGAAGGGCGACGTAACCCTCGTCCTCGGCCAGCTCTCCGGCCTCGAAGGCGAGAACGGCGAGGTCCGCACCGCGATCGTCCGCGACAACGAGGGCAAGGACCTTCGCCACCGCACGACGCGCGTCCTGCCCTTCTTCGGGCTCACCATGAAGCTCGGCCCGCTCGCCAACTGGGGCATCAATCTGAACGAGAACCTGGTGCCGGTCGACACCGCGAGATTCGAGACCAGCGAGCCCGGCATCTTCGCCATCGGCGACATCAATACCTATCCCGGCAAGCTGAAGCTCATCCTCTCCGGTTTCCACGAAGCCGCCCTGATGAGCCGCGCAGCGGCGCGGATCGTCGCCCCCGACAAGCCGGTCGTCTTCCAGTACACGACCTCCTCCTCGAGCCTCCAGAAGAAGCTCGGGATCATCTAAGGCCTCCCTTCCTCGGAACGCCTTCGCTGGCCCGTCTCGCGCTGGTCTCATTCGCGGCCTGAACCACCCCCTGTTCGAGCACGGCGCGCACCGCGCGTGCGGTATCGCTCCACAGCGTCCGGCGATAAAGCAACCGGATCTGAGCCTCGCGGGCGGCGAGTCGCTGGGGGGCGTCGATATAGTGGAGGAGGCGCTCCACCAAGGCGTCCGCATCGAACGGGTCGATGGCATCCACCAGATCCGGCGCTACCTCGGCGAGGCCGCCGCACGTTGTTGCCAGACACACCTTGCCGCGTGCCAGCGCCTCGGCGACCGGCAGTCCGTATCCCTCGCCGAGGCTCGGATAGAGCGTGAGCCAGGCGCCGGCGTAGAGCGCCTCGAGCCCCGCATCGTCGACGCCGGTGAGACGGATCACGCGGTCCCCGTCAGAAACTGCACGCCCCATTTCTTCGGCGAGCGCAGCGTCTGGCGCGCCGCCTCCAGCGAACACGAGCCACGGCGTCGCCGCGCCGAGAACGGTCCACAGCTTCCGCCACGCCGCCACGAGAAGAAGGTGGTTCTTGCGCGGCGTCAGTGTCGAGACGAACAGGGCATAGGGGCGGCCGGAGAGCTTGGCCACGACTGGAGGCAGCGGGCCGTGCAACCCGGCCTCGGTGCTCTCGGCGAGACGGCAGACCGTGACCGGTACATGCGGCGGCAGGGCAACATGGGCGCGGAGTTCCTCGCGCGTATGCGCAGAGTTGCACGCGATGGCGCTGCAATACGGAAGGAACGCATCCGCGCCTCGCCGGAACTGCTCGGCGTGACCGGGTGCCATCCATTCCGTATGCGAAAGAAGGAGGACGTCGTGGACATAGGCCGCGACCACCGCGCCGCGTCTCCGCGCCGCCTCGGCCAGTCGCGGCGCATATCCGTCGAGCCAGAACGAGCCAGGCACGAAGAGGCAATCGCCCGCCGCGAATTCCGCCCGCGTGACCCGGATGCCCGCCTCCGACGCCCAAGGCAGGAAATGCGTGACGCCGTTGAGGAACGGAAAGAGCCGATAGCGAAACGGCTTCGGCACGGCGGTGATCAAGGCCTTCTCCAGCCCCGAGCTGAGGCGGCGGGCTGTCCG
>CAYOET010000215.1:0-18033 GCA_964402985.1 uncultured Bauldia sp. | reverse complement strand
GGCTCGTAGGCGACCACGAGCTTGTCGGCGGTCGCGGCGTCGGGAATTGAGCCCTCGAGCTGGCTCGCGACCACACTATCGGCATCGCCGGCACGGCGTTCGGCCTCGGTTTCGCCCACGCAGAGAATGACTTGGAGGCCGGCTCGCCACCCCGCTTGGACCTTCGAGCGGACGAGGGAATCGTCTTCGTCGTGGGCAGCGCGCCGCTCCGAATGGCCGAGAATGACCATTTTGGCACCCGCATCGGCCAGCATCTCGGCGGAAATATCGCCGGTATGGGCGCCGGAGGGCGCCGGGTGGCAATCCTGTCCGCCGACCGCGACCGGCGAGTTGGCGACCATCACCGCCGCCCGCGAGATCAACGTCGCCGGCGGGAAGACCGCGACGTCGACGCCTTCGGAATGCCGGATCCCGGCCTTCAGCGTCTCGAGATCGGCGAGGTTGAGCTTGGTGCCGTTCATTTTCCAGTTGCCGGCGACCAGAGGTCTCGCGCGCGCCATCGAAAAGCTCCCTCTCCCGCCGAATTGATCGCTCCGGCCTAGCAAACAAGACGCCAGAAACATAGCGCTTCTCCGCGCTATCGACCGCCATGCGATGGCTGCTAGATAGGCGGGGAGCACAGGGAGGAGTTTCATGCGTACCGTGGGTTTTAGGCGCCGATTTGCCGTTGGCGCAGCATTTCTTGGCCTCGCAGGCGGTCCGGCGGCCGCCGCCGACGTGTGGGTGTTCGGCTCGAGCCTCGTCGCGCCGCCCAACATCGTTGCCAATTTCGCGCGCTATGTCGCGCCGGGCGAGCCAGGCCAGATGGTCGTGCGCTGCCAGACCGACGAGGGCGTTTCGATCGATGCGGGCGGGGTCAACCTTGCTTTCGCCGGGCCGAACGCGGTCGCTCCCGAAGGAGCGGTCGCCGTTCGCCTCACCTGGCCCGCGGAGGGAGGAGCCGCTCCGCGCGAGCTGACGGTCGACGCCGTCGGCGAGCATCGCATCCGCTCGGATGGCGCGGTGATCGTGACGTTCAGCGGGCCGGAGGCCGACCAGGTCGCCAAAGCGCTCGTCGAACCGCTCGCCAAGGTCGAGGTTCTGGTCGGCGACGTCGCCGCGGAAATCCGGCTCGAGGGCAAGGACGAGGTGATGGCGACACTGTCGCGTGTTTGCTCGGCCTGGCCGCGGTAAGCCCCCTTCGTCCGTTTCGGTAAACTCGGCTCTTCATTTCTTGAGCCGAACCACCTAGTTAGGGGCGCCGTTTTCGGCATCCGGTCGAGGTTTCCACCATGCTTTCGAAGTTCCGCGGTCGCACTGCCGGCATCATCACTCCGGTGCTGATGGGTCTCCTGATCCTGAGCTTCGCGATCTGGGGAGTTTCCGGCATCTTCACCGGCTACAACGCCGATACGGTCGCCAAGGTCGGGCCGGGCGAGATCGACGCCACCGAGTTCTCGACCGCCTATCAGAACCAGGTCCGCCAGTTCTCGCAGCAGTTCGGGCAGGTCATCACGCCGGAACTGTCGCGGACCCTCGGCCTCTCCGACCGGGTGATGGGCGACCTGATCAATCAGGAGCTGATCAACGTCCAGGCCGACCAGTTCGGCATGGGCATTTCCAACGAGAAGCTCGGCGCGACGATCGTCGCGATCCCTCAGTTCCAGGGCGCAAACGGCTTCGACGTCAACCAGTTCAACTATGTCGTGCAGCAGAGCGGCATGAGCGTGCCGGAGTTCGAGGACCTCGTCCGTACGTCGGAAGTCACCCGGCAGCTGCAGAGCGGGGTCTCCGGCGGGGTGAAGGTGCCGACCGTCCTCTACCGCTCGGTCCAGGAACTGACCGGCGAGATGCGCGCGATCAGCTACGTGGCCCTCACGCCCGAGATGGCCGGAGAGATTCCGGCCCCGACCGATGACGAGCTGAACGCGTTCATGAGCGAAACGCGCGGCCAATGGCGGACGCCCGAATATCGAGGCATCACGACGCTTGCCGCCCGAGCCGCCGACCTTGCCGATCCGGCCGCGATCACTCCGGACGAGGTCAAGGCGGAATACGACCGCCAGCCGGCACGTTTCGTCGTGGCGGAAAAGCGGCAGGTTGCCCAGATCGTCTACACGACCGAGGCCGCGGCGGCCGCCGACCTCGCGCGCATCACCGGCGGGGAGACGTTCGACGCGGTGTTCGCCGCGCCGGGCGGCAACGGCTCCGCGATCGATCTCGGCCTCGTCGCACGGAGCGGGCTCCTCGACCCCGCGGTTGCCGATGCGGCGTTCGCGCTGGAGAACGGCGCCGTCTCGCCGGTGGTCGACGGCCGCTTCGGCTACCTCCTTGTGCGCGTAAGCCAGATCGTGCCCGAGGTAGTGACCCCGATCGAGACCGTCGAGCCGACGATCCGCGCCGAGATCGCAGCGCGTCTCGCCCGCGACCGGGCGCTCGACCTCTACGAGACGATCGAGGATGCCCGGGCCGCCGGCCAGAGCTTTGCCGAGATCGGCGCGACCTTCAATCTGCCGGTGACCGTGGTCCCGGCCGTCAGCCGCGCGGGCAACGGCCCGGATGGGGTTAAGATCGAGGGGCTTCCCGAGCAGACCGCCCTCCTCGCCGCCGCTCTCGAGAGCGACGTCGGGCTCGAGAACGATCCGCTCAGCACCGAAGACGGCGGCTATCTCTGGTACGAGGTGACCTCCCTTACCCCGGCGCGCGACCAGACCCTCGACGAAGTGCGCGAGGCCGTCACGACCGCATGGCGCGAGGACAAGGTTGCGACTGCCCTCGTCGACAAGGCCACATCGCTCGCCGCCCGCATCCGCGCCGGCGAGACGATCGCGGCGATCGCGGGGGAAATCGGGGTGCCGGTTTCGACGGCCACGCAGCTCAACCGCTATAGCGATGCGACCGGCCTTTCCGACGCCGCCCGCGATGCCGCCTTCGGCGGGCCGGTCGGCGACGTCGCCATCGCTCCCGGCGCGACGCCCGGCACGCAGGTGGTACTGGTCGTCGACGCCGCCACCGTGCCCCCGCCGGGGACGCCCGAAGAGGACGAGGTCGCGAGCCACGAACAGGACATCGCCGACGACATCATGGTGCAGTATCTCGGCTATCTGCGGAGCCAGTATGGCGTCACGGTCAACAACGCGCTGATCCAGACCATCATCAGCTCCGGCGCCTACTAGCCGCCGCAAAGCCCGCGACCATGCTGATCGATCCCCCGCTGGACCAATTCTCGCGCACCTACGAGCGGGGAAAGCCGCAGGTGGTGTGGACGCGGCTCGTCGCCGACCTCGAGACGCCGGTCTCGGCGATGCTGAAGCTTTCCGCGAGACGCAAGAACTGCTTCCTCCTCGAGTCGGTCGAAGGCGGCGCGGTGCGCGGGCGCTACTCGATCATCGGGATCGAGCCGGACCTCGTGTTCCGCGCCAATGGCGGCAAGGCCGAGATCAACGACAGCCCGGCGACCGGCGAGGTCTTCCGCCCGCTGCCCGAGACCACGCTCGATGCGTTGCGGAGCCTGATTGCCCAGTCGGCGATCGAGATGCCGGCGTCGCTGCCGCCGATGTGCGCGGGGATCTTCGGCTATCTCGGCTACGACATGGTGCGCCTCATGGAGGAGCTCGGGCCGGCCAATCCCGACCCGCTGGGCCTGCCCGACGCGATCTTCATGCGGCCGACGGTGATCGTCGTGTTCGACACCGTGAAGGACGAGATCACCATCGTCTCGCCGGTTCGCCCCAAGGCCGGCACGACCGCCGACACCGCCCATGCGCGGGCGACCGATCGGCTCATCGCGGTCCTCGACGCGCTCGACGCGCCGCTCGACAAGTCGGTCGAGCCCGCCGAACTCCACGCTGACGCGGGGATCGTCTCGAATACGCCGCCCAAGCAATATCTCGACATGGTGCGGCGGGCGAAGGAGTACATCACCGCCGGCGACATCTTCCAGGTCGTGCTCTCGCAGCGCTTCGAGGCGCCGTTCGCGCTGCCGCCGTTCGCGCTCTATCGGGCGCTCCGCCGCACCAACCCCTCGCCCTATCTCTATTACCTCGATTTCGGCGGCTTCGCCCTGGCCGGATCGAGCCCGGAGATCCTGGTCAAGGTGAAGGACGGCGAGGTCACGATCCGGCCGATCGCCGGGACGCGGCCGCGCGGCGCGGACGAGGCCGACGACCGGCGCCTCGCCGCCGAGCTCCTCGCCGACCCCAAGGAGCGCGCGGAGCACCTCATGCTCCTCGATCTCGGCCGCAACGACGTGGGGCGGGTCGCCGAAATCGGCTCGGTGAAGGTCACCGACAAGTTCTTCCTCGAATACTACAGCCAGGTCATGCACATCGTGTCGAACGTAGTGGGGCGGCTCCGCTCCGACCACGACATCCTCGACGCGCTGGCCGCCGGCTTCCCGGCCGGCACGGTGTCGGGGGCGCCCAAAGTGCGCGCGATGGAGATCATCGACGAGCTCGAGGTCGACAAGCGCGGCATCTATGCCGGCTGCGTCGGCTATTTCTCGGCGAGCGGGGGCATGGACACGTGCATCGTGCTCCGCACCTCGATCATCAAGGACGGCCGCATGTATGTGCAGGCGGGCGCCGGCGTGGTCGCGGACTCGATCGCGGAGAACGAGCACCGCGAGTGCGTGGCCAAGGCCAAGGCGCTGTTCCGGGCGGCGGAAGAGGCGGTGCGCTTCGCGTCAGGCGTCGGGCGCGGGCAGTAGGAAGCGCCCAGATCTATTCGACGGGCTAGGCCGCCTTCTGGCCCCGTCTTCCCTGCGGCCAACGTGAGAAGTCGCTGCGAGCTTAGGAGACGGTCCGCGCTCCGTATGTTAGGCATTGGCATTATGCGGCCACGCCAACTTCCTGCCCTGGACCTCGTTCGATTCTTTGCGGCGTTCATGGTGATGATTTTCCACCTGGGGTTCTGGTCTTGGGCGCCTTCCAGCAGCACCCCGAGAACGATCCTGGGAGGGACTGTGGCCTATCCGGAGCTGGCCCCCTTGACTTGGTTTGGGTGGGTTGGCGTTCCCATCTTTTTCGTACTCTCCGGGTTCGTCATTGCCTATTCGGCAGAGGGCGCGTCGCCGTATTCCTTCATTCGAAGCCGCATTCTGCGTCTCTACCCGGCGGTATGGATATGCGCGCCAATATCCGCTGCCGCCCTCATCGCCTTCAACGTCTGGCCCGCCGCCGAGATTATCAACCGTCTGAGCCGCTCCATCTCGCTTTCCCCTGTCGGCCCTTGGATCGACGGCGTGTATTGGACCTTGGGGGTCGAGGTAGCCTTCTACGGGCTGGTCTGGATCATGCTTTGTTTGAGGGCATTCTCTCGCATAGATGTGCTGGCCCTACTGCTCACGGTACTCAGCGCGGGTTTCTGGCTCTGGCGAACGCTGGCGTTAGCGAACTTGCTTCCCCCTGCACCCTCGTCTTGGATTGTTCAGCTGTTCTTAGCGGAACACGGGTGCTACTTCGCCCTGGGAATCTTGCTCTGGCTTTGCCTGCTAAAGCGTATCACTGTCTTCCGTCTAATTCTATCCGCCGTGTCGTTCACGACCGGTATTGTCGCGCTCATTCCCGAAACCCTGGAGAAGTCGCAAATCCCCTTCTCCGGCTATGCCGTGTGGGTGCCAGCCGCAGTCTGGGCCGCGGCGGTGTTCCTCGTTATTGTCGGTACTCGATCTCATGCCCTCGATGGCTTTGCGACCCGGTTGAGGTTGCTCGGCTTAGCAACCTACCCGCTCTATCTTCTGCACCAAGTAGTCGGAGCGGTGGCGATTAGAGCCTTGGTTCAGACCGGAGTCGTGCAGCACGTCGCTCTCGTAGTTGTCATAGTTCTGATGGTCGCGCTGAGCCTCTTCGTGGCCGCGTTCGTGGAGCCCCGCGTCAGGTTTCCGCTTGCTGCACTGCTCGACGCCATTGGAGGGAAAGAAAGCCGTGTCCGAGCGATCGCAAACGAACCTCGGGGCATAGATCCGTGAGTCCGAGGCCCCGCTGCCGCCGGTCACGCAGGTGAACGTGACCGCCACCTAAGGGTGGCTGCGGCGTCTTCCGTAGAGGCAGCTCGAACTGGGGGCCCAGGGGCCGTTCAGTTCGGGCACCCGGCGCTCCTCCGACAAAGCTCCTTGCCGGCGAAGCCCTTGGTGGACTATGGGTTTCCGCCGGAGCAGCCCATGATCTTCCTCATTGACAACTACGACTCTTTCACCTGGAACCTCTACCATTACCTGGGCGAGCTCGGGGCCAAGGTCGAGGTGCACCGGAACGACAAGATCTCCGTCGACGAGGTGATGGACGCCGATCCGGACGGGGTCGTGCTCTCGCCGGGGCCGTGCACGCCGAACGAGGCGGGCATCTGCCTCGAGGTGATCGAGAAGGCGGGGGCGGAAATCCCGATCCTCGGGGTGTGCCTCGGGCATCAGGCGATCGGTCAGGCCTATGGCGGCGACGTGATCCGCGCGCCCACGCTGATGCACGGCAAGCTCAGCGAGATCAGGCATGGCGGGCGCGGGGTTTTCCGCGGCATCAACCACTCGTTCCAGGCGACGCGCTATCACTCGCTGATCGTCGACCGGAAGACGGCGCCCGCCGACCTCGAGATCACCGCCGAGACCGACGACAAGCTGATCATGGGCGTGTCGCACAAGAAGCACCCGGTGCACGGCGTGCAGTTCCATCCCGAGAGCATCGCCTCGGAGAACGGGCACCTCCTCCTCAAGAATTTCCTCGACCTCGCCGCCGAGTGGAACGGCCGCAACCGCGCCGGGCGGACGGTGTCGTGAACGCCCCCTCGCCCGCTCCCGACCTCAAGCCGCTGATCGCGCGCGTCGCGACCGGCGCGGCGCTGACGCGCGCCGAGGCCGAGCAGGCGTTCGACATCATCATGTCGGGTGCGGCGACGCCGGCGCAGATCGGCGGGTTCCTGATGGCGCTTCGCGTACGCGGCGAGACGGTCGACGAGATCGCCGGTGCCGTGTCGACGATGCGCGCCAAGATGCTGCGGGTGGTCGCGCCGGCCGAGGCGATCGATGTCGTCGGCACCGGGGGCGACGCCAAGGGTACGCACAACATCTCCACGGCCTCGGCCTTCGTGGTGGCCGGAGCGGGCGTGCCGGTCGCCAAGCACGGGAACCGGGCGCTGTCCTCCAAGTCAGGCGCGGCGGACGTGCTGGTGGCGCTCGGGGTGAAGATCGAGCAGACGCCGGACGGCGTGAGCCGCTGCATCCGCGAGGCGGGGATCGGCTTCATGTTCGCGCCGGCGCACCATTCGGCGATGAAGCATGTCGGTCCCTCGCGGACCGAACTCGGGACGCGGACGATTTTCAACCTCCTCGGGCCGCTCTCCAATCCGGCGGGCGTGAAGCGCATCCTCCTCGGCGTCTACTCGCCGCAGTGGGTGAAGCCGCTCGCCGAGGTGCTCGGCAGCCTCGGCACCGAGACGGCGTGGGTGGTCCACGGCGCGGGCGGGGTCGACGAGATCTCGACCGCCGGCCCTACAGAGGTCGCGGAGTTGCGCAACGGCGCGGTCCGCACGTTCACCATCAAGCCGGGCGATGTCGGGCTTGCCGAAGCGCCGCTCGATGCGGTGAAGGGCGGTGACGCCGCGTTCAACGCGCAGGCGATCCGCGACGTCCTGGGCGGCGCAAAGGGCCCGCTTCGCGACGTGATCCTCCTCAACGCGGGGGCGGCCCTGGTCGTCGCGGGCGTCGCCAAGGACCTTCCGGCCGGTATCCAGCTTGCGGCGAAGTCGATCGACAGCGGGGCGGCGAAGGCGCGGCTCGAGCGGCTCGTCCAGGTCTCCAACGCCTGATGGCCGACATCCTGCAGACGATCGAGAAGACCAAGCGCGAGGAGATCGCCGCCGCCAAGGCGCGCGTGCCGCTCGCCGAGATGAAGATCCGCGCCAAGGAGGCGGTGCGGGTCCGCGACTTCGTGGGCGCGCTTCGTCTCAAGATCGAGCGCGGCGAGCCGGCGCTGATCGCGGAGATCAAGAAGGCGAGCCCGTCGAAGGGACTCATCCGCGCGGATTTCGATCCGCCGGCGCTCGCCCGCGCCTACGCCAAGGGCGGCGCCGCGTGTCTCTCGGTGCTGACCGACGGGCCGTATTTCCAGGGGGCGGCGGAGTATCTGGTCGCGGCACGCGAGGCGGTGCCCCTCCCCGTTCTCCGCAAGGACTTCCTTTACGAGGCCTACCAGGTCTACGAGGCCCGGGCGCTCGGCGCGGACTGCATCCTCATCATCATGGCTGCGGTCCCGGACGCGGTAGCGGAGGAGCTCGAGGAGACGGCGCTCGGCCTCGGCATGGCGGTGCTGATCGAGGTCCACAGCGAGGACGAACTCGACCGCGCCCTCCGCCTCCGCTCGCCCCTCGTCGGCATCAACAATCGCGACCTGCGGACCTTCGAGACCAGCCTCGCGGTTAGCGAACGGCTCGCCCCGCGGGTTCCCAAAGACCGTCTCCTCGTCGCCGAGAGCGGCATCTTCACGCCCGCCGACATCGCCCGCCTCGTCCGCGCCGGGGTCGGCACCTACCTCGTCGGCGAGAGCCTGATGCGCCAGAGCGACGTGGCCGCGGCCACCGCGACCCTCCTCGGCCGGACCTCACCCGCGTCCGTCTGATCGCTCGTCGACGGCAACCGAATATTCACTGTTGCAGAACACATATGGAACGGATAGTTTGTTCGTGTTTTGTACCTTTGATTCCGGGCGGGACGAATGCTGACGCGCAAGCAACACGAACTGCTGATGTTCATCCATTCGCGCGTGAAGGAGTCCGGCATCCCGCCGTCCTTCGACGAGATGAAGGATGCGCTCGACCTCCGCTCCAAATCGGGCGTGCATCGCCTGATCAAGGCGCTCGAGGAACGCGGCTTCATCCGCCGCCTGCCTAACCGGGCGCGCGCGCTCGAAGTCATCAAGATGCCCGAGTCGATGGGGCAGAGTCCGGCGGCGCAGCGCGGACGCTTCTCGCCGAGCGTCATCGAGGGGAGCCTCGGCCGCAATCGCGGGTCGACCGACGGGGATGCGGCGAACGAGAACGTCGCCGTCCCGGTCATGGGCCGCATCGCGGCCGGCACGCCGATCTCAGCGATCCAATCTCACAGCCACACCATCTCGGTGCCGCCCGACCTCGTCGGCGCGGGCGAGCATTTCGCGCTCGAAGTGCGCGGCGACTCCATGATCGACGCCGGTATCTTCGAGGGGGACACGGTGCTCATCCGCCGCGGGGATACCGCCGACAGCGGCGATATCATCGTGGCGCTGGTCGACGAGGAGGAGGCGACGCTGAAGCGCTTCCGGCGCCGCGGCGCGTCGATCGCGCTCGAGGCGGCGAACCCGTCCTACGAGACGCGCATCTTCGGGCCGGACCGCATCCGCATCCAGGGCAAGCTGGTCGGGCTGATCCGCCGGTATTGAGTAGAGCGGCCGGGTCCGGTCAGTCCGCCGGCATGAACGCGCGGCGGACGGGCGGGTAAGCCGTTTCGATCCGCGCGGCGTCGGGCGCGTTGAGGTCGTCGTCGCCGAGGAAGATCGCGTGAGCGCCGAAGGTCGCCAGTCGATCTCCGTCGATCAGCACGGCGTTGGCGCAGTCGCTCGTCGGGACTACGCTGGTCACGACGATCGAGGCAAGGCGGCAGTCCTCCTCCAGACCGCGCGGATCGAGCGATAGCGATACGCGCCTCCCGCCCTCCCCCAGCTCCGTCGTACAGCCAAGCGCGTCGCAGAAGACCCGGTCCTTGAGCGAGGGGTCGCCGGCGGGCCGGCGGTCGGCGTCGGCGCGCAGCCAGGTTTCGACATCGTAGGTCGCGCCGCGTCCGCCGAGGATGCGGTACGTGCCGTCGGGTCCGCGGACGGCGACGGCGGTGCCCGCGGCGTTGACGAGGATGTCCGGGCGCGGGGCAGCGATGGCGAGGAGCAGCGCCGCGACAAGCGGTGCCAGGCCGAGGAGGCGCCACCGTTCCCGCCACAAACAGATCCAGAGAAGCCCTGCCGCGGCGAGGAAGAGCGCGGATGGCGGGGCCATTCTCACCGTGCCGCCGCCTCCGGACCAGCCGGCGACCAGCGCGGCGATCCTCGTCATGATCTCGATGCCGAAGCCCATCACCGTCAGCGGCCATCCCTCGAGGCCG
The DNA here is from genome assembly GCA_964402985.1 of uncultured Bauldia sp. Taxonomy (GTDB): domain Bacteria; phylum Pseudomonadota; class Alphaproteobacteria; order Rhizobiales; family Kaistiaceae; genus JADYYB01. The sequence continues at coordinate 7,937 of CAYOET010000215.1, read as the reverse complement.
AGCGGCATGAGAAGCACGGCGGCAAGCGCGAAGGGCATGATCAGAAGCGAAATGGCCGGGGCGGCGAGGATATTGGCGAGGAGGGAGAGTGGGGCCGTGCGCTGGAAGTGGAAGGCGGCGAAGGGGACGGTTGCCAGCCCGGCGATGAACGAGGTGAGCACTGTTGCCGCGATCCAGGTCAGGATCGCGGGCCGCTGCCGGCGCTCGCCGAGGTCGGGCCGCCGGCGTCGCCGCTCCGCGAGCGTCTCGTAGCCGGCGATCAACGCGAGGGTCGCCGCGAACGACATCTGGAAACTCGCCGTCAGCACCGCCTCGGGCGTGATGGCGATGACGATGAGCGCCGCGATGGCGATGTTGCGGATGCTGAAGGCGCGCTGGTCGAAGAGCACCGCACCCGACATCACGGCGATCATGATGAAAGCGCGTTGGGTCGGCACCGAGGCGCCGGAAAGCGCGAAATAGAGGCCGACGAGGAGGAGCGCCGCGGCCACCGACCATTTCTTGATCGGGCGGCGAAGCGCGAGGGCCGGCGAGAGCGCGAGGAGCGCCCGCACGGCTCCGAACACCACGCCATAGACGAGCGCCATATGCAGGCCCGAGATCGAAATGACATGCGCGAGGCCAGACTCGCGGAGGGCCTCGTCGGTCTCGTCGCTGATCCCGCCACGCTCGCCGGTGATGAGTGCCCGCGCGATCTGGCCGGGCTCCCCGGGCAATGCGCTCACGACCCGGTCGCCGATCGTCTTCCGCAGCCGTTCGATCGGCTGCATGAGGCGAAGGAGAAGCGGAGCCTCGCCGAGCTCGGCCGGTCGCGGCGCCCCGTAGGTGAAGCCGGAAGCGCCGATCCGGTCGTAGAAATCGACCTGCCCGAAACTGTGTCCGCCGGGGATGATCGCTCCCTGCGGCGGGCGGAGACTCGCCAGCATCGTGACGCCGTCGCCGACATTGATCCAGTCAGCGCCGGCCTGCGCCGTCACCCGCACCCGATAGGGCAGCGCGTCCGCAGCGAAGCCCTCCATCGCGGCGATGCGGATGACGAGGCGCGCGCCCGTCGCGCCGGTGGGGTCGCGGGACTCGACCCAGCCCGAGACGGTGAGCACGTCGGCGGCCGGGAGCGTCTGCGCCGCGAGCCAGTCGGTGCGGAGCTTCATCAGGGTCAGGCCGCAGGAGACCGCCGCGAGGCCTGCCATCGCAGTGACGAGGACGCTCCGCCGGAGCGCGATGGAAGCGCCGACCAGCGCGATGGAAAGCGCTGCGAGGGCGAGCGCCGAGGGTTCGTCGGGCAAGGAGAAATAGATTACGGCGCCGAGGCCGACGAGGACGGGTAGCCAATGGAAGCCTCGCCCATCCTCGATTTCGCGGGTGAACGAGCGGGCCAGCGCGGCGGGGAGCCCGAGGATGGCTTGGGAGGCCGCCCGTGCGCCGAACCCGAGTGGACCACGAAAGCGGCGCCCGGCGAAGGCCGAACCGGCTTTCCGGCCCGCCTCCTCGGCACCTCGGCTCCCGCTGACATCCGCCATGAAAGGCCCCCGGCGCGAGCTTAGCGGAGCGTTTCGGCCGTCGCATCACCTCCATTTCACAAGTGTTCCAGCCAGTTGCGTGGCCGGTAACCCAATCGAAAGCGAACGCTTCCTATAGTGGCGCGCGCAACCGCTTGGACCCGCCGTGATCCTCGATTTCCAAACACTCATCGTCTGTTACGCGCTCGTCCGCGTCATGCAGGCGGCGGGCCTCGTCTATGTCTGGCAGGTGCACCGCAAATATGCGCCGCTCCGGGAGCTTGCCGCGGGGTCCGTGCTGATTGCCCTCGGTTCGCTGTCGATCTTCGTGTCCGACCCCGGGATGGGGTTGTGGATCCTCGTCCAGACCCTGCTGATGGCGGCCGGCGCCGTGGTGTTCAATGTCGGCCTGGTGCGGCTCGCCGACCGGCCGGCGCCGTGGGCGATCGCCATCGGTTGGGCGGGAGCGTGCGTTGCGGCGCGGATCTATCTGCCGCTGGTTTCGCCCGCGCCGATGACCGGCGTGATGGTCACCACGGTCTTCTTCGTCGGCTGCGTCGGCTATTCGGCCCTTGCCCTCCTCCGCGCTCCGGCCGGTCCGCTGCGCGCCACGCTGCGCATCATCGCGATCCTCCTGGTCGTGCAGGCTTCGGCCCTGGTGCAGCGCGCGGTGGTGCTGGTCCTCTGGGGCAGTCACAGCGGCGAAGCATTGGTGTCGTCGGCCACGCAGAGCGTCTTCATGCTCGCCTCGATCGCCGCGTCCTTCCTGCTCACGCTCTCGATCGCGGTCCTCGCCAATCAGCGCCTGCAGCGCGAACTCGATATCGCGGCGAGCGTGGACCCGCTCACCGGCCTCATGAACCGCCGCGCCTTCGCGGAGATCGCCGAGCGCGACTGGGCGCGCGCGAGCCGCGGCGGGCACCGCCTGTCGGCGCTCCTCCTCGACCTCGATCATTTCAAGAGCATCAACGACCGCTTCGGCCATCGCGCCGGCGACGCAGTGCTGCGGCGGGTCGGCGAGACTCTGGCCCGCGAGGTACGGCTCGGCGATGTGGTGTGCCGGTTCGGCGGCGAGGAGTTCATCATCCTCATGCCGGAGACGGGCGTCGCCGCGGCGTATGCCGTAGCCGAGCGGCTGCGGAGCGCCGTTGCCGGGATCACCGAGGAGCTGGCGCCTGGAACGCCGATCTCGGTGAGCATCGGGGTGGCCGAGAAATCGGCGGCCGATTCGAGCTGGGAGCAGCTCATCGCCGCTGGCGACAAGGTGCTCTATGCGGCCAAGCAAGCCGGCCGGAACCGGGTGGTCGTCGCCGACGCGTTGCGGAACGCCGCTTAGTCTCAGAGCGGATACCCGAGGCAGAACCAGATCGACGATTGGCGGCCTCGACCTCGTCAGCTCCGCTCCGTGGGCGCTACAGACAGGCGTTGCCCAAGCGTTCGCCGACTGAGAGGATCGCGCCCCGCGCGAGGAACAGCGTCGCCGACCCATCATGATCGCACCCCAGTCCAGTTCCGTTTCGCCGAGCACAGGCAGCGGCGCGGTCTCGTTCCGCGAGGCGACCCGCGTCTGGGCGCGGGTCGCGCTTCTCAGCTTCGGCGGGCCGGCGGGACAGATCGCCACGATGCATCGCATCATCGTCGAGGAGCGACGCTGGATCGGCGAGGAGCGGTTCCTCCACGCGCTCAATTTCTGCATGCTTCTGCCCGGCCCGGAAGCGCAGCAGCTGGCCACCTATATCGGCTGGCTGATGCATCGGAGCTGGGGCGGGATCGTCGCCGGCGGGCTGTTCGTGCTGCCCGGGCTGGTGGCGATCATGGCCCTCAGCTGGCTCTACGTGCTCGGCGGGGAACTGGCCTGGGTCGAGGCCGTCTTTTTCGGGCTCAAGGCGGCGGTCCTCGCGATCGTGGTCGATGCGCTGATCCGCATCGGCCGCCGCTCGCTGCGCGCGCGGGCCAGCCAGATCATCGCGGCGGGCGCGTTCGTGGCGCTCTTTGCGTTCGCCGTCCCCTTCCCGATCGTGATCCTCGTCGCGGCGGGGGTCGGGGTGGCGGCCCACCGCGCCGGGCTGGCCGTTGCACCCAGCGAACAGGGCGGGGGCGGGGAGCCGCTGGCCGAGGCCGCCGTCGGCGGACTGACCCTGCGGCGGGTGTCCGCGATCGCGGCGGCGGCTTTGATCCTCTGGGCGCTCCCGATCCTCGCCATCGCAACGCTCGCGCCGGAGAGCGTGTTCGCGGAGATTGCTTCGTTCTTCGCGACGCTGGCGGTGGTCACGTTCGGCGGCGCTTACGCTGTCCTCGCCTATGTGGCGCAGGCCGGGGTGACGACGCTCGGCTGGCTGACCCCGGAGGAGATGCTCGACGGGCTGGCGATGGCCGAGACCACGCCAGGGCCGCTCATCATGGTGCTGCAGTTCGTCGGGTTCCTGGCCGCCTATCGCGACCCGGGCACCCTCCCGCCGCTCCTCGCCGCGACGCTCGGCGGACTGCTGACCACTTGGGTCACGTTCGTGCCGTCGTTCCTGTTCGTGTTCCTCGGCGCGCCTGTGATGGAGCGTCTGCGCCACAACAGGGCGCTCGCGGCCGCCCTCGCCGGGATCACCTCGGCGGTGGTGGGCGTGGTCCTCAATCTCGCGCTGTGGTTCGGGCTGCACGTGATCTTCGACCAGGTCGGCCCGGTTGCGGTCGGTCCGGCGGTCCTCGAGCTGCCGGACCTCCGGTCCATCGACCTCACGGCAGCCGTGCTCGCCGTGGGAGCCGGTCTGGCGCTGATCTGGCTGCGCGTCGGGATGATCTGGACGCTGCTCGGATGTGCGCTGCTCGGGCTGCTTCTCGGTGCCGGGGGTCTGGTCTAGATGGGTGGCCGGGTCGCAGAGCCACACGGTCGGCGACGGGACAGACTTGCGGTCGACCCAAATGAAGAAGCCACTGCTCGGTGACCCGTGCAGTGGCTCTATTCCGTCGGCGTTGAACGGCCCGCTAGGCGGGGTTGGTCACCGGGATATTGTTATCCGTCAGGAGCTTGGCGATGTCGTCGGCCCAGGAGGCGCGACTTTCCGCGTAGCTGCGGATCTTGAAGTACACGGACTGCTTGTCGGCATCCGAGAAGGCGGCCGCGGCCGTAATGGCCCGGCCCATCGCGCGGAAGCACTCCTCCTCGTAGTCGGGAGCGTCGCACGCCCTGCCGATCGAATCGACGACCGGCGCGGCGACCTCGGACACGACCGGCTCGGCCGGTGCTTGGGCGTAAGCGGCCGTGGTGGCCAGAAAGAGAGCCGCGGTCGCGGCAATAACGCTTCTCATCGTTTCACCTTTTTCGTGGGTAGTGAGAGGATTGCCCCTCCTCTGCCGGGACTTCCTGCGGCGTTCAAGTCGAACCCCGCCGCGCAGCCATCTAGTGCCCGCTTCCCGTGTTGGAAAGGACGCCGCGCCGCTCTCGCGGCGCAGCGCCCCCCGTTGGAATGCCCGGCGGCGATTAAGTCGCCGGGCAGTATCGGACTAGGGAGCCGGCGGAGCCGGGACCTCGCCAGCCGCGATGCGCTCGGCCAGGTCTTCAGTCGGGTTGCTGCCACCCTGGAAGCACGTGAAGTTCTGGGCCACGCGCACCGGGTTGTCCTTGCTCCGGGCGGGGTGCCAGTCGTCGGGGCCGCAAACCGGCTTGCCGGCGGCGACAGCCGCGTCGACGACGCGCTGGATCAGCCACTCGTAGGCCTCGTTGCCCTCGGAGTAACCCGAGAAGTTGCCGAGGTCGCCCGAGGCGGCGAACACCGCGTCGATGCCCGGAACGGACGCGATCTCATACGCATTCTCGACACCCTCGAGGGTCTCGATCATGGCGATGATCACGATGTTGTCGTTGAACGAGTTGCGGTAGCCACCCGGCACGTTGCCGTAGAGCGAGTTGATGAGGCCGCCACCACTCGAACGAGCGCCGAGCGGCGGGAACAGGGCCCAGTGGACGATTTCCTCGGCCTCTGCCTCGGTGTCGACCGTCGGGACGACGAGGGTCATCGCGCCGGCGTCGAGGATCGACTGGATCCAACGCTCGCTGGAGTCCGGGATACGGGCGCCGTGCGAGTAGAAGGTGTTGCCCGGGCCCTGAATGGCCGGGATCGGGGCGTTGCCGTTGCACGCGTACATGTCGGCGACCTGCCACACGTCGAGCGCCTGGTGCTGGATGTTGACGAAGGCGAAGTCGTAGCCGAGCTTCGCCAGGCCGCAATAGCGCTCAGGAGTCCAGCCGCGGGAAGCGGTGAAGGACTGCACGTCCAGGCCCGCGTTCATGCGGCGCTTGGCTTCGTTCCAGATCACGTGATCCGGGTTGTCGAAGCGGTTGCCGTAGACCCAGTCTTCGGCGATGCGGCCTTCGCGCGGCGGGGACCACTCGGTGGCCTGCTGGCCCCAGTTCGGCCAGGTGGTCGGGCCGTCGACGGTGATGCTCGCGGTCGGCGGGCGGCCGCCCGGAGGGTCTTGCGCCTGAGCAGCCGAGGGCAGCAGGGCGAGCAGCGCGCCGACGGCGGCTGCACCAATCAGTTTCTTCATTAGTATTCTCCTCCCATACCTATCGAGAGTCTTGCTCCCGTGCGGAGCCGCAAGACGTCCGACCGGTCGGAGGTCTCCCCCGAGCCCCTTGCGGCATTTCAACCCACAATTGTTTTTGTTCTCACCACGAGACCTCGCCCGAACGGAGGCGAGGGTCGAACCGTATACGCGGCGATGACGTACAACAAGCCCCGGCTGCGACCAACGCGGCTCCGTTGGGCACATGGTTTCAGCGCGGCCGGAGCCCCCCAAGCATCCGGCATGCGCACCCGCTCCACACCGTCTGCCGACGCAGTTTCGATGCCGATGGTTACCATGATGCAGTTCACCCCAGAGTTCCAGACGGCGGGTCGATGGTTCAAGGTGAACGTGGGTCTGGGCACGTACGTGCAATACGATCGAATCGCCAGCGGCCCCCCTCCGGCTGCGGCGCGGCCAAACCTCGAAGGCCGCTGCTACGTGTTTCGGCGACTATATGGTGGCGCGATCGACGACCGGCGCCGCCCCCGCACGCCGTAACCAACCCGTCAGGCCCGAAGGTCAGGCAGCCGATTTGCCGGGACCGCGCCGGATCGCATGACCGGGCGCTAACAGGCGTGTAGCCACACTATGGTGCGCCGCGAACGCAACGTGGTTCGAGTCATCCTCGGCCGAGAGCTTGGTGCACCCTTGCGACGCGGCCGAGATTGCGCCACAAACGCGACCGGGGAGGAACCATGACAGACTTTTTCCGCACGACGCCGGGAATGATACCCCCGAGCGAAGCCCGGCCGCCCAGCCCGCTTCGGATTCTCATCTCCTACGTAGTGGGAATCGCGGTGATCGCCGGGGCGTCGGTCTGGTTCCTCAATTTCAGCCAGCCCAGTTCGGCTAGCCGAGAGCGTGCCATCCGCCAGGCGCTGGGGCTTCCGCAGCCCGAAGACTATCTCTTCGCCTATCCGGTCTCGGGGACGCCGATTCCGCTCGATCCGCGCTGCGACCGCTCCTGCGCCGAACGGGAACTACAGCCCGGCAAGGACCTCGTCCAGGTTGGGCCGCTGCCGCAGGGCTATGTCTTGGTCGACGCGCCGCCCGCGGGCTGCGCGTTCCTCAATCTCCGCTACAGCCCGACGAGGCCGGCCGTGAACGGGGCGATCCTCGACACGCCCGCTCCAGTGTTCCTCGATGCAGCGCCGATCGCTCAGCTCCAGGAATGCAACCCGCAGGTGCCGCTCCGCCGGAACGATGCGGGACTGGTGCAGGTGCCACCCTGGTACAGATCCACGACGGGCGTAGCCATGAGCGTGCCGCTGTCCGTGGTCTCGACGGGCCTCACCTTCCGTGCGGCGGTATGCGCTTTCTTGAGCAACGAGACGATCGCCCAGTTTGCCGGTGACGAGAACATGGCGGATCTCGCCGACGAAATGCCTCGCTACTGCGCTGCGGTCGTGGCTTCGGGGATCACGAACGAGGGATTTTAACGGGCTGAGCACCGTTTGGAGGGCCGGCGTTTACCATGCCGGCCCCTCGCCCTCGTCCCGTGGTCGGCTGGTGAGCGGTAGGCCGCCGCCTCAAGGGCCGGAACACAACCGTTAAAGCTTCCAAGGTTATTCAAATCGTCGATGGCGAGGTAACCGGCGGTGCAAGCGCGCGTGAGAAAAGCGCAGCTTCCACTCACCGTCTCGGGAGCTTCGCATGCGTCTTCACCGTCTTCTTCTGGCGACTGTCGCTGGTTCTGCCGCCCTGCTCGGCGGCGGAATGGCCGGCGACGTCGCGCTTTTCGGCGTGCAGCCTGCGCTTGCCGCGAATGGCAATGGGAATGGGAATGGTCATGACGAGGACCGCGGCCGCGGCAACGACGAGGAGCGCGGCAACGGCCAGGACAAGGAACGCGGCAACGGCAACGACGAGCGCGGCAAC
>CAYOET010000214.1:0-3816 GCA_964402985.1 uncultured Bauldia sp. | reverse complement strand
CGGATCAAGTCCGGGGCAGGCTCTAACCCTCTCCCGATGGGAGAGGGGACGCTTCAGAACCAGCGCCTGACCTTCTTCCGGTACGCCTCGTACTCGGCCCCGAACCGCTCGGCGAGATACTCCTCCTCGCTTCGGATCACGAGCGCGTAGAGGAGAATCGCCACTGCCGGCACGGCGAGAAGGATGCCCGCGCTCCGGAAAAGGAGCGCGACGCCGGTGAGGATGATCAGGAAGGCGAGATAGATCGGGTTGCGGCTGACCGAGAATACCCCCTCGGTGGCAAGGTAGAGCTCGGGGCTGTTGGGAAGCGGGCTCGCGCCCGCCTTGGTCATCGCCGCGACCGCCTTGGCCGCCACCCATCCGCCCAGCCCGATGAGCGCCAGCCCGGCGAGGCTGGTGATCCACTGGCCCGGCAACGCGGGCAGGAACCAGTCGGCGAGCAGGCCGCCGAGCAACCCCGCCAACGGCAGAACCGGCGGCGCCGGAAAGCCGTTCGGCCGTTCGACGGGCGGGTGCTCGGTCGTGTCGCTCATGCTCGCCTCAGGCAGCCTTCTCCGACTCCGTCCGGCGCGGCAGGAAGATGAGGTGGTCGGTCCCGCCCGAGACGCGGACGGTGACCCCGTCCGGCAGTTCGCCGGCCAAAATCTTCTCGGCGAGCGGGTCCTGCACCTCGCGCTGGATCACCCGCTTGAGGGGCCGCGCGCCATACGCCGGATCGTAGCCCTTCTCGGCCAGCCAGCGCCGCGCCGACTCGTCGAGTGTGAGCTTGATCTTGCGCTCTTCCAAGAGCCTCTCGAGGCGCTTGAGCTGGATATCGACAATCTTGCCCATCTGCTCCCGTTGCAACCGATGGAACAGGATGATGTCGTCGAGCCGGTTGAGGAATTCCGGCCGGAAATGGCTGCGCACGATGTCCATCACCGGCTCGCGCACGGCGTCGACGTCCTCGCCTTCGCCGAGATTGACCAGGAACTCCGACCCGAGGTTCGAGGTCAGGATGATGATCGTGTTGCGGAAATCGACGGTGCGCCCCTGCCCGTCGGTGAGCCGCCCGTCGTCGAGCACCTGGAGGAGGACGTTGAAGACGTCCGAGTGCGCCTTCTCGATCTCGTCGAAGAGGACCACCTGGTACGGCCGCCGCCGCACCGCCTCGGTGAGCGCCCCGCCCTCCTCGAAGCCGACATATCCCGGCGGCGCGCCGATGAGCCGCGCGACCGAATGCTTCTCCATGTACTCGGACATGTCGATGCGCAGGATCGCCGTCTCGTCGTCGAACAGGAACGCTGCCAGCGTCTTGCTGAGCTCGGTCTTGCCGACGCCGGTCGGGCCGAGGAACAGGAACGAGCCGATTGGCCGGTTGGGGTCCTGCAAGCCTGCGCGCGCACGGCGCACCGCGGTCGAAACGGCATGCACCGCCTCGCCCTGCCCGATAACGCGGAGCGACAGCGCGTCCTCCATGCGAAGCAGCTTGTCGCGCTCGCCCTCGAGCATGCGGTCGACCGGGATGCCGGTCCAGCGCGAGACGACCCCGGCGATATGGTCCGGCGTCACCGCCTCCTCGACCATTCCCGGTTCGCTCGCCGCCGCGGCGTCGTCCGATGCCTTCAGTTGCCGCTCGAGCTCCGGGATCTTGCCGTAGGCGAGTTCGCCGGCCCTGGCGAGGTCGCCGGTCCGCTGCGCCTTCTCGAGGTCGGCGCGCGCCTGGTCGAGCTGCTCCTTGACCCGCTGCGCGGCGTTGAGCTTCTCCTTCTCGGCCTGCCACCGCCCGGTCAGCGCGTTGGACTGCTCCTCGAGGCCGGCGAGCTCGCGCTCGAGCTTCTGCAGCCGGTCCTTTGAGGCAGGGTCCCCTTCCTTGCGAAGGGCTTCGCGCTCGATCTTCAACTGCATGATGCGCCGGTCGAGCTCGTCCAGCGCCTCCGGCTTGGAATCGACCTGCATGCGGAGCCGCGAGGCCGCCTCGTCCACGAGGTCGATCGCCTTGTCGGGCAGGAATCGGTCGGTGATGTAGCGGTTGGAGAGCGTCGCCGCGGCGACCAGCGCGGAGTCGGTGATCCGCACCCCGTGGTGCAGCTCGTACTTCTCCTTGATGCCGCGGAGGATCGAGATCGTGTCCTCGACCGTCGGCTCGCTGACGTAGACCGGCTGGAAACGCCGGGCGAGCGCCGCGTCCTTCTCGACGTGCTTGCGGTATTCCTCGAGCGTCGTCGCGCCCACGCAGTGCAGTTCGCCCCGCGCGAGGGCCGGCTTGAGGAGGTTCGACGCATCCATCGCCCCGTCGGCCCGGCCTGCGCCAACCAGGGTGTGCATCTCGTCGATGAAGAGGATGATCTGGCCGGCGGCCGCAGTGACCTCGGCCAGCACCGCCTTCAGCCGCTCCTCGAACTCGCCGCGATATTTCGCGCCGGCGACCAGCGCGCCGAGATCGAGGGCAAGGAGGCTCTTGTTCTTGAGCGATTCCGGCACGTCGCCGTTGATGATGCGGAGCGCGAGGCCCTCGACGATCGCGGTCTTACCGACCCCCGGCTCGCCGATCAGCACCGGGTTGTTCTTGGTCCGGCGCGAGAGGACCTGGATGGTGCGGCGGATCTCCTCGTCGCGCCCGATCACCGGGTCGAGCTTGCCGTCGCGGGCATCCTGCGTGATGTCGCGGGCATACTTCTTGAGCGCGTCGTACTTGTTCTCGGCCGACGCCGAGTCGGCCGTGCGGCCCTTGCGGATCGCCTCGATGGCCTGGTTGAGCTTCTGCGCCGTGACGCCGGCATCCGCGAGGATGCGGCTGGTCTTGGCGTCCTTCTCCATGGCGAGCGCCATGAGCAGCCGCTCGACCGTCACGTACGAATCGCCCGCCTTCTTGGCGATCGTCTCGGCGGTGTCGAACACCTTGGCTGTCGGCCGCGGAAAATCGAGCCGGCCCCCGGCGCCGCCTTCGACCCGCGGCATCGCCGCGAGCGCCCGCTCCGTTGCCGCCAACGCCTCCCGCGAGTTCCCGCCCGCCCGGTCGATGAGACCGGCGGCGAGCCCCTCGGGGTCGTCGAGCAGCACCTTCAGGAGATGCTCGGGAGTGAGCTGCGGGTGGCCGACGGCAAGCGCGCCCGCCTGGGCGGACTGCAAGAAACCGCGGACGCGGTCGGTATAGGCCTCGGGGTTCATCAGCGCCTCCGTGGAGCCGGACGCCCAACTCAAGGCACGCCCGGCTCGTTCCTTAGTCTAACGACCGGGATATGGTGTTGCTAATCTGCCACCAGAAGACCTGGCCCCGCTGCGGCAGGAAATTTCGCGATCGCGAGCGTGACCGGGCCCGGTCGCGACCGGCTACTCGTCGGACCCGCCGCCGCCGCCCTCTCCCGCGGGCGCCGCTGGCGCCGGATTGTTGCTGTCCTGCCCGCGGTCCTGGAAGCGCGGACGATCGCGGCCCGAGCGCCGGCGCCGACGATACCCGCCCTCGGTGCTGCCCGGCTGCTGCTGGCCGTTGTTGAAGCCCTGTTCGTTGCCGCCGACATTCGGCTGGCCGCCGGCCACGAAAGCGGGCGGCTCGCCGCCGAACCCGGTATCGTCGTAGGACGGCTGGGCGTCGTTCTGCTGTGGCTGGGGCTGCTGGTTGTTGTTGCGATGGCCACCGCCCTCGCTGCCGTTCCCGTTGCCGTTGGCGTAGGACGGCTGCTGGTCGCGATTGCCGCTGTAGTTCTGATTGGACTCGCCGCGATACGGCTGCCCGTTGTTGTTCTGGTTGAACTGCGGCTGCTGCGGCGCCGGGATGTTCGAGTAGAACCGGTCGTTCTGCATCGGCTCCTCGTCGTCGTCCTCTTCGGGGCCGAC
>CAYOET010000213.1:0-22910 GCA_964402985.1 uncultured Bauldia sp. | reverse complement strand
AGGGCACCTCGGCCTGCGACTGCGTCGCGTCGATGCCCGTCGCCACGACCGACACCCGCATCACGCCGTCCAGCGTGTCGTCGAGCGTGGACCCCACGATGATGTTGGCCTCGGGATCGACCTCCTCGCGGATGCGCGAGGCAGCCTCGTCGACCTCGAAGAGGGTGAGGTCCTTGCCGCCGGTGATCGAGATGAGGAGGCCGCGGGCGCCCTTCATCGAGGTCTCGTCGAGGAGCGGGTTGGCGATCGCCGCCTCCGCCGCCTGCTGGGCGCGGCGCTCGCCGGAAGCTTCGCCGGTGCCCATCATCGCCTTGCCCATCTCGCGCATGACGGTGCGGACGTCGGCGAAGTCGAGGTTGATGAGGCCTTCCTTGACCATCAGGTCGGTGATGCAGGCGACGCCCGAGTAGAGCACCTGGTCGGCCATCGAGAAGGCGTCGGCGAAGGTGGTCTTCTCGTTGGCGACGCGGAAGAGGTTCTGGTTGGGGATCACGATGAGGGTGTCGACATGGGCCTGGAGGTCGCGGATGCCCTGCTCGGCGATGCGGAGCCGACGCTGACCTTCGAAGTGGAACGGCTTGGTGACGACGCCGACGGTGAGGATGCCCTGCTCGCGGGCGATACGCGCGATCACCGGTGCGGCGCCGGTGCCGGTGCCGCCGCCCATGCCGGCGGTGATGAAGAGCATGTGCGAGCCGGAGAGGTGATCGTTGAGCTCGTCGATGGCCTCTTCGGCCGCCGCGCGCCCGATCTCGGGCTGCGAGCCCGCGCCGAGGCCTTCGGTCACCGCCACGCCGAGCTGCACGATGCGCTCGCATTTGGAGCTCATCAGCGCCTGGGCGTCGGTGTTGGCGACCACGAATTCGCAACCCGCCAGACCCGAGCGGATCATGTTGTTCTCGGCGTTGCCGCCGCCGCCGCCGACACCGAACACGGTGATCCTCGGCCGCAATTCCTTGATGTCTGGAAGCTGCAAATTGATCGTCATGGCACCCTCGTCTAGACCCCTGGCCGCACGCGTCTCCGGCCTCTTATTCATTCGGGCGCCGCCGCCGCGGACACCGTCGCCGTTCGGCGTCAGAAACTTTGCTTCAACCACCGTCCGACACGGGCGAAATAACCCGTACCGGTTGCTTGCAGCTGGGCGGCCGGAGCGTGCGCCAACTGTTCGAACTCAGCTACTTGCGGATAAATGAGAAGGCCGACCGCGCTCGCGAAAGCGGGCCCCTTGGCCGATTCCGGAAGACCGGACACGCCGAGCGGGCGGCCGAGCCGGACGTTGCGGGTAAGGATGCGGCGCGCGACCTCGGCCATGCCGGTGAGCTGGCTACCGCCGCCGGTCAGCACCATGCGGCGGCCGACCACCGAGGCGAAGCCGGAGGCGTTGAGACGGTCGCGCACCAGCTCGAGCATCTCCTCGACGCGGGCGCGGATGATCCGGGTGATGGTCGAGCGCGGGATCTGGTCGGGGACGTCGTGTTCGCTGTCGCCGGCGAGCGCGACATCGATGAGCTGATGCTCGTCGGAGACCGCGCCGACCGCGCTGCCGTGCATGGTCTTGATGCGCTCGGCGTCCTCGATGGCGACCGAGAGGCCGCGCGCGAGATCGGTGGTCACTGTGCGCCCGCCGATGGCGATGGCGTCGGCGTGGACGAACTCGCCGTCGGCGAAGACCGACATCGTGGTCGTGCCGGCGCCGAAATCGATCACCACCGCGCCGAGCTCGGATTCGTCGTCGACGAGCACCGAGAGCGCGCTGGCGAAGGGCCCGGCAACCATGGTCTCGATCGAGAGGTGGCTGCGATTGATGCAGAGTTCGAGATTGCGGAGCGGCGCCTCGTCGGCGCGGACCACGTGCATGTCGACGCCGAGATGCGTGCCGACCATGCCGCGCGGGTCGCCGATGCCGCGATTGCCGTCGAGCGAATAGGCGATCGGCCGGGAATGGATCACGGTGCGGCTCGGGACGTGCGCGTGGGCACGCCCGACTGCGAGCACGCGGCCGATCTCGTTCTCGCCGACCGCCTTGCCGCCGAGGCCGATGCTGGCCGAATAGCTCTCGCTGGCAAGCCGGCCGCAGGAGACGTTCACGATCAGCGACTCAATGGTGACCTTGGCCATCTTCTCCGCGGCGTCGACGGCGAGGCGGATGGTCTGCTCGGCCGCGTCAAGGTCGACGATCGCGCCGGCCTTGATGCCGCGCGCGCGCTGATAGCCGATGCCGAGCACCTCGATGGCATGGCTGCGGTTGGGGAGCGTGTTGTCGACGTTGCGCGGGCGAAGACGCGCGATGATGCAGGTGACCTTGCTCGACCCGACGTCGAGCACCGAGACGATCATTGGGCGCTTGGGGGCGAGGCGCCGGGAGCGCGAGGCGTTGATCGGCGTGGGCTTGGTCATGCGTTGCTCCCGTTGGCGCGGGTGGCGAGCCGGGCGCGGTCGCGGAGCGTGGCGTCGAGCTTGAGGATGCCGTCGTCGGTCAGTCGCACGACCACTTCGTCGGCGACGCGAAGGTCGACGCGGGCGATGTCGCGGTTGAGGAGCATGAGGCTGGCGTCGAGCGCGGCGAGAGCGGTGATCGCGGCATCGGCGCCGTCTTCCGGGAGCATCACCATCACGCCGCTGTCGAGCATGAGGTTCCAACGCCGGCCGGCGACAAGGACCGCGGCGCGAATGCGCGCCTTGATTTGGGGCTCGAGCGCCATGAGGGCGACCAGCTCGGCGGCACGGCCGTTGGCGTCGGTGCCGACGATCAGCGGGAGGCCGGTGAAGCGCGCCGCTGCGGCGTCGACGATGACCGCGCCCTCGCTGTCGATGAGCGAGGTGATCCCGCCGTGCTGCCACAGCGCGTAGGGAGTGCGTTCCTCGATGACGACGTCGAGACCGCCGGGATAGACTTTTCGGATCGTCGCGGTGGCGACCCAGGGCAGCGCCTGGATCCGTTCGCGCGCGGTGGTCACGCTGAAGGTCGCGAGCGAGACGCCCTCCCCGATGCCGAGGCGTTCCAGCACCTCGAGCTCGGCGGTTTCGGACTGCCCGGTGATGCGCACCTCGGAGATCGCGAGGCCCGCGGCGCTAGTGCCCGCGGTGATGACGGCGCTGACATGCCCGCCGGCGATCACGCCGTAGAGGATGGTCGCGAAATAGAGGACCGCCGTCGCTTTCAGCCCGAGGCGCTTGGGCACGCGCCACTCCGCGCGCATGAGGGCGCGGCCGTGACGGCGCAGCCCGCGCGGCAGGAACGGCATGCTCGCGCCGATCAGATCATTGATCCGCGAGCCCTCGCCTTCAATCTCGGCCGTCTGGAGCGTCAACGACGCGAACCCTCTTTGTGGGCGCGGCCGGGTCGCGGCCGCGAATCGATTAACCTTTTGCCTTGGTCGGGGAGCGGTGATCGGTCTCTTCCGAGAGAAGCCGGCCTACGCGAAAAGCCTTGCTGGCTCTTGGTTTTTGACCGAAGCGACCGCGTCCCGACGCGAGGCGCCGTCCGGCAACAATCCGGTCACTTTGGTAAACAAAGAGTTTAATTCTCGAAAAAGTGGAGGGATTCCGGGGCGCGTGGCGTTAAGGACTCAGCAGCCCCTAAAGCATTGCATCAACCGCGCCGCGCATCCCGACATGCGGCCACACTTCTGGCCAGCAGGTGACCAGCAAAACCGTGAACGGCCGCGTCTCAGTTCGCCTTCGGACTTGGGTTCACCCGATCCGAGATGTGGGTGCCAGCCGGCGTCTCGGGTGCCCGCACGGACTGAAGGGCAGGTTCAACTCCCTCTTGGCCCTCGCCCGTCTCAACAGCTGTAGACAGCAAGGCCTCCGATCGCTCCGTGACTAAGGCGAAGAATGCAGCAACGAGAAGGTCTTCAGCATCGAGATAGCCCCGTTCGGTAGTGATCGCCATTCGAGGTCTTGCCTCCGCTTCGTACCAATCTAACGCTCTGCCTTCGGCATCCTTCCTTCGGCCCTTCTCAAACACTGCACTGTATCTCTGCGGGGCGATCCAAATAAATGAAATAAATCGGACCTTGCCAGGGACATCCAAATCTATCGAGATCGAGTCGCCGTGAAGTTGAAGCGCTTGACTCTTGGGATAAGGCTCGAGGAACACAACCTTATGTATTCCAGAAGCAACGATGTGCTTTGCGCACATATGGCAAGGAAACGTAGTACAATACATCGTCGCCCCTCGCACGGACGTTCCCACTCGCGCAGCATCGCATATTGCGCACATTTCGGCATGAATGATGCGGCCAAATTCAAGCAGATCGAGCACTTTAGCATCACCGATGTAATATCTATCGCCTTTGTTCAACATCCTCTTCAGAAGACTTCTGGAATCCATCGCAGACACTTCTTCCGAGAAGAAGCCTTTGGCCTTCATATTCTCGACGACATCGACCAAGACACGAGTCTTCTCGATGTCATTGGGATCTGAGCCGACGAAAAAATCTCGATGCTGCGTCTCTGGGCTCCAATAGGTTCCCACCTCGAAAGCGGGCACCTCATTGCATCCCAGGGACACCACTTCTCCATGACCCCGAATGATTGCGGCCCCGACTTGTCGGGAAAGGTCGAGAGATCTGAAGGACGCGTTCCGGGCGAGATACATCCCGTACTCGTCCATGGTGGGTGACACTCGATTGGAGCCGAATAGGGCGTCGACAAAGCGCTTTATCGTTGGCGTGGATTGCGTAGGATTGGTCGCGTCGATGAACACGTCCCCTTTGGGAAAAGCGTCTCGGAGACGCTGGCCAAAGGGGACGCTCAACTCGTGGTAGTCTCGCTTTATTAGTGAGTGCGCGGTTTCGAGCGCTTCCTCAGCATCGTAAGGCGCAAATTTGTCCGCCTTCGCTTTCGCCACCAAATTGCTGACGCGCCTCTCCTCACCTGCATAGACGGACACGACCACAAATTGCGGTCCATACAGATTTCGAAGAGTTTCAATTTCCTCGGGGAGTTTGAGCTGCCGTATGATGTACGCGCGCTTGTGCGCGGCGATTTTGAACGATCCGGTGACCTGAAAACGCCGCTCTCGGATAGCCGCAACCGAGAGTAGAGCCAGCGCATCGCGTCGGCGGGTGCCAGATCTTACTCGGTTGGCGTATCTGATCCTCGAATCATAGCGATCGAAAAACGGCTCCTCTCGAAGTTCAATTCCAGTTTTGATCTGGAGCATTTCTTTGGTAAGGCTTATGGAGCTGACCGTATAGCCAACATCCTCCAATGAGGATTCTAGATCCTTTTCTATTGCCTCAAGGTTTATACCTATCGGAGCCACGAGCCCAAAAAAAAGCTCGGGACTCTCTATTTTATCAAGCGCGCTTTGCAAAGGATCGTTCAAAGTCAGCCCCAGCATGACTCTCGCTACCTCTGAGTGCATAATCGGTCTCCAGTCGCGATTCTACCACCCTCGAGGTTTGACCATGCAAAAGCCGAAGAATGGTCCAAACGCAGTGCTCAGGGATGGTTGGCTATGGCGTCAGGGGAAGGAGTCGCTGGTCACGCTGGACCATTGGCCTGCGTCAGACCGCCGAGGTGTTGATTTCTCGCCGTATCTAAAAAGGACGCAAGGACGAGAAGCATCCTCTGAGACCGGAACGAGAAAGCCCGATAAGCTTAAGTGCCGCTCATAAACGGCTGAACGATCCGACCTGGGACGAACTCCCCCAGGCGCTTGATCTCCCATTCGAGCCGGATGCCGCTTGTCTCGAGAACCCGCGCGCGGACCGTCTCGCCCAGCTCCTCGATATTTGCGCCGGTGGCGGCGCCGGTGTTGATGAGGAAGTTGGTGTGCATCTCGGAAACCTGCGCGCCGCCGATCTTGAGGCCGCGGCAGCCGGCCTCATCGATCAGCCGCCATGCGCTGTGGCCGGGCGGGTTCTTGAAGGTGGAGCCGCCGGTCTTCTCCTTCACCGGCTGCGCGGTCTCGCGGTGATGCTGGACCGCGTCCATCGCGGCCTGAATGTCGGCGCGGTCGGCTGGTGTGCCCTGGAAGGTCGCCTCGGTGAAGACGAGGCTTTCGGACGCGTGGGCGTGGCGGTACTCGAAGCCCATGTCGGCATGGCTGAGGACGTGCACCCCGCCCTCGCGGTCGACGGCGCGGACGCTGATCAGGCGCTCCGCCGTCTCGCGGCCATTGGCGCCGGCGTTCATGCGCAGCGCCCCGCCGATCCCACCCGGAATGCCGTGATAGAAGGCGAAGCCGTCGAGGCCCTCCTCCAGGGCGAAGGCGGCAAGGCGCTTGTCGGGCAGGAACGCTCCGACCCGCAGCCGGTCGCCCGGTTCGCGTACCGCGTGGCCGAAGCCCTTGGCGCTCAGGCGGATGACGACGCCACGGATGCCGCCGTCGCGGATGAGGAGGTTCGAGCCGATCCCAACCACGGTCACCGGAATTTCCGGCGGCAGCGCGCGAAGGAAGAGCGCGAGGTCGGCCTCGTCGGCCGGCTGGAACAGGATCTCGGCCGGCCCGCCGACGCGGAACCAGGTCACCGGCGCCATGTCGGCGTTGGGCGTAAGGCGGCCGCGAACCTCGCCCAACGCCGGCCGAAGTTCCTCGAGGAGGTGGCTGCCCGCCTCCACGACGCTTCTCACGCCGCCATACCCGCGAGTTCGCCGGGGAGCGCGTAGGCCCAGTTCGTGATCGAGCCGGCGCCGAGGAAGATAACGTAGTCGCCCGGATGGACCAGTTCGGCGATGCGGTTCTTGAGCTGGTTGGGGTTCTCGAGCGGCTCGGCATGGCGGTGGCCGCGCGTGCGGAGGCCGTCGATCAGCGTGTCGCGCGAGTAGCCCGGGATCTCGGCCTCGCCGGCCGGGTAGACGTTGGCGACGATCACCACGTCGGCGTCGTTGAAGCAGTTGCAGAAGCTGTCGAAGAGGTCGCGAAGGCGGGTGTAGCGGTGCGGCTGGACGACGGCGACGACCTTGCCGGTGGTGGCGTTCCGGGCGGCCTTGAGGACGGCGGCGATCTCGACCGGGTGGTGGCCGTAGTCGTCGAAGATCTCGACGCCCTTCCAGCTGCCGGTGCGGGTGAAGCGGCGCTTCACGCCGGCGAAGCCGGCGATCGCCTTCCGTATCGCGTCGAAGGGGATGCCGAGCTGCCAGCCGACGGCGATGGCCGCGGTGGCGTTCTGGACATTGTGCTCGCCGGGCATGGGCAGGCTGAGGCTCGGGATCTCGGCGGTGTGGCCGGTGGCGCGGTCGTGGAAGCGCACCGAGAAAAGCGAGAGCTTTCCGTGGTTGCTGATCGGCACGTAGCGGACGTCGGCCTGCGGGTTGGCGCCGTAGGTGATGATGCGGCGGTCCTCGATCCGCCCGATCATCGACTGCACCTCGGGGTGGTCGAGGCACATCACCGCGAAGCCATAGAAGGGGACGTTCTCGACGAACTGGTGGAACGCGGCGCGCACGTTGTCGAACGTGCCGTAATGGTCGAGATGCTCGGGGTCGATATTGGTGACGATGGCGACGTCGACGGGGAGTTTTACGAACGTCCCGTCGGACTCGTCGGCCTCGACGACCATCCAGTCGCTGTCGCCCATGCGGGCGTTGGTGCCGTAGGCGTTGATGATGCCGCCATTGATGACGGTGGGGTCGAGACCGCCGGCATCGAGGACGGCGGCGACCATCGAGGTGGTGGTGGTCTTGCCGTGCGTGCCGGCGATGGCGATCGCCGACTTGAGGCGCATCAGCTCGGCCAGCATCTCGGCGCGCCGCACCACCGGCAGGAGCCTTTCGCGCGCGGCCTTGAGTTCGGGGTTGGCGCCCTTCACCGCCGAGGTGACCACCACCACGCGCGCCTCGCCGAGGTTCGCGGCGTCATGGCCGATCGCGACCGGGATGCCGCGCGCGCGGAGGCGCTGGACGTTGGCGCTCTCCGCGACGTCGGAGCCCTGCACGCGGTAGCCGAGCGTATCCAGCGCCTCGGCGATGCCGCTCATCCCGATGCCGCCGATGCCGACGAAATGCACCGGGCCGATATCGTGCGACATCTTCATGGGCTTCAGCGGCAGTTTCATGCGGCGTGTTCCTGTTTCTGGCCGGCGACCTTGACGGTGAGATCGGCGAGGCGGGTTACGGCGTCGGGCCGACCGACCGATTTCGCCCCGGCTGCGGCATTCTTCAGCTGCTCGGGATTGGCAAGAAGGTTGGTCAACTCTGCGGCAAGCCGGTCGGCGCTCAGCTCCGCCTGCGGGATGAGCCACGCCCCGCCGGCCTTGGCAAGAACCTTGGCGTTGGCGAGCTGGTCCTGGTCGAGAGCGTGCGGCAGCGGGATGAGGATCGCCGGACGGCCGATTACCGCCAGCTCCGAGGCGGTGGAGGCACCGGAACGCGAAACGACGAGGTGGCTCGCCGCGATGCGCGCCGGCAGGTCGCGGAAGAACGGCGCTAACTCGGCCGCGACGCTGAGCTTGTCGTAGGCGGCACGGACGCCGTCGAGGTCTTCGGGGCGGCACTGCTGGACGAGGCGGAGGCGGGAGCGTAGCGCGGGATCGAGCTTGGCGATCGCTGTGGGAACGGTCTCGGAGAGGAAGCGCGCGCCCTGGCTGCCGCCGAAGACGAGGAGGTTGACCGGGCCGGCCGTGGATGGGGTCGGATAAGGCGTCGCCGCCGCATCGAGCACCATGCGGCGCACCGGGTTGCCAGTGACGGTCACCTTGCCGCGGAGCTTCTCGTCGATGGCGAGCGCATCGACGCTCGCGGCGATCGCCGTGACGCGCGCGGCGAGGAAGCGGTTGGCGCGTCCGAGGACGGCGTTCTGCTCATGGAGGATCGTCGGCACGCCTCGGCTGCGCGCCGCAAGCATCGGCGGGATGCTCGGGTACCCGCCGAAGCCGACCGCGACGGATGGCTTGAGCTTGCCGATCAGCGCGAGGGCCGTGCGGAAGCCGCTCGCCAGGTGCCACGCAGACTGGGCAATGGCGACCGGGTTCCGGCTGGAGATGGTCGCCGAGGGGACGACGTGGACGCCCTCGGCCGGGAACTCGCGTCCCAGCGTCTCGACGCGATGGTCGGTGGCGAGGTGCACCTGCCAGCCGCGGGCCCGCAACTCGGTGGCAAGAGCCTCGGCGGGGAAGAGATGGCCGCCCGTCCCCCCAGCGCAGACCAGAACCGGCCCGGGCATCAGAGCCGTGCCCTGAGCGACTGCCCCGCTCCCTCGAACCTCCCCCTCGAGGGGAGGTCGAAGGTGCGAGGCCTTCGGCCGAGCAGCTTCGGGAGGGGGGTGTCGGGGCGGATCGCGCGGAGGGGAACCGGCTCCCCCCTCCCAAAACCGCTGCGCGGTTTCGACCTCCCCTCAAGGGGGAGGTTAGAGTTGGGAAGGTCCCGCCACAGCGACACGATGGATCGATCAGCTCGGCCGGGCGACGGGCGACCAGCGGTCGGCGCCTTCGCTGCTGAGCGAGGCGTGCGGGCGGTTGCGGGTCAGGGCGAGCGCCATGCCCATGCCGAAGGCGATCGCCATCATCGAGGAGCCGCCATAGGAGATGAACGGCAGCGTCATGCCCTTGGCCGGCATGAGGTTGAGGTTCACCGCCATGTTGATCACCGACTGCATACCGAAGGTGACGATGAGGCCCGAGGCGGCGAGGCGCGAGAACTTGTCCTCGGTGCGGAGGCTGTGGCTGAGGCCGCGGAGGACCACGAAGCCGAAGACCAGGACCAGCGTCAGGCAGATGATGATGCCGAACTCCTCGGCGGCGACGGCGAAGATGAAGTCGGTGTGCGAGTCTGGGAGGACGCGCTTGACCAGGCCTTCGCCCGGGCCCTGGCCGAGCCAGCCGCCGCGCTGGAAGGATTCGAGCGCGGTCTGGATCTGGTAGTTGTCGCCCGAGGTCGGATCGAGGAAACGGTCGATGCGCTCGCCGACATGGGGCAGCGCCGAATACGCGAACACCACCGCGCCGGCCGCGACGCCGCCGATCGCCGCGACCCAGATCCAGGGCAGCCCGGCCATGAAGAAGAGCGCGCCCCAGGCCAACGTGACCAGCATCGTCTGGCCGAAATCCGGCTGCGCCACGAAGAGGGCGACGATGATCGCGAGAAGGAGGATCGCGAACATGTTGCCGGGGATGTCGGGGCGCTGGGCGTTCTCGGCAAAGAGCCACGCGCAGACCACGATGAAGGCCGGCTTGATGAACTCGGACGGCTGCAACGAGAAGCCGGCGAAGCTGATCCAGCGCCGCGCGCCCTTGATCTCCTCGCCGACGAAGAGCGTCGCGATGAGGAGGACGATCATCACGACCAGCGTCACCAGCGACACGCGGCGCACCATCCGCGGCGAGAGGAGTGATGTCGCGAGGAGGATGACGACCGTCGGGATGAAGAACATGAGGTGACGCTTCACGAAGTGGAAGCTGTCGAGGTCGAGGCGCTCGGCGACCGGCGGACTGCCGGCGAGCGAGAGCACCACGCCGCCGACGAGGAGCACGACGAGGCCCGCGAGGAGCGGCTTGTCGACCGTCCACCACCACTCGGAAACGACGCTCCGATCCGCACGGCTGACCATCAGGCTGCCTCCGTCGTCTTGCGCACGCCGCCGCGCGCCTGGACGAGCTCGCGGAAGGTGTCGCCGCGATGCTCGAAATTCTTGAACTGATCGAACGAGGCGGCCGCCGGGGAGAGGAGCACCACCGGCTCCGCCGTCCCGTCGTTGGCCGCGTCGGCGGCCGCCGCATCGAGGGCGGCGGCGAGCGTGCCGCAACGTGCCAACGCGACCCGGCCCTCGAGCGTCGCCGCGAACTCCTCGGTCGCCTCGCCGATCAGGTAGGCCATGGCGATGTGCGGGAAGAAGCGGTCGAGGGAGGCGATGCCGCCCTCCTTCGCGAGCCCGCCGAGGATCCAGTAGATGCGGGAGAAGCAGGCGAGCGCCCGCGCCGTCGCCTCGGCGTTGGTCGCCTTGGAGTCGTTGATGAAGAGCACCTTGCCGAGACAGCCGACCTCTTCCATGCGGTGCGGGAGGCCGGGGAAGGTGCGGAGGCCGGCAATGGTCTGGCGCCGCGTCAGGCCGAGCGCGAAGCAGGCGGCGATGGCAGCGGCGGCGTTCTGCGCGTTGTGCTCGCCGCGCAGCGAACCGATGCCCTGGAGGGAAGCCACCGGGCGATACCTGCCGTCCTTCGCCTCGACGATGCCGCCGTCCTCGCCGAAGACGCCGTCGCGAAGACGGGTGCAGCTCGAGATGCGGATCACGCGATGGCCGGCTGCTTCGAGGCGGTCGGCGATGCCGTTCGAGGTGCGGTCGTCCTCGCCGACGATGGCGGTCTCCGACGCCTCGACGAGGCGTGCCTTGACGTTGGCGTAGTTCTCGAAAGTGCCGTGGCGCTCGATATGGTCGGGCGAGAGATTGAGGAGGATGCCGACCGTCGGACGGAGGCTGGGGGTGAGATCGATCTGGTAGGACGAGACCTCGATCACATGGACGCGGCCCTCGGCCGGCGGGGCGAGCGAGAGGATCGTCGTTCCGATATTGCCGCCGGTCTGGACGTCGAGGCCGGCGCGCGCGAGGAGATGGGCGAGGAGCGCGGTCGTCGTCGATTTTCCGTTGGTGCCGGTGATCGCGACGAGCGGCGCGTTCGGCGCGAGAAGCGCGCGCTCGCGGCAGAAGAGTTCGATGTCGCCGATGATCTCGACGCCGTTCGCTCGCGCGAGCTTGACCGACCAGTGCGGCTCGGGATGGGTGAGCGGAACGCCGGGTGACAAGAGCAGCGCCGCGATCTTCGACCAGTCGACGTCGCGGAGATCGCGGGTCGGCACGCCCGCCTGGCTGGCGTTGAGGACCGCCTTCGGCGTGTCGTCCCAACCGACCACGCGGGCGCCGCCAGCGGTCAATGACTGGGCCGCGGAGATGCCGCTCTTGCCCAGCCCGAAGAGGGCGACCTCCTTGCCGGCGAAGCTAGTGGCCGGGATCATCGCCGCCCTATCTCAGCTTCAGGCTCGAGAGGCCGACCAGCGCCAGCACCACGGCGATGATCCAGAAGCGGATCACGATTTGGGCCTCGGTCCAGCCGAGATGCTCGAAATGGTGATGGATCGGCGCCATGCGGAAGATGCGCTTGCCGGTCAGTTTGAACGAACCGACCTGGATGATCACCGAGGCGGCTTCGAGGACGAAGAGGCCGCCGATGATGGCCAGCACGATCTCGTGCTTGGTGGCGAGCGCGATCGAGCCGAGGAGGCCGCCGAGGGCGAGCGAGCCGGTGTCGCCCATGAAGATCGCGGCCGGCGGGGCATTGAACCAGAGGAAGCCGAGGCCGGCGCCGAGCACCGCGCCAGCGAGAACCGCGAGCTCGCCGGTGCCCTGCACGAAATGGATCTGCAAATAGTCGGCGAAGACGGCGTTGCCGGCGAGATAGGCGATGAGCCCGAAGCTCGCGCAGGCGATCATCACCGGCACGATGGCGAGGCCGTCGAGGCCGTCGGTGAGGTTCACCGAATTGGCCGAGCCGACGATGATGAAGGCGCCGAACGGGACGAAGAACCAGGCGAGGTCGAGCACCGCCTGCTTGAGGAACGGGAAGGTCAGCGCCGTGCCGAGCTCGGCGTTGCCGCCATAGGCGAGGATCGCCGCCGCGACACCGGCGATGGCGAACTCGATGAGGAGACGTGTGCGGCCGGAGATGCCCTTGTGGGTCTGCCGGCGGACCTTCATGAGGTCGTCGTAGAGGCCGATCAGGCCGAAGGCGATCGTCACGCCCAGCACCACCCAGACGTAGATGCTGGTGAGATTGGCCCAGAGGAGCGTCGAGACCAGGAAGCCGGAGAGGATCATCAGGCCGCCCATGGTGGGCGTGCCCTTCTTGGTCACGAGGTGGCTCTGCGGCCCGTCGGTGCGGATCGGCTGGCCCTTGCCCTGCCGGGCGCGGAGGGCGGCGATGATCGTGGGGCCGAACAGGAAGACGAACAGGAGCGCGGTAATGGTCGCCGCGCCGGAGCGGAAGGTGATGTAGCGGAAGACGTTGAGAGCGGAGATCTGATCCGACAGCTCGCCCAGGAGATAGAGCATCAGACAGTTCCCCCCGCGCCGGCGATGTCACGAATCGCCGGGCGTCCCAGCCCCGCCTCTCGATAGCCTTCCCCTTGGGAAGACTGCAAGATTCGACCCGTCGTTTCGAAATGAAACATCGTCACGCCGGCGCCTGCGACGCAAGGGTTTCCGCCACCACGTCGTGGTCCGAGAACGGAATAACGCGGTCGCCGACGATTTGCCCGGTTTCGTGTCCCTACCCTGCAACACAAAGGACGTCGCCGGCGCGCAGCAGGCCGATCGCGTGGCGGATTGCCTCGGCGCGGCCGGGGATCTCCAAGGCGCCGGGTGCGCCCGCCAGGACTTCCGCGCGGATCGTCGCCGGGACCTCGCTCCGCGGGTTGTCGTCGGTGACGACGACGATGTCGGCGCCAGCGCTGGCAGCGCGGCCCATCAGCGGGCGCTTGCCCTTGTCGCGATTGCCGCCGGCGCCGAACACGACGATCAGCCGTCCGCGCGTGACCGGCCGGAGCGCGGCAAGGACGCTGGTGAGCGCTTCAGGCTTGTGGGCGTAGTCGATGACGATCGCGGCGCCCTCCGCGGTCGTCGCGACGAATTCCAGCCGGCCGGGCGCGCCCTTGAGGGCGGCGAGCCCGCGCAGAGCGAACTCCGGGTCGAGCCCGGCGCCGATCGCGAGCCCTGCCGCGACGAGGGCGTTGGACGCCTGGAACGCGCCGGCGAGGGGGAGCAAGACCTTGTGGCGCTTGCCGAATGCCTCGATGGTCAGGGCCTGGGCGAGCCCCTCCTCCGCGACCTCGACAAGGCGGAGTTCCTTGCCGGCCCGGCCGGTGCGGATGAGGCGGTGCCCGCGCTTCTCCGCAACCGCGGCGACGCGTTCGCCTGCTTCGCTGTCGAGGTCGATGACCGCGGCGGCGCCGGTCGGAAGCAGCGTGTCGAAGAGGCGGAGCTTGGCCGCGAAGTACGACTCCATGTCGGCGTGGTAGTCGAGATGATCGCGGCCCAGATTGGTGAAGCCGGCCGCGTCGAGACGGAGCCCGTCGAGCCGGCGCTGCTCGATGCCGTGGCTCGAGGCCTCGAGCGCGAGGCGGGTGACCCCCTCCCCGACCAGCCGTTCGATGATCTGGTGGAGCGCGATCGGATCGGGGGTGGTCAGGCTGCCATAGGCGGTGCCGCGGCGCGTGACGACGCCGATGGTGCCGAGGCTCGCGGCGTCGTAGCCGGCGGATTCGAAGATCTGGCGGACGAACACGCTGACCGAGGTCTTGCCGCTGGTGCCGGTGACGGCGACCACCCTCTCCGGCTGGCGCGGATAGAATCTCGCGGCGAGGAGCGAGAGCGCGCGGCGCGGGTCGAGGGCGCGCAGGATCGGCACGGTCACACCGGGTGGCAGAATTGCCTCACTCGCCACGAGAAGTGCAGCGGCGCCCTTCTCGATGGCTGCCGGCACGTAGTCGAGGCCATCGGTGGCGGCTCCCTTGAGGGCGGCGAAGATGAACCCCTTCTCGACCTTGCGGCTATCCGCGGTGAGGCCGGAAATCTCAGTCTTCCCAGCCTCTTGCGGCCAGCTGATCTCGGATACGGAGAGGTCGGAGAGGCGCATTGGTGGCGCGGTGTCAGCCCTGAATCGCGCCACTTCTAGCGTCTAGTAGGTCACAAGTAAGGCGCCCGGCCCGGTCCCGACCGCCTGCGGCTCGACCCCGAGGAAGGGCGCGGAACGACGGATGATCGAGGCAACGGTCGGCGCGGCGTTCGAGCCGGCGGTCGCGCCGAGGCCGGGGCGCTCCGGCTGCGGCTCGTCGAGAACGACCAGCACCACGTATTGCGGGTTGTCCATCGGGAACGCGGCGAGGAAGGAGTTGAAGCGGAGCGAGGACGAGTAGCGGCCGTTCTCGAGCTTCTCGGCCGTGCCGGTCTTGCCTCCGACATAGTAGCCCGCCACCTCGGCGTTACGCCCCGAGCCGCGCTCCACGTTGAGCCGGAAGAGGTAGCGCATCATGTCGCTGGTCTCCTGCGAGACCACGCGATGCGCGAGCTGGCTGGCTTCAGCCTCGGTGCGCGTCGTGAAGGTGGGCGGGATCATCATCCCGCCGTTGAGGAGCGCGGCGGCGCCGGCGGCGACGTGCATCGGCGTCACCGAGATGCCGTGGCCGAAGGCGATGGTCATCGCCGATATCTCGGTCCAGCGCGCGGGCAGGAGCGGGATCGCGGTCTCCGGCAGCTCGGTGGAGATGCGGCCGCCCATGCCCATGCGACGGAAGAATTCCTGCTGGCGATCGACGCCGACCGTGAGCGCCATCCGCGCCGAGCCGATGTTCGACGAGTAGATGAAGATCTCGGGCACGGTCAGCACCCGGTTCTTGCCGTGGAAGTCGCTGATCGTGTAGCGCGAGACGCTGAGCGGGCGCGAGGCGTCGAAGCTGTCGTCGATGTCGACGAGGCCCGAGTCGAGCGCCATCGCGGTGTTGAAGGTCTTCATCACCGAGCCCATCTCGTAGACGCCGGCGGTCATCCGGTTGAGGCGGTCGGGCTGCAGGGCCTCGGCGGGATTGTTGGGGTCGTAGTCGGGGAGCGAGGCCATCGCCATGACCTCGCCGGTGTGGACGTCGAGGACCACGCCGGTCGCGGCGATCGCCTGGTAGCGCTCGATGGCTTTGGCCAGCTCGTCGTGGAGGACGTGCTGGACGCGGAGATCGACCGAGAGAGCGATCGGCGCCACGTCCCCGCCGAGTGCGAAGCCCGCGTCGTGGAGGTCGGAGAGGCCTTGGTCGTCGACGAATTTCTCGATGCCGGCGATGCCCTGGTTGTCGACATTCACGTGGCCGACGATGTGCGAGACGGTCGACCCGCCCGGATAGAAACGGCGGCTCTCGGAGATGAAGCCGACGCCCGGGATGCCAAGCCGGTGGATGGCTTCCTGCTGCTCGGGCGTCAGCTCGCGCTTGATCCAGATGAAGCCGGCGTCGGTCTCGAGCCGGTGGCGGAGACCGGTCGTGTCGATTTCCGGGAAGACGCTCACGATCGCCTCGGCCGCCTCATCGGCGTCGATGATGTTGCGCGGCTCGGCGTAGAGCGAGGCGGTGGTGATGTCCGTGGCGAGGATCTCGCCGTTGCGGTCGGTGAGGTCGGGGCGGGTCGCCGCGATCGCGGCCGCGGGGTTGCCGGCCCTGGCGCGAGCGTCGGTGTCCTCGAAGCCGAGAAGGACCAGGCGGCCGCAGATCACCGAATAGACGAGGGCGAAGCCGATGGCGACGATACGGATGCGGAGCCGCGAGGAGTCGCGACCCGCGACCGGGCGCGTCTTGGCCTCGGTCTCCGCGAAGTCGAAACGATAGTCGCCGGCGTAGGTCGCAGTCATGGCACAGTTCCGGTGATGAGGCTGTCGATGCTCGGCCCCGACATCGCCGTGGTGGTGCCGGACGGCCCGAAGATCGCGGGGCGGAGCGGGATGTCGCCGACCGCGACCAGCCGATCCGGCGTGAACGGCTCGAGCCCGAGCTCGGCGCCATGGGTGGCGACGAGTTCCTGCAGGCGCGAGGGCTGGGTGAGGACGCTCCACTCCGCCTTGAGGAGGCTGAGCGCGTCCTTCTCCTGGGCGAGGTCGAGGCGCATCTGGGCGACGGCCGCGGAGGCGTCCTCGATGTCGTGCTTGGAGCCGTAGGTCAGCGCCGCGCCGCCCATGATGGCGAGGACCATGCCGAGATTGACGAGGCGCGACATCCGGCTAGCCCTTGGGGAGATCGGGAAGGAACGGGAGGCCGAGATCGGCCGGCTCGTCGCGCGCGGGCTCGGCGGTGCGAACCGCGGCGCGCAGCTTCGCCGAGCGGGCGCGCGGGTTGCGCGCCATCTCCTCGTCCGACGGCGCGATCGCCGAGCGGTGGAGGAGCTTGAAAGTCGGCGGCAGCAGCACCTCCATCGGGCGGTGGCGCGACGCGGTCGGCGTCTCGCGGCTACGCTCCGCAAGGAAACGCTTCACAATGCGGTCTTCGAGAGAGTGGAAAGCGACGACCACGAGCCTCCCACCCTCTCGAAGAATACGCTCAGCACCGCCGAGCGCCCGTCCCAGTTCGTCAAGCTCGCGATTGACGAAGATCCGTAGTGCCTGAAAGGTCCGCGTCGCCGGATGGATGGCGTCGCCCGGCTTCCGGCCGATGGCGCGCTCGACCAGATTGGCGAGTTCGAGGGTGCGGGTGATCGGCTTCTCAGCCCGCGCTCTTTCGACCGCGCGGACGATCAGGCCCGACTTCTTCTCCTCGCCAAGGATCGCCAGAACGCGACCGAGATCGCGCGGGGCGAGCGAGTTGACGACGTCCGCGGCGCTCGGCCCGGACCGTTCCATCCGCATGTCGAGCGGACCGTCGCGCATAAACGAGAAGCCGCGCTCGGCCTCGTCGAGCTGCATCGAGGAGACGCCGATGTCGACGACCACGCCATCGACGGATTGAAACCCGGCATCCTCGGCAATCGCGTCGAGGTCGCCGAAGCGGCCTTCGACCAGTCGCAGCCGTCCGTTGGAGGAGGCGGCCAGGCCGGCGCCGTTACGGATGGCATCCGGGTCGCGGTCGATGGCCAGCACATTCGCGCCGGCCTCGAGGAGAGCGCGCGAATAGCCACCGGCGCCGAACGTGCCGTCGATGATCGTCTCGCCGGCCTTGGGCGAGAGATATCCGACGACTTGAGAGAGCAGGACGGGAACGTGTCCGGCCAGTCCGCCATCGGCCTCCTTGCGGGAGCCGCGGCCGGTCATTCCCGTCCTGTTTGCGAAGTCGTGGGGCCCTGCCGGAGCGCGCGGACGCGCTCCATCGCCTTCTCGCGATAGGCGAGGAAGGCTTCCGGCTCCCAGATCTGAAACTTGTAGCCCTGACCGACGAAGGTCACCCGCAAGGCGATCCGGGCGAGGTCCTTGATGGTGTCGGAGAGGATGATCCTCCCCTCCCCGTCGATCCCCAGGCGCTCGCTCTGCGCCATGAAGGTGGTGGAGAGGTCGTCGTGCTCCGGGCTGAAGCGCTCGTGCCGCGACAGGCGCTCGCGGATCGCGTCCAGCAACCGGTTGCCGCCCGCATCCACCGCCACCCCGTCCAGCGTCGGACAGCAGTAGAGACCCTCGAACCCGTCGCGGGTCAGCACCGCGCGAAAGGAAGCCGGGATGGACACCCGGCCCTTCGAATCCAGCCTGTTGGTGTAGGTGGATACGAATTCGTCCATCTCCCTCGCCTGCCTCCGCGCTCGCGGAGTTCCCTACGCCCTTCGCCGGCCCGAACGCGCCGGAGTCTCTCCCATCCGAAAACGCACCGACTCCTTCCGGGACCGCGGGTAAACGCAGCCTCGGCACGCGATGACGGCCGAACTCGTACTGGGATGCTCATGGGTTAGCATGGGCCCAGCGTGGGCGTCAATGGAATCTCCTCCCACCAACACGCAGCTCGATCACCTGTGGCAGAACTGCAGCCACAGCACCTCTTGGAGAAATTATTGAATAGAATCAATGAACAAGCGGTGGACACCGAAGCTCCGCCACGGCATGTCCGGCCTGTGGGCAACGGTGGGAAAACTATCCGTGTCGAGGGTCAGACGGACCTGCCTGCGCGTTCTGCTAAACTCGGCGACACGAGAAGGAGGAACGCCGATGCAGTGGGGTGGCGGCTTCGTGATCTGGCCGACGATGCTGATCTTCGGCGTGGCGGGTCTGGCCTTCCTCGGGATGGGCATCGGCCTGATCCTCAACAAGGTTGGACGCGAACGGCGGCTCGCCGAACTCCGTGCCGCCTACAACGAGGCGGCTCCCACTGACCCGGAGCTTGGTCGCGCGCGCGCGCTCCACACCTCGATGATGACGGACGCCGCCCGCTCGGACTCCACCTCGCACCACGCTAAGGGCGGCACGCATGGCGAGAGTGGATCGGGCGGAGGCGACGGCAGCGACTAGCCGCTGACGAAGCTCCTTTCCCTTGGGTAAGCGGGGAGGGCCACCCTGCCGCACGTCATCTGTCTTGAAGCGGACAGCGAGCAGGCGTCCACTACAGAGTCAGCGGTGCGCCGACGCACCCGGGGGGCCCTGCCATGGTGATGATCGCTCAACCTCAGAAGCCGAGGTTCCAGGAGCTTTTCACCCCAAAGCTCGTCACCATCCTCCGCGAGGGCTACGGGCTCCGCGACCTCCGCGCCGATGCGATCGCCGGCTTAACCGTCGCGATCGTCGCCCTGCCGCTGTCGATGGCGATCGCCATCGCGTCCGGCGTGACGCCGGATCGGGGCCTCTACACCGCGATCGTCGGCGGGTTCGTGGTCTCGGCGCTCGGCGGGAGCCGCTTCCAGATCGGCGGTCCGGCGGGGGCGTTCATCGTGCTCGTCGCCACGACGGTGAGCCTCCACGGACTCGACGGGCTGATCCTCGCCACCTTTCTCTCCGGCCTCATCCTCCTCGCCGTCGGCTTCCTCCGGCTGGGGACCTTCATCAAATACATCCCCTACCCGGTAACGGTCGGCTTCACCGCCGGCATCGCGCTGATCATCCTCGCCAGCCAGCTCAAGGACCTCCTCGGCCTCTCTCTCGCCGGATCCGAGCCCGCCGCCCTCATCCCCAAGGTCGAGGCGCTCTTCGCGGCGCTGCCGACCGTCAACGCCCTCGCCGTCTCTGTCGCCATCGCTTCTCTCGGCATCATCCTCACGATCCGCCGCTTCCGTCCGCACTGGCCGGCGTTCCTCATCGCCGTCGGCGTCGCCTCCGTCGCGGCAGCGCTCCTCCACGTCCCGGTCGAGACCATCGGCACGCGTTTCGGCGGAATCCCCAACTCGCTGCCGCTCCCGCGCCTCCCCGATTTCTCGGCCGCCAAAGTCCTCGCCGTCCTTCCCGCCGCCCTCTCCTTCGCGCTTCTCGGCGCGATCGAGAGTCTCCTCTCGGCCGTTGTCGCCGACAGCATGACCGGCCGCCACCACCGCTCGAATTCCGAGCTGGTCGCGCAGGGTTTTGCCAACGTGGCCTCCGCGACGTTCGGCGGCTTCTGCGTCACCGGCACGATCGCCCGCACCGCGACCAACGTCCGGGCCGGGGCGCGTGGCCCGGTCGCCGGCATGCTGCACTCGCTGTTCCTGCTCTCCTTCGTGCTGTTCCTGGCGCCGCTCGCGAGCTTCATCCCGCTCGCCGCGCTCGCCGCGGTGCTCGTTGTCGTCGCCTGGAACATGGCCGAGAAGCGCGAGTTCGCGACCCTCGTGCGCGCCTCGCCGGGCGATGCGGTCGTGCTCGGCGCGACCTTCCTGATCGTCGCGTTCCACGATCTCGCGCTCGGCATCCTCGTCGGCTTCGCGATCGCCTCGCTCCTCTTCCTCCACCGCATGGCGCAGGTCGTGACGGTGGAGACCGGCCTCCCGGTCGCCGAGCGCGACCTCCCCGACCGCACTGCGGCCGCGCCGCGCACCACCTACGACGTGGCGCTCGCCACCGATCCGAACGTCGTCGTCTACCGGATCTCGGGCGCCTTCTTCTTCGGCGCGGCGGCGAGCGTCGGGGCGGCGCTCGACCGGATTGGCGAGCACCCCAAGGCCTACGTCATCGATTTCTCCGCCGTGCCGGTGGTCGACTCGACCGCTGCCGCCACCATCGAGGGTTTCGCCCGCAAGGCCCACCGCCAAGGCGCGGCGCTGCACATCGCAGGAGCGCTTCCAGCCGTCCGGCGGCTCCTCCTGATGCATGGCGTGCGGCCGCCCGAGGTTGGCTTCCACGCTACGATCGAAGAGGCGGTCGTCGCCGCCCGTGGCGGCCATGGCGCGGATTCGGTAGCGCCTTCGGGAGCGGCACCGGCCATTTCCGGAAGAACTGACCGAACTTAACCTCCCCGCAAGGGGGAGGTTAAGGCTCCGCAGCGCCTTGCTTCGCGGGGCTTTGGTCGGCCGGCGTGGGCGTGGCGGGGGGCGCCGGCTTGGCGTCGCGAGCGCGCTGCAGGAGGGTCCGCAACAGGCGGCGAAGGCTGTTGCGCGCGTTCTCGGGTTCGCCGAGGGCCGGCAAGACGTCGGCGATCGCTTCGAGCGTCGAGACGTAGTCGCGGCGCGGCTCCTTGCGGAGGCGGCCGTACATCGAGGGCTCACGCGGGGTCAGGACGATGCGCGGCAGCTTCAACAGCCACGCGTTCCGCCACCACAGCGTCTTGGCCTGGCTCCATGTCCCGTCAAGGACGATAATGCCCTCGAGGCCAGGCCTCTTGAGGTCGCGCGGGCGGCCGTTGCGATCGACGAGGATCACTGGCTGAGCCGCCAGCGCCTCGGGCAGTTCGGCCGGCAGTTTCGCGGCCGCGAGCACCGCCCAGCGGTCCTTGCTCGCGTTCTTGATGCCGAGCGCATGATCGAGCGAGGACCACGAGAGACCGACGCGGATCTCCGAATTCGGCAACGTCGTCGTCACCAGCGTGGCGGTGCCGAGGAGTTCGTCGTCCTCCTGCGGATGCTGGAGGATGACGACGCGCAGCCTGGTCGACACCGCATCGACGCGGTCGCAGACGTGGATCGCCAGCGGCTTCCCGCATTTCGGGCAAATGTCGATCTCGGCCTCGGTCATCCCGGTCTTTCGTTTCGAAGAAAATGCCAGCTGGCCTGTAAGCCGGGTTCTGTATGGCGGCCGAAACCGCGTGACGGCCATTCCTCTGGGACGCCCATTGCTGGACGCCTCGTGCAACCTACCCGGACGACTGGCCTGGAAACCGGCCGAAGCCTCGCGGCTTCACGTCGTCCCTATTTGGTTTTGCTCCCGGTGGGGTTTTCCATGCCGGTCCCGTTGCCGGTCCCGCGGTGGGCTCTTACCCCACCTTTTCACCCTTGCCGGCACAGACACCCCCTTATCGGGAGATAGGCCGGCGGTTTGTTTTCTGTGGCACTTTCCCTGGGGTCGCCCCCGCCGGACGTTATCCGGCACCGTTGTTTCCGTGGAGCCCGGACTTTCCTCCCCGACCGCCTTTCGGCATTGGGCGGAGCGGCCGTCCGGCCAGCTGGCGAGGCGGAATGTGGCGATAGGGGCGGCGAAGGTCAACCTGTGCCTTCACCCATGCTTTCCTATCCCTGCAAGGGGGGAGGTGGCGCGCAGCGCCGGTGGGGGTCAGTGTCCCCACGTTCGCCGCTTCCCGATGACATACTCCCACCCCAGCGGCTTCGCCGCCGGACCTCCCCCTTTCAGGGGGAGGAAAGTCATGCTTTTTGACCCGCCATGGTTCAGCGAGGTTGGCAATTCTGGGTGGATCGCGGGGGCACGTTCACCGACATCCTCGCCCGCGATCCTGGCGGGGCGATCACATCGCACAAGCTTCTCTCGGTCAGCCCCGCTTACGAGGATGCGACGGTTGAGGGTGTCCGGCGCGTCCTCGGTGTAGCGGCCGGCGAGCCGATCCCGGCCGGGCTGATCGCCGAAGTCCGGCTCGGCACCACGATCGCCACCAACGCGCTCCTCGAGCGGAAGGGGGAGCACACCCTCCTCCTCGTCACCAAGGGTTTTCGCGACGCGCTGCGCATCGGATACCAGGCGCGGCCGGACATCTTCGCCAAGCGGATCGTCAAGCCGGAGATGCTCTACGAGCGCGTGCTGGAGGTCGACGAGCGCATCCGCGTCGACGGGACGGTGGAGCGAGCGCCCGATCTCGCCGCGCTCGAACCGGAGCTGATCGCGGCGCGCGAGGCTGGCCTCCGCGCGGTCGCGGTCTGCCTGATGCATGCGTGGAAACACCCGGCCCACGAGCGCCAGGTGCGCGAGCGCCTCCTCGCGCTCGGCTTCGCGGAGATCTCGCTCAGCCACGAGGTCTCGCCGCTGATCAAGTTCGTCGGCCGTGGCGATACCACGGTCGTCGACGCCTACCTCTCGCCGCTCGTGCGCCGCTATGTCGACGGGCTCCGCGCGCGCCTCGGCGGGGCGCGCCTCCTCCTCATGCAATCCTCCGGCGGGCTTACCGACGCGAAGGAT
>CAYOET010000212.1:0-7263 GCA_964402985.1 uncultured Bauldia sp. | reverse complement strand
CAACATCGGCCGCGGCTCAGCCGTCGACGAGGCCGCCCTCCTCGACGCCCTGACTGAGAAGCGCATCGCCGGCGCCGGCCTCGACGTGTTCATGAACGAGCCCAACTTCGATCAGCGCTTCTTGGCCCTCGACAACGTCGTCCTTCTGCCGCACGTCGGCTCGGCGTCCACCGAGACCCGCCGCGCCATGGGCGCGCTGGTCGTCGACAACCTCATCTCCTGGTTCGACCACGGCCGCCCGCTCACCCCCGTCGCCGAGACCCCCTGGCCACGGGGTTGAGGCGCAGCGCCTCCAACCTCGCTTCCCCGGCGAAAGCCGGGGCCCATGCGACCTGGCGGGTAACTGACTTGATAGAGGATGGACCCCGGGCTTTCGCCGGGGAGCCGGCGGATGGGTTTTGCACTAGATGGCCGTCTTGAGCGCGGCGACGATGGCGTGTGCTTTCGCGGCGATCGCCGCATTGCGCTTCCGCCGCTCGGGAAGCCCGAGTTCTAAGGTCTCGAGGGCGCCGAGATACGCCGTCGCTTCCTCGATCGTGGCGCCCCTCGACAGCCGGGCGAAGAGCTCCCGGGCAAAGCTTTCATACTCGTCGTCTGGCACGCCGTCCGTGTCCGTTGGGTCCCACTCGAGACGGAGGAGGCGCAGCAGCGAGTCGAAAGCACTCGGCTCGGCCTGCGTCATCGGCGTCTCGGGAGGGGACGGTTTCGGCTCGACGGCCTTCGCAGCCATGACGATTGCATGCGCCTTGGCGCCGATCGCGGCGTTGCGCTCGGGTCGTTCCCGAAGCCACATCTCGGCGGTCTCGACGACGGCGAGGTAGCGCGCCGCGTCCGCGACCGACCCTCCTCGATCGATCAGGGAGAAAAGGGTCGGCGCGTAGTCGTCGTACTCTTCCTCCGGAAAGTCCTCTTCGCCAAACGGATCCCATTCGTGGCGGAGCAGCTTCTTGAGGACCGCCAGCGCCTCTCTCTGCTTCGGCGTCATCCATTCGATGAGCCATTCGTCGAGTTCCTCGACTCTCTTCAGCTCGGCGACGACGGTGTGGGCCTTCGCGGCAACCTCCACGTTGCGGAGCGGACGCTCGGGAAGCCCGATCGCCTTCGTCTCGGTGCTTCCGAGATAGGATGCCGCATCGGCGACCGAGGCCCCGCGCAGCAGCTGGCCGAACAAAACCAGGGCGTAGGAATCGTATTCGTCCTCGGGCCCGTCCTCGCCGAGGCCGATCGGGTCCCAATCCCTCCTCATGAATCGGCGCACGGCGCGGAAGGCACCGAGCTGCCTTTGCGTCATCCGCGATTTGGGTAGGGGTGGCTTCAGCTCGGCCATGGGCGCGCAATCCTACGGAAACGCGCCGCCCCCGACCAGCCAACCCTGCGGCATCAAAGAAAGCGCGCTTCCCCGAGCGCGGGTTTGCCTGCCTCGCCCCTTCTGAGTAGTGTCCCGCCGCTCCGAGGGGGCGGGAGGACTTCATGCTTCATACCATTTCGGGCTTCGATCGGATCGGCGAGGAGAACGCCTTCGCCGTTCTCGCCCGCGCCAACGCTCTGGCCGCGTCCGGCCGCGACGTCATCAATCTCGGCATCGGCCAGCCCGATTTCCGCACCCCCGAGCACATCGTCGAGGCGGCGATCAAGGCGCTCAAGGACGGCCATCACGGCTACACGCCCGCGACCGGCATCCTCGCGCTTCGCGAGGCCGTCGCCGAGGACATCCACAAGAAGTACGGCGTGACCGTCTCGCCCGACCTCGTCGCCATCGTGCCGGGCGGCAAGGTCACCATGTACGCCGCGATCCTGATGTTCGGCGAGCCCGGCGCGGAAATCCTCTACCCCGACCCCGGCTTCCCCATCTACCGCTCGATGATCGAGTTCACGGGGGCGAAACCCGTGCCGATCCCGATCCACGAGGCCTACGGCTTCGGCTTCTCGGCCGTTTAGACGCTGGCGCTGATCCCGCCCAAGACCCGCATCAACATCGTCAACTCGCCCGCCAACCCGACCGGCGGCGTCACGCCCAAGGAAGAGATCGACAAGCTCGTCGCCGGCCTCGCGAAGTGGCCCGACGTCGCGATCATGTCGGACGAGATCTACGCCGCCATGACCTATGACGGCCTCGAGCACACCTCCTTCCTCTCCTACCCGGAAATCCGCGACCGCCTGATCATCCTCGACGGCTGGTCCAAGACCTACGCCATGACCGGCTGGCGCCTCGGCTGGTCGCTGTGGCCGGACTCGATCTTCGACAAGGTGCGAAAACTCGCCGTCAACGCCTGGTCCTGCGTGAACGCGCCCACCCAGTACGCAGGCATCGCCGCGCTCAAGGGCCCGCAGGACGCCGTGCGCGACATGGTCGCCGCCTTCGACAAGCGCCGGAAGGTCGTGGTCGAGCTCCTCAACTCCCTCCCGGGCGTCAGCTGCGCGGTCCCGCGCGGCGCCTTCTACGCCTTCCCGAACGTCTCCAAGACCGGCTGGAAGGCCAAGCCCCTGGCTTCGGCGTTGCTGGAGGAAACCGGCGTAGCCACCATCGGCGGCCCCGATTTCGGCATTTTCGGCGAGGGCTACATCCGCGTCAGCTACGCCAACTCGGAAGCCAACATCCGCAAGGCCCTCGCCCGCGTCGGCGAGTTCCTCGCCGACCCCGAGAAGGCGCGGTAGCCAACCCCTTACTACCGCTTCCCCGGCGAAAGCCGGGGCCCATGTGACGGTCGCCGATGAGCGCCAGCGTCTGCCAACGCCCCCGTTGTGGGAGGCTCGAAAAAGGTGGACCCCGGCCTTCGCCGGGGAGGCAGAATGGAGTGAGGCAACCCAAAAAAGCAAAACGCCGCCGGAGTGGCGGCGTTTCGGATCTGACCTCTGAAACTCGAAAGTTACGCGAGCTGCAGGTTGACGGCCTTCGGGCCCTTGCCGCTGCGATCCGGCTCGGTCTCGAACGAGACGCGCGCGCCGTCGGACAGCGACGGGATGCCCGAACGCTCGAGAGCGGAGACGTGAACGAACACGTCCTTTGCCCCACCGTCGGGGGTGATGAAGCCGAAGCCTTTGGAGGTGTTGAAGAACTTTACGGTGCCGGTCTGGCGCATTAGGGGAATTCCTTGCCCTTGGTTTTAGCGAACGGGACGAACCCGCGGTGTCGGCATCTCTGTTACGGGGAAAGGAATCGCAGCGTCTCTCTCAATGAGCCAGATTTTCACGTCCAGCAGCGGAGGGCTTAGCCCCAGCGCTATCCAGTTCTCCGGGTCCATAAGTGCCCGAACGCCTAGGATATGGCGCGGATTACCGGGAGTTGCAAGAAGATTCAGGCCCCCAGGCGATCAAATCTGGAGCCATCCGCGCGTTGTCAGCTGAGACCTTC
Organism: uncultured Bauldia sp.; assembly: GCA_964402985.1. Taxonomy (GTDB): domain Bacteria; phylum Pseudomonadota; class Alphaproteobacteria; order Rhizobiales; family Kaistiaceae; genus JADYYB01. Next base: position 3,911 of record CAYOET010000212.1, on the reverse strand, counting down.
GCGCCCCCGTTGCACAATCGAATTCTGCACAGGTCAGCCATACCTTTTTGCCACCCTTGTGACAGGAGTTGCTCGGCAATATAGCTGGGCCCGCCGCGCCCGAGCTTCGGGCTTTCTCTTCCTCCCTGGAGATCAGAATGACGCCAGCCCGCAATGACCATGCCCTTGCCCTAGCCGTGTGGCCGGAGACGACCAACACCGTGGTCAAGTCGGTGGTGTTGGTGGTGGTTGGTTCGTTCCTCCTCGCGATCTCGGCCAAGATCAGCGTGCCGTTCTGGCCGGTGCCGATGACGCTTCAGACCTTCGCCGTCATGGCCATCGCCGCCGCCTACGGCTCGCGCCTCGCCGTCGCTACCGTCCTCGCCTACCTCGTCGAAGGCTTTGCCGGCCTGCCGGTCTTCGCCGTGGGCGCCGTCGCCGGCCCGGCTTATTTCCTCGGCCCGACGGCAGGCTTCCTCTACGGCTTCGTCGTCCTTGCCTTCCTCGTTGGCCTCGCCGCCGACCGCGGCTGGAGCCGCTCGATCCCCCTCCTTTTCGGCGCCCTCCTCGTCGCCGACGTCCTCGTCTTCGCGATGGGCTTTTCCTGGTTCGCCTGGTTCGCCCATTTCGCGGACGGCACCATCGGCCGTGGCCTGGCGATCGCCTTCGAACGCGCGGTCCAGCCGTTCATTCTCGCCGACCTCCTCAAGATCGCCGTCGTCGCCCTCGCCGTCCCGGCCGGCTGGCGTCTCGTCGACTCGATGCGGTCCGCCCGCTGAGCGTCGCCGCTCCCGCGCGCATCGCGCGAGCCCTCACCGGGCTCATCCTCTTCGTGGCCGGCCTCGCGCCGGCCGCGGCCCAGACCGACCTCGACCGGCTCAACGCGCTGCAGCTGCCGCATATCGCCGGCCAGATCCTCACCCTCGACTATTCCGAGCGGGCCGCCGAAATGGCCGGCGCCTACCAGCCCGAGATCGCCTCGGCCGCCCACTGGTACGCCCGGACCACGGGCTGGGTGCCGAGCCTCAACGATCGCCTCCGCGTCGCCGTCCTCGCGCCGGAAGACTACGCGCGGGTCGGCACCATCCCCTTCCCCACGCCCTACACCGAGACGCGCACCGGCATGATCGTCATCGCCCATGACGTCTCCTCCCATCCCGGTTTCGAGCTCTGGGACATCGACCCCTTCGAGCTCAACATCGCCTGGGCGTTTCACGAGATGGGCCACAAGATCGCCCGCGACCTCGGCATCTGGAGTCCGAGCTTCTTCGTCAACGAGCTCATCGCCAACGTCTTCATGGCCGGCTATATCCGCGCCGAACGCCCGATCTTCCTCGCCTACCAAAGCGGCCTCCCGCCCCGCTTCGCGAACGCCGGCGTGCTCACGAAGCTGGACGATTTCGACCGGGTCTATTTCCGGATGGGCCAGATGAACTACCTCTGGTTCCACTTCCAGCTCGCCGCGATGGCCGACTTCATGGTCGAGGGCGAGGACTTCGGCGCGCTGATCGACAAGCTCGGCGAGGAGTTCGACCTCACCCACCCCCGCATCGAAACGGTCGCGCAAAGCCTCGCCCGGCTGGAGGCCATCAAGCCCGGCATCACCGCGCTGGCGGCTCCGATGCTGTGACGGGCTAACCGTCGGCGAGCAAGCGCCGCGTCTCGTCTCCCACCTCACCCAAACAGATGTCATCCTCCGGCTTGACCGGAGGACCGGGTGCCTCAGCGCGCAACGTTTCCGCTTGCTCGTCGCGGTCCCCCGATCAAGTCGGGGGATGACGATCATTGGGGTCACGACAGCAATCGGGGCACGCCTCTAAGGGCACCCCCGTGGACTCGGCTTTCGTCGCCCCTTTCGGAACGGCTAGTTCAACCCGCGACGCGCACCCCGAGGGTCACCGGCACATCCTGCACCGTGCCCTCGCTGACCGTCCCGGCCGGCGTATCGGTACCGTGCAGGGCAACGGCCAGCGTCTCCACCATGATCATCCCGCGATGCGCCTCGACCGCCGCCATGACCGCGGCCCCGCCCTTCACCGCGACCTCGATCCGGTCCGTCACGCGAAACCCGGCATCCTTGCGCGCCACCTGCACGAGGCGGATGAAGTCGCGCGCGATGCCCTCCTGCTCGAGCGCGGCATCGACGGCCGTGTCCAGCACCACCACGCCCGCCGATCCGGCGAACGGCACCGCGTCGACCCCATCGGCGGCGCGGAATTTCAGCTCGTACTCGCCGCTTTCGATGCGCTCGCCGGCAACCTCGAGCGCCCCGCCGCCGAGGTCCTTCCACTGCCCGGCCTTGGACGCCACGATCACCTTCTGCATCGCCCCGCCGAGGCGCTTGCCGAGGATGCGCGAGTTCACCGCCAGCACCTCGTGCCCGAACGCCTTCGGGTCATCCGCAAAGACCACTTCCTTCACGTTCGCCTCGTCGGCGATCACGTCGCGCAACGGGCCCAGCACGGCGTGCCGTGGATGCGCGACAGTCAGCTTCCGCAGCGGCAACCGGTTGCGGAGGTTCTTCGCGGTGCGCAGCGAGGCCGCCGCGGACGTGACCTCCCGCGCGAGGTCCATGCGCTCGACCAGCGCCCGGTCGACCGCGAACGCCTCCGCCTTCGGCCAGTCCTGGAGGTGCACGCTCTCCCCGGTCAGCGCGCGGTGGATGTGGTCGGTGAGGAGCGGCAGGAACGGCGCCAGCGTTCGGGTCATCGTCACCAGAACGGTGTAGAGCGTGTCGTAGGCCGCGCGCTTGTCGGCGTCCTTCTCGCCCTTCCAGAACCGCTCGCGACTGCGGCGGATGTACCAGTTGTTGAGCGCCTCGATGAACGGCGCGAACGACGCGCACGCGCCCGGGATGTCGAGCCGGTCCATCGCCGCCTCGACCGCCCGCGTGAGGTCCGCAGTCTTGCCGAGGATGTAGCGGTCGAGCTCGGCTTCCGCCGTCGTGACCGGCCGTCCCGGGATTCCGTCGATGTTCGCGTAGAGGGTGAAGAACGAGTACGCGTTCCAGATCGGCAGCACGACCTGGCGCACCGTCTCGGCGATCGCCCGCCCGTCCTTCGGCATGGCGAGGTCGCCGCCCGAAAGGAGCGGCGAGGACATCATGTACCAGCGGAGGGCATCCGCGCCGTAATCGTTGAACACGCCGATCGGGTCGGGATAGTTCTTCTGGCTCTTCGAGAGCTTCTTCTTGTTCTCGTCGAGCACCACGCCGTGGCAGATCGCCGAGCGGAACGGCGCCCGGTCGAAGAGCGCGGTGGAGAGCACCACCAGCGTGTAGAACCAGCCCCGCGTCTGCGCGACGTATTCCACGATGAAGTCGCCCGGGAAGTGGTTGTCGAACCACGCCTTGTTCTCGAACGGGTAGTGGACCTGCGCGAACGGCATCGAGCCGGACTCGAACCAGCAGTCGAGGACGTCCGGCACGCGCCGCATCATCGACCGACCGGAGGGATCGTCCGGGTTGGTGCGGGTCAGCGCGTCGACATAGGGCCGGTGCAGGTCCTTGGGACGCACGCCGAAATCGCGCTCGATCTCGTCGAGCGAGCCGTACACGTCGATGCGCGGATAGTTGGGGTCGTCCGACTTCCACACCGGGATCGGCGCGCCCCAGAAGCGCGTCCGGCCGATGTTCCAGTCGCGCGCGTTCTCGAGCCAGTTGCCGAAGATGCCGTCCTTCACGTGGCCCGGCACCCAGGTGATGTCCTTGTTCACCTCGACCATGCGGTCGCGGAACTTGGTCACCGCCACGTACCAGGACGGCATTGCCTTGTAGATCAGCGGCTCGCGCGTGCGCCAGCAATGGGGGTAGTTGTGGAGGATCGTCTCGTGCCGGAGGATTTTTCCGGCCGCCTTGAGGTCGCGGATGATGTCCTTGTTGGCCACGAAGACGTTCGTCTTGGCGTAGGGCGGCACCAGGGAGGTGAAATTGC
>CAYOET010000211.1:0-4617 GCA_964402985.1 uncultured Bauldia sp. | reverse complement strand
CGCGCGCCGTGACCCGGCAGGGGTTCGAGCCGCTGCGCCTGCCGAGTGGAGCCGGACATGACGCGATGGCCTTCCATCGGGTGCTTCCGCTCGCCATGCTGTTCGTGCGCTGCCGCGGCGGGGTGAGCCACAACCCGGCCGAGTTCGCTTCGCCAGCCGATATCGGCTTCGCGGTGCGCACGCTGATCGACGTCCTCGAAACGTACGAGCCCTGAGCCAAGCATCACGTCGTCCCGAACATGCGGCCGCCGGCGTCGCCGAGGCCCGGGACGATGTAGCCGTTCTCGTTGAGCTGGCGGTCGATCGCGGCGGTGACCACCGGCACATCGGGATGCTCCTCGTGGAGATGCGCGATCCCCTCGGGCGCGGCGAGGAGGCAGAGGAAGCGGATGTCGCGCGCGCCCGCCTTCTTGAGAATGCCGATGGCGTGGCAGACCGAGTTGCCGGTCGCCAGCATCGGGTCGACGACGATCACCTGGCGGTCGGCGAGATCCTCGGGCGCCTTGAAGAAATACTGAACCGCCCGCAGCGTGTCGTGGTCGCGGTAGAGCCCGATATGCGAGACGCGCGCCGAGGGCACCAGCTCGAGAAGGCCGGCCAGCAGCCCCTCCCCCGCGCGGAGGATCGAGGCGAAGACCAGTTTCTTGCCGTCGAGTTTTGGCGAGTCCATCGGCTCGAGCGGGGTGTCGATCCGCGCGGTCGTGAGGGGCAAGTCGCGCGTCACCTCGTAGCCGAGGAGGAGCGCGAGCTCCTTGACCAGCTGTCGGAAATTGGCGGTCGAGCAGGATTTGTCGCGAAGCAGCGTCAGCTTGTGCTGGACCAGCGCATGCCTGACCACCGTGACCGACGCCATGCCGGGTCAGGCCTTGAGGAGCGCGGGCCGCAGCACCACGGCGAGGTCCACCGGGGCAGCGCTCCCGTCGGTGAGGTGGAGGTCGGATTCGATGTGTTCGAGGTGATGCAGCATCACGGTAGCGGCCCCTTTCCCGTCGCGCGCGGCCAGGCTGTCGTAGAGCTCCCGGTGCTCCTCGAGCCCGCAAGCCGAGATGCCGGAGCGGCCGTAGAGCGCCACGATCAGCGAGGTCCGCGCCGTCAGGTCTCGCAGGAAACGGGCCAGCACCAGATTGCCGGCGATGTCGGCGACGCGGAGGTGAAAGTCGCCCGAGAGACGGATCGCCGTGCGGCGGTCGCCCTTCCTCAGCGCGTCGGCCTCGGCGGCGAGGTGGCGGCGGAGGGCGGTGAGGTCCGCCTTGACGCAAAGGCCCGCCGCCGTCCGGGCAAGGTCGGGCTCGACCAGCCGGCGCGCGGCGAACACCTGTCGCGCCTCGGCTGCATCGGGCCGCGCGACGAAGGCGCCGCGATTGCGCTCGATGGTGACGATGCCGGTGTGGGCGAGCGCCTGCAGCGCGCGGCGGGTGATGGTGCGGCTGACATTGAAGGCGGCGCCGACCTCGACCTCCGAGAGCTTGGTACCAGGAGGGAGGCGGTGATCGACGATGGCGTCGAAGACGGCCTCCTCGAGACGATGCGTGAGGTCGGCGTCGTCGGGACGGCCCCGCGCTTTGCCGTTGGCGGCCTCGGTGAGCATGGTCGGGTCAGTCGGCATCGTGGTTCGTCGGCCGCCCATCTAAGACAAGGAGGCCGGCTTGGGCTAGGCCAAGCATGCACCCTATCCCGCCTGCGATTGTATACAATCTTTCGGCAGATCGCGTGCAAAGAGACGCCATCTGCCCATGAATCGAGCGCGCCGAACGGATAGCCGGCGAAGGCTACTCTCGCCACGGTGGAGGGGCCGGAATCCTTAGCGTGCAACCGCCCGACGCCGGTCCCGAAGCACGCGTCCGACCGCTGGCACATGCCTTGCCTTAACCATCGCGCAACCGGAGTGGCGAGATGCCGTCCAAGGCAGCGGACATCGAACTCGTTTCCGTCACCAAGCTCTACGGCAACACGCTCGCCGTGGAGGGCATCAATCTCAAGATCAAGGCCGGCACCTATTGCTGCCTGCTCGGCCCCTCCGGCTGCGGCAAGACCACGACGCTGCGCATGATCGCCGGGCACGAGATCGCCTCCTCCGGCGACATCCGGCTCGGCGACGCCGTCATCACCGACCTTCCTCCCGCCAAGCGCGGCACGTCGATGATGTTCCAGAGCTACGCGCTCTTCCCGCATCTCGACCTCGTCGACAACGTCGCCTTCAGCCTCAAGATGCGGGGCATCGCCAAGGCCGAGCGCCGCAAGAAGGCGCTCGAGATGCTCGACCTGATGCAGATGCGCGCCTACGCCGACCGGCGGCCGGCGCAGCTCTCGGGCGGCCAGCAGCAGCGTATCGCGCTCGCTCACGCCCTCATCACCGATCCGCAGGCGCTCCTTCTCGACGAGCCGCTGTCCGCGCTCGACCCGTTCCTCAAGATCAAGATGCGGCAGGAGCTGAAGCGCCTTCAGCTCGACCTCGGGATCTCCTTCATCCACGTCACCCACAGCCAGGAAGAGGCGATGGCGCTCGCCGACCTGGTGGTGGTGATGAACGAGGGCAGGATCGAGCAGGCGGCGCCGCCGCGCGAGCTCTTCAACAAGCCGGCCACCGCCTTCGTTGCCCGATTCATGGGCGACCACAACGTCATCACCGGCAAGCTCGGGGCCGACGGACAAACCGTCGAGGTCCTCGAAGGGGCGCGGTTCGCGATGCCGGTCAAGAACGGCCGCGCCGCCGGAGCGCCCGCCGCCCTCGCCGTCCGCTCCGACCGCATCCGGATCGGCCAGGGCGGCGCGCCCGGCTTCGGCTTCACCGGACTCGTTGGCAACGTCGAATACCACGGGCAGCGGGTGCAGGTGGCGCTCTCCGCGCCGGGCATCGACGAGTTCTCGGTGCTCCTCCCCGAGACGGCCTTCTTCGACGCTCCGCTGAAGCGCGGCGACGCCGTGCCGGTGCACTGGGCGCCGGGCGACGTCCACGTCCTCGGCGCCTCCACCCACGCATGACAGAAATGGATCTGACACAGGGGACTCGCATGACCAACCAAACCAAGACGTCAAAGAAGAAGACCGGGGTCTCCCGGCGTACCGTCCTCAAGGGCGCCGCCGCAGGTGGCGCTCTGGCCGTCGGCTCGGGCGCCATCACCGGCTTCCCGACGATCTGGGCGCAGAACATCCGCAACATCACGCTGCGCCAGTTCGGCACCGGCGTGTCGAACCTCAACGCGGTCGCCGAGAAGGTTCGCGAGGACCTCGGCTTCACGCTGCAGATGACCGCGCTCGACTCCGACTCGGTCGCGCAGCGCGCGGTGACCCAGCCGGACAGCTACGACATCGCCGACATCGAGTACTGGATCTGCAAGAAGGTCTTCCCGGCCGGCGTGATGCAGCCGATGGATGTGAGCCGGCTCACCTACTATGACAAGCTCGTCCCGCTCTTCATCAACGGCAAGCTGACGCCGGAGTCGACCATCGCGCAGGGCACCGCCCCGCATACGGTCGGCTTCGTCACCGCGGGCGACTCGACCAGTTTCGCGCCCGAGCCGACCAACTGGATGACGATGATCCCGACGATCTACAACGCCGACACGCTCGGCATCCGTCCGGACCTTGTCGGCCGTCCGATCACTTCCTGGGCCGACATCATGGACCCGGCCTTCGTCGGCAAGACCTCGATCCTCAACATCCCATCGATCGGCATCATGGACGCCGCGATGATCTGTGAGGCGATGGGCGAGGTCACCTACGCCGACAAGGGCAACATGACCCCGGCCGAGATCGACGCGACGCTGGCGGTGATGACCGAGGCCAAGCGCGCCGGCCAGTTCCGCGCCTTCTGGAAGACCTTCGACGAGTCCGTGAACCTCATGTCCTCGGGCGAAGTGATCATCCAGTCGATGTGGTCGCCGGCAGTCGCAGCCGTGCGCTCCAAGGGCATTCCGTGCGTCTACCAGCCGCTCCAGGAGGGCTATCGCGCCTGGGGTGGCGGTCTTGGCCTGGCCAAGCACCTTTCGGGCATCGAGCTCGACGCGGCCTACGAATACATCAACTGGTACATGTCGGGCTGGGTCGGCGCCTACCTCAACCGCCAGGGCTACTACTCGGCCTGCCTCGATACCGCGAAGGCCTTCATGTCGGACGCCGAGTGGGCGTTCTGGATGGAGGGCCAACCGGCGGCGGCCGACATCCTCAGCCCGGACGGCGTGGTCATGGAGCGTGCCGGCGCGGTGCGCGACGGCGGCTCGTTCGAAGAACGCATGGGCCGCGTCGCGTGCTGGAATTCGGTCATGGACGAGGACCGCTACATGGTCCGCAAGTGGAACGAGTTCATCGCCGCCTAGCGGCCGGCCGCTTAGCAGGCTGATCGATCCGCCTTCCGGCCAACCTCGGCCGGAAGGCCCTGCCCCTCCAGCCGAGCCGAGAAGTGCAGAAGATCGTCTCCGCCGCGGCGTCCTATCTCCAGGCCGCGCCGCTCGCCATCATCCTCACCGCGTTCCTGCTGGTGCCGATCGCGGTGATCGTCATGGTCTCGTTCTGGGACTACGACTCGATCCGCATCTATCCGGCGTTCATGACCCTCAATTACGAGGAGACGCTCGGCTCCTGGGTCACCTGGCGGATCTATCTCAACACCTTCAAGTA
>CAYOET010000210.1:0-9185 GCA_964402985.1 uncultured Bauldia sp. | reverse complement strand
CCGGTCGTGGTGCGTTCGTGCGCAAGGAGGATCTGCAACCGGTCGCGGGCGACCGGCGCCGATCCTTTCTTGCGAAAGAGGTTGATCAGATTCATGCCGCCCTCCGGCTGAAGAACCGACCGAAGAGGCTCTTCTTGTCGCTGATCACGCTCATCGTCACCGTCTCGCCGGAGAGGCGGCGGGCGGCTTCGGCGTAGGCGCGGGCCGGGGCGCTCTGCGGGCTCGCCAGGGTCACCGGAGTGCCGAGGTTGGAGGCGCGGAGCACTTCCTGGCTCTCCGGGATGACGCCGAGGAGCGGGATCGAGAGGATCTCGAGGACATCCTCGATCTTCAGCATTTCCGCCCGGGCGGCGCGCGCCGGGTCGTAGCGGGTGAGGAGGAGGCGCTTGTCGATGCGCTCGCCCTTCTCGGCCTTCTCGGTCTTGGAATCGAGGAGGCCGATGATGCGGTCGGAGTCGCGCACCGAGGAGACCTCGGGGTTGGTGACGATCACCGCCACGTCGGCGTGGCGCATCGCCAGCGTGGCGCCGCGCTCGATGCCCGCGGGGCTGTCGCAGATCACCCAGTCGAACAGTTCCCTGAGCTCGGCGATGACCTTGGCGACACCCTCGGAGGTGAGGGCGTCCTTGTCCCTGGTCTGCGATGCGGGGAGGAGCGAGAGGTTTTCCAGCCGCTTGTCGCGGATGAGGGCCTGCGAGAGCTTGGCCTCGCCCTGGGTGACGTCGATGAGGTCGTAGACGACCCGCCGCTCGGCGCCCATGATGAGGTCGAGGTTGCGAAGGCCGACGTCGAAATCGACCACGACCACCCTCTGCTTCCGCTGTGCCAGCGCAGCGCCAAGTGCTGCTGTCGAGGTGGTCTTGCCGACCCCGCCCTTGCCTGATGTGACGACCAAAACCTTGGCCAAGATCGCGCCCTCTCTCTGTTCCTAGTGAAGTTCCGCCATGAGGATTGCATCGCCCTGGAGCCAGGCCTGGATGGGCTTGCCCCGGAATTGCGCCTGCATGTTCTCGGCCGTCTGGTAGAGGCCATCGATCGCGATCAATTCTGCTTCGTTCTTGAGGCAGAAGATGCGCGCCTGGGCGTTGCCGACCGAGCCGGCGATGGCCCGGCCGCGCAGCGCGCCGTAAACGTGGACCGACCCGCCGGCGATGACTTCGGCGCCGGAGGCGACCGAGCCGAGCACCGTGACGTCGCCCTGCGGGAAGATCACCGACTGGCCCGAACGGACCGGGTTCTGGAGCAGGAGCGATGTCGGCTGCTGTTGGGTCTGCGCGGGTTCCGGAAGCGGAGCGCGCTGGATGGAGACGGGAGCCGAGCCCGGCCCCTGGACCTTCTTCCCGCCGGCCAGCGGCTGGACGACGCGCGGAGCCGAATCGAGGAGGTCGAGATTGCCGGTCTGGCGGCCGCCGCTGACGATCGGCGGCATGCCGGGGCCGAGGATCGACGGGTCGACGCCCTCGACGCCCATGATTCGGACGTCGCGGGTGCTGAGGTCGGTGATGAGGGTGGTCAGGCTGCCGCGGTCGACCGGGAGATTGGCGAGATCGAGAATGACCGGGCGGCTCGAGAAGAAGCCGGGCGAACGGGTTGCCAGGCTGTCGATTTCCGCCAGCCACTCGTCGATCGGCGGCTCCGGCGCGAGGACCAGCGCCAGAAAGGAGCGGCCGCGGAAGCGGAGCGAAGAGCGAGGGCGCACAACGGCGGCAACTGCGTTCACGAGCGAACCCTTGGTTGGTCGTTAACAAAGGATTGCCCGGGAGTTGGTTAACAGCGCGTTAACCGAAGTGAACGGCGAATGAAGAAATCCAGCGGGGACGTGGATTTGTACCGCTTCGGACGCACTGCGGGCGGTAGCCACGTGCCAATTTTGACGCTGCCCCTGAGACTTCGGGCTTTGCCGGCGTCTAGGGCGACGGAGCAGCTGAATTGCCAGGGTGGCCGACCGCAAACGGTCAGTACTGCCGTTCGACCGTGATGCCGATGCGCGAGTCGCCGTCGGCGCCGAGCTCGGCCCTGCCCTTGATCGTGTCGGTGATGTCGAGGTCGATCGTGGCGCGGGTCGAACCCGGCGTCGCGCCCTGCTCGACGCCGACATAGGCGCGCTCGCCGATATAGCGGCCGATATCGACGATGGCGTTGCCCTGCTGGTCGGTGGAGATCGAGAGCCGGTCGAGCCCGGTCTTCTCGCGGATCTCCTCGAGGATGCCGCCGCCCCCGCCAATGCCGGCCAGCTGCGTCGCCGCCTGGGCGAGGGAGAGCGCCTCGCCGGCGGTGAGCTGGCCGGTCGCCTTGCCGAAGAGGAGGCGGGCGAGCACCTCGTCGGGCGGCAGCTCGGGGCGCGAGGTGATGGTGAAGCTCGGCTGCGAGGCCTGGCCCTCGATCGTGAACACCGCCGTCGCATCGCCGGCCTCGGTCTCCGCCGTGATGTCGAGCAGCGGATCGATGTCGCCGGCGAAAGTGAGGTCGGCCGTGGTGAGATCGAAGCGCTGGCCGAGGACCGAGAGGTCGCCGCGCCGCAGCTGGAACGCGCCGACGGTGACCGGGCGCTGCAGCGTCCCGGTGAGACGGATCTGACCGGCGAGCTCGGCGGTGAGTCCCTGCCCGCGGATGAAGACCTGGCCCGGCGCGGTCAGCGAGAGGTCGAGCTCGGCGTCGAAGGTGCCCTGGCCCGCCGCGGAGTTGCCGGTGCGCGTCGGGATGTTGAGCCGCGCCGGGGCGTTGACGTGGGTGACGTCGACGACGGCGATAGTGGTCGGCAGCGAGGCGGCGATGTTGACGTCGAGGCGGCGGACCGTGGCGTTGCCCGACACCCGCGGGCGTCGGGTGATCGGTCCTTCGAGGCTGAGATTGCCGTCGAGGTCGAAGGTGACGAAGTCCGACTGGATGATGCGCGCGTTGGCGGCGGTCAGCGTCAGATTGGCCGTCGGGCCGCCGGCGCTGCCGAGATTGACGGTCCCGCTCGCGGCGAGCGTTCCGCCATTGGCCGCCGAGCCGGTGAGCCCGCGCAGGGTGAGGACGTTGCCCGAGACCGACGCGTCGCCGCGAAGGTTGGTGAAGGCGAGGCCGGCGATGCGGTCGACGTAGCGCCCGTCGGAAAGCGTGAAGCCGCCCGAGAGCTGGGGCGCCGTCAGGGGGCCGGTGAGGCGCGTGCCGTTGAGCGAGACTTGGCCCCCGACGTCGGCGGTCGACGCGCGCAGGAACCGGTTGAGCGCGGCAACGTCGGCGCGGCCGTTGACCGCGACGTTGATCGAGGCCCCCGTCGCGAGCGGCACGGTGCCGTCATAGCTCAGCGTGAGGCCGGGGATCCCGGAGACGGTGCCGGCGGCATTGGCGGTGTTGTTGGCGAACGTGCCGCGCGCCGTGACGTCGAGCGCTGGGAGGCCGCGCGAGGCGAGGTCGGGCGAGGTGAGGTTGGCGACCGACACGTCGAAATTTGCCGAGGGAGCGGCCGCCGTGCCGGTTACCGCGACGTTGCCGCGCAGCGTGCCGCCGAGATTGAGGGCCGGGGCGACGAGTTCGACGAGGCCGAGCGAAATGCCGTCGAGCCGGGCATCGAGGGCGAGCGCCTCGCCCGCCGAGCCGGTGATGACCGCGCGGCCGCTGTTGGAGCGAAGGGCGAGGAGGTTGGTCGAGATCGTGCCGTCGGCGAAGGCGAGCTGCGCAGGCTCGGTGAGGGTGATCGTCTCGCCGGCCTTGGCGAGAGAGAGGGCCGCGAGGTCGATACGGTACTCGCCGTCGAGCATCCGCACCTCTCCGCTGCCTCCCGCCGTTGCGGTGCCCCCGAGGAGGCGAAGGTCGAGGTCGAAACCGACCGTATCGCCGCGGCCCGAGAGAGTGCCGGCGACCGTATCGACGACGAAGTCGTCCCCGGCCTGCAGCGCGCTGCCTTCGATGCGCCCGGTCCAGTCGCGCTCCGTGCCGGCGGTGTCGAGCGTTTCCACAACCAGCAACCCAGCCGAGAACGTGCCGAAGACGATCCGCTCGAAGCGCGCGTCGAAGCGGGGAGGTGCGTCGGTCGCGAGCGTGACGTTGCCGGTTACCGAGCCGGAGGCGTCGAAACCGGCGAGGGCCGCCAGCGTCGCAATGTCGGAGGCCGTGATCGCGATCGCGCCGGTCGGCTGGCCCTCGGCGAGGGCGATCGACCCGGTGGCCATTCCGCCCGCGGCCTCGACCTCGAACTCCGAAAGTGACAACGCGCCGTCGACCAGCGCGATCTCTCCCGTTCCGCTGACCGGTACGTCGTCGACCTCGCCGGTCAGCGTTACGGGACCGTTGAAATCGCCGTCGAGGAGTGTACCCCGGAACGTTGCGGTGACGTTCTCCGCGCGCCGATCGCGGGCCTGCATTTCGGGCATCGTGATTTCGGCCGAGATGCCCATCGCATCGGCGCCGCCGGTAAGGGTGGCGACCGCGCTCGCGATGCCGCTGACGCGGGCGTCGAGGACCCTGACATCGGCGAGGTTGGCGCGGACGACGAGCGTGTCCTCGGCTCGCCCGAGACTGCCGCTCGCCGACGCATCGAGTTGCGCGGTTGCGATCCGGACGTTGTCGACCGTCCAGCGCGCACCGGCGAGCGCGATGCCGCCCGCTATTGTCGCCTCGCCGGCAAGAAGCGGGTCGACCTGCGGCACGCCCACGCCGAGGTCGGTTGCGGTGCCGTTCACGGTGACCGACCATTCGGTGAAGGGCGAAGCCGAGCTGACCTCCGCACTGCCCCTGAAGGCGCCGGCGAGCGATTGGCCAGTGAGATCGGCATAAGCGCCAAGGTCGACAATTTCGGCCGTCACGGTGCCGGCGATTGCGTCGAGCGTCGCGCGGCCCGCGAACGAGGCGCTCGTGCCTTCGCTGTCGACGGTCAACGCAGTGGCGACGGGCACCCCGTTCTCGACCAGCCCGTCAGCCATGAAGATGATGTCGCGCTTCGTGTCCGAGATTCCCGCGCCTTCCGCGCGCCCCGAGAGGCGGAAGGCGCTCGCCCCGCCGGTGACCGGTTGCAGCGTCGCCTCGAGGCTCGCCACCGAAAGCTCGCCCGCAGCAAGGTCGGCCAGGGAAAGGGTGGCGCCGCCCGACATCTCGCTGCCCGCGAACGCGACATTGCCCTCGAGGTGGAGGTCGCGGAAGCGAAGGTCGCCGAGGATGGCGGAGAGGTCGGCCGCATCGGCGATGTCGGCGCTGAACATCGCGGCGTAGCGGCCGGCGTTGGGCACCAGCGAGCCGCTCGCGCGCGCCACCGCGGCCGGCGCGGTCAGCTCGAAGCCGTTGATGACCAGCGTGCCGGTCTCCTCCTGCCACAAAGCGTCGGCGGCGATGCGCACGTCGCCGCCCAGCAGCGCGGCGCGTTCGTCGGCGAACATCGAGGCGAGGGCGGCGTTGATCTCGGCCGTCAGCGCGATGCCCGCATCGACCTCGTTGATGCGGAACGTGCCGGTCGCGGTGGCGTCGGGGCCGGCCGCGAAGCGGAACTCCCCCGCCCAGTCGGAGAGCGTGCCCGTGCCGGCGAGGCGCAGCGCCACCGGCAGGTCGGCGCGGCTGCCGATCACCGCCTGGGTGGTGCCGTTGGCAGGATCGGAGAGATCGACATTGAGGTCGAGCTTGTTGTCGGCGACCGAGTAGGCCCACGAGGCGTCGAAGCGCGCCGGCGCGGCGGCGAGCCGGCCGACATGGACCTCCCCGTCGGTGATCGGTCCTTCCATTCCGGGGATGAGCCGCGCCTTGCCGGTGACGGCAAGGGAGTCGGCGACCCCGAGCACCGGCTGGGCAAGGTCGAGCCGGTCGATCGAGAAGGCGGCGACGTCGATGCCGAACGGCAGCTCGGGAATCTCGAACGGCGTCGGCGGCGCGTCGGCATCGCCCTTGGGGACGCGCGAGACGCTGACCGTCCACGCGGCCAGCCGCTCGATCTGCAGGACCCCCGAGAAGACGCGGGCCGGAGTCCACTCGAGCGTGACGTGATCGACGCGCAGCAGCGGCCCGTCGGCGTCGCCGATGCTCAGGTCCTCGACGACGAGCGAACCGAGCGTGGGCGAGGCGAGTTGGCTCCACTCGACGTCGAGGTCCTTCGGCAGCGCGAAGTTGACCGCGGTGCGGAAGAGCGCGGCGCGCCCGACCGGCGTGCCGACGAGAACCGCCGCGAAGCCGCCCGCCACCAGGATCAGCAGCAGGAGGGTGAGAAGGATCCGGCGGAAGACGACGCGCATCAGAACGACTGGCCGAGGCCGAGATAGATCGTGAAGCTCGGGTCGTCGGGTCCGGGGTTGAGCGGCACCGCCGCGTCGAGGCGGAGCGGGCCGATCGGGGTGAGATAGCGGATGCCGACGCCGGCGCCGATCTTGAGGTCGCCGAAATCGGGCACCGGCCCCTCGAAGGCGCGTCCGACATCGACGAACGGCACGATGCCGATCGTGTCCGTGACCTGGACGCGGAGTTCCAGCGACGCCTCGAACAGGCTGAGGCCGCCGATGATATTGTCGCCGAGGTCGCGCGGGCTGGCGCTCTGGAAGGCGAAGCCGCGGATCGATCCGCCGCCGCCCGCGAAGAAGCGGCGGCTCGCCGGCACGTCCTCGAGCGCGGCGCCGATGATCGTCCCCGCCTTGATCCGCCCGGCGAGGACGTAGCGCTCGGCCTCGTCGATCGCGAGATAGGTCGAGGCCTCGCCGCTGAAGATCGTGATCAGCGCGCTGTCGTCGAGATCGATGATCGGCTCGGCTTCGAGGAGGTAGCGGAAGCCGCTGGTCGGATCGAGTTTGCTGTTGGTGTTGTCGAAGGTCGCCGTGATCGGTGCGCTGAGGAGGAGGAATTCGCTGAGGCCGTTGACGTCCTCGATGCGCGTGGCTTCGAACGCCACGCCGGCTTCGAGGAGGAGGTGCTCGTTGATGCGGCGGCGGATGCCGATTTCGGCCTCGCCGGCCTCGCGATGGTAGGCGTCGGTGGTCTCGCGCGTAAAACTCATCGCGGCGAGGAGATCGTCGCGGGCGGTCGGTAGCGCCGGCTTCACGAAGGTCATCGCGAGGCGCATGTCGACGTCGTCCCACGACTGTTCGAAGAGTCCGCCGATCTCGGCTTCGATGCGGAAATCCTCGCCGTTGCCGAAGAGGTTGCGGTGACCCCAATAGGCGTTTACCGCAACGCCCTCGTCGGTCGAGTAGAAGGCCCCGGCGCCTATGACGCGCGGCAGGCGCTCGGAGACCTCGACCACGACCGGGATAGTGCCGTCGGCGGCGATGGTGTCGCCGGTGCGCACCACCGCGGCGGCGAGGATCGGCAGCTCGCGGAGGCGGTCGCGGTAACGCTGCAGCGTGGCCGGCGAGTAGGGTTCGCCGGCTTCGAACGGTGCGAGGCGGCGGATGAGGTCGGCGTCGAGCTTCTCGTTGCCCGTGACCTCGATGGCGCCAAGATTGGCCTTCTCGCCCGAGTCTACGTGAAGCGCTACGTCGAGTTGCGCGGTGGCGTGGTCGGCGACCACTTCCCGGCTGGGGACGGCGGCGAGCGGGTAGCCCTCCTCGCGAAGGACGCGGACGATCTCGCCTTGGGCCTGGAGGATCTTGTCGGACAGGGCGGGCTCGCCCTCGACCATGCCGAGCGCGGCGGGGTCGAAAGTGTTGCCGTTGGTGCGGCCGTCGATCTTGACCTCGCCGAAGAGGAATTGCGGACCGGGGTCGACGGTGATGGTCACCGGCACCGGGCCGCGGCCCAGCGCGGCAGCGATCGCCGGCTCGGCGCCGGGCTCGGCCGCCGGCACGCCGGCGGTACGGATGGTGACGAGGCCGCCATAGCGGCCGCGCGTGTAGAGGAGGGCGGTGACGCGGCCGGTATCCTCGAGGGCGCGGGACACCAGCTCGCCGGCGGTTTGCGGCGGCGTGTCGGCGCGGTCGACGAGCAGCGAGACGTTCTCCACCGCACCCACGAGGTCGGGGTCCTCGGGAACGAAGACCTCCACGGTGTACTCGATGCCGCCGGCTTCTTCCTCGGCGGCGGGCGGCGCTTCCTGCGCGACGGCGCTCCACGCGAAGGCTGCCGCGACGGCGAAGAACGGCAGTATTCGCCGAAGCGGAGTCATCCGGGCACGAAATCCACGCCAAAACCGGCCCCCGCCTTGGCCATCTTGCTGGCCGAGGCTGGAATTGCAAACGCGGGCTTAGCGTCCCGCGATTCGCGCCGTCCTTAGCGAAATGTGAAGGGAAATGGTGACCGCGAGGTTAGCGGCCGTGCGATGGCCGCGGGCCTCCTGCGCTTTGAGCCGCAGGCCAAGCCCTTGCACCGTCATGGTCCGGCAAATTAGATGGCTGACGGCCATGCGCCGCCGGAAGAGCGGCCATGGGCTGGCGCTGCGGCGTCTCCTAGCAACGCCGGCGGGGCTCTTTCCGTGAATTCCATACACCGCATCCTGGTCGCAAACCGGTCCGAAATCGCCATCCGCGTGTTCCGGGCGGCGACCGAGCTCGGCATCGAGACGATCGCGATCTACGCGGAAGAGGACAAGCTCTCCCTGCACCGGTTCAAGTCCGACGAGGCCTATCAGGTCGGCAAGGGCAAGGGCCCGATCGAGGCCTATCTCGACATCAACGAGGTCATCCGGGTCGCCGTCGAGGCCAAGGTCGACGCCATCCATCCGGGTTACGGCTTCCTCTCCGAGAGCCCGGAATTCGCCGACGCCTGCGCCAAGGCCGGGGTCATCTTCATTGGTCCGCGACCGGACACGATGCGTCAGCTCGGCAACAAGGTCGCCGCCCGCAACCTCGCCCATTCGGTCAAGGTGCCGATGGTGCCGGCGACCGGCGCTTTGCCCGACGCGGCGGACGAGTTCAAGAAGCTCGCCGCCAAGATCGGCTACCCGGTGATGCTCAAGGCCTCATGGGGCGGCGGCGGGCGCGGGATGCGGCCGATCAACGGGCCGGACGAGCTGGTCGAGAAGGTCCGCGAGGGGCGGCGCGAGGCCGAGGCGGCCTTCGGCAACGGCGAGGGCTATCTGGAAAAAATGATCCTGCGCGCCCGCCATGTCGAGGTGCAGATCCTCGGCGACAAGCAGGGCAATGTCTGGCACCTCTGGGAACGCGACTGCACCGTGCAGCGGCGCAACCAGAAGGTCGTCGAACGCGCCCCCGCGCCCTACCTGACGGACGCCCAGCGCGCCGAGATCTGCGAGCTTGGCCGGCGCATCTGCGCCCATGTCGGCTACGAATGCG
>CAYOET010000209.1:0-9860 GCA_964402985.1 uncultured Bauldia sp. | reverse complement strand
CGACGACCGGGTCACGATCGAGGCGGCCGAGGCGATCCGCACGCATGGCGTCGGCGTCAAATGCGCGACGATCACGCCCGACGAGGCGCGCCTCAAGGAATTCAGCCTCAAGAAGATGTGGAAGTCGCCGAACGGCACGATCCGCAACATCCTGGGCGGCACCATCTTCCGCGAGCCGATCATCTGCAAGAACGTGCCGCGCCTGGTGCCGGGCTGGACCCAGCCGATCATCATCGGCCGGCACGCCTATGGCGACCAATATCGGGCGACCGACTTCGTCGTGCCGGGCAAGGGCAAGCTCACCATCAAGTTCGACGGCGTCGACGGGAAAATCATCGAGCACGTCGTCCACGAGTTCAACGGCGGGGGCGTTGCCATGGCGATGTTCAATCTCGACGAGTCGATCCGCGATTTCGCGCGCGCCTCCCTGAACTACGGCCTCGCCCGCAACTATCCGGTTTATCTGTCGACCAAGAACACCATCCTCAAGGCCTATGACGGGCGTTTCAAGGACCTCTTCCAGGAGGTCTTCGAGCGCGAGTTCAAAGCCGAGTTCGCCGCCCGCAAGCTCACCTACGAGCACCGGCTGATCGACGACATGGTCGCGGCGGCGCTGAAATGGTCGGGCGGCTATGTCTGGGCGTGCAAGAACTACGACGGCGACGTGCAATCCGACACGGTCGCGCAGGGCTACGGCTCGCTCGGCCTCATGACCTCGGTCCTGATGACACCGGACGGCAAGACCGTCGAGGCCGAAGCGGCCCACGGCACGGTCACGCGCCATTACCGGCAGCATCAGCGCGGCGAGCAGACCTCGACCAACTCGATGGCCTCGATCTTCGCCTGGTCGCGCGGGCTTGCCCACCGCGCCAAGCTCGACGGCAACGCCCCCCTCGCCCGCTTCGCCGACACGCTCGAGAAGGTCTCGATCGATACGGTCGAGAGCGGATCGATGACCAAGGACCTCGCCATCCTCATCGGGCCCGACCAGCCCTGGCTCAGCACCACCGGCTTCCTCGACAAGATCTCGGACAACCTCCGTGCGGCGTTGGCTTAGCGCTGACCGAGCCCGAGCGAAGACCACGCCTCCCCCTCCCGTAGAGAGGAGACGCGCCCCCTCTCCCAGAGGGAGAGGGTTAGGGTGAGGGGTTACAGGTCCATCCGGAGAGGTCCGGCTCCTCACCCCCTCCCCCTCCCGTGAGGGGGCCGCCCTTTGTTGTGGGCGACATCCCTTTCCGAAAGGTGGGGATCGGCTCGGCCGACAGATGCTGCATCAGCGTCGCGCGCCTTCGCTCCGCCCTGAGCCGGCCGTCATTCCTTCATCTTGAGCGTGCAAACGGTCGCCCCGTCTGACCTTGGGGGGCACATGAGACGGTTTCTGCGCGCCGCGCTGGCGCTGATCGTGGTGATCGCGGCAGCGCTTTTCCTTTTCAACTCGAGCCGCCTCGTGGCGCCGCCCGAGGGCGAGCCCTTCCTTATCGCCCATCGCGGCCTCGGCCAGACCTTCCGCCGCGAAGGTCTGACCGGAGAGACCTGCACCGCGGCGCGCATCTTCCCGCCCGAGCACCCCTTCATCGAGAACACGATCCCCTCGATCGCGGCCGCGTTCGACTACGGCGCCGACATGGTCGAGTTCGACGTCCAGCCCACCACCGACGGCGAGTTCGTCGTCTTCCACGATTGGACGCTCGACTGTCGCACCGACGGGACCGGCGCAACCCGCGACCACAGCCTCGCCGAGCTCCGCGCCCTCGACCTCGGCTACGGCTACACCGCCGATGGCGGGGCGACTCATCCCCTCCGCGCCAAGGGCGTTGGAATGATGGTCACGCTCGATGAGCTGCTCGACGCCTTCCCCGGCCGCCGCTTCCTGATCAACGTCAAGAGCGACGATCCCGAGGAAGGACGCCTCCTCGGCGAATACCTCTCGGCGCGAACCGCCGACGACCGCGTGCGCCTCTCGGCCTATGGCGGTACGCGACCGATGGCCGAGCTCGCGGCCCGGCTGCTGGACATCCAGACGTTCGGCGCGAGCAGCCTCAAGGATTGCCTCCTCACCTATCTCGCCGCCGGCTGGAGCGGATATGTCCCGGAAGCCTGCCGAGGGGGGCTGGTGATGCTGCCGATCAACGCCGCGCCGTGGTTCTGGGGCTTCCCCAACCGGATGGCGCAGCGGATCGCCGCCGCGGGCGGCGATATCGTGCTGCTCGGCGACTATGACGGATCGGGCTTCAGCTCCGGAATCGACAGCGAAGAAGAATTCGCGAGGATTCCCAATGACTTCGTCGGCGGAATCTGGACCAATCGGGTGGATCGGATTGGACCGCTGATGAGCCGCCTCCGGTGAAAGTTAGCTTCCCTGCCCTTTTTTTGACGTGCTTGGCGCACCACACTACATTGCTGCGCAGAGGTGACGGATGAAGCGGATTCTCGTCAACGCCCTATTGGCCGGCGCGATCATCGGCCCCGCGGCCCTGGTGCTGAGCACGGACGCGCTCGGGCCGGCGGTCAGCGAGCGCCTGGTGCTCGCGGCTCCGGCGGGCGATCCGTTGGTCCATCGGGCGGTCGACCTCGTCGGCACCGACGCATACCCGTTGCAACTGCTTCCCGCCGACGGGGCCCTGCTCCTCGACACTGGCCGTTTCGAGCCGGACGGCGCGACGACTTTCCTCCCCGCAGTCATCCTCGAACCCGACGTGTCGCACGGCGGCAGCGACTGCGGGCCGCACCTCCTCCGTGTGGCGACGGTCGATACCGACTCCGGTCGTTTCGGGCTCGTCCTTGCGCCGGCGGGCAATCCGACCGCGCTGGGCGAGAACCTGCTCGTGGCCGCGGCCACCGCCGAGGCTCCAAAGAGCCGCGGCGACAGCGCTCGCGCGAGCTGCGCAACTCCCCCCGCTATCTAGCTTTGTCTGCCTGAAGGGTTGCCTGCGTCCTACGCGGACGCGCGGACCATTTCCTCGATCGCCGCGAGGGCCGCGCCGGCCTTCGACCCGTCGGGTCCGCCGGCCTGGGCCATGTCGGGGCGGCCGCCGCCGCCCTTCCCGCCGAGCACGTCCGAGCCGCGGCGAACGAGGTCGACCGCGTTGAAGCGGCCGAGAAGGTCCTCGGTCACGCCGACCACGAGGCCGGCCTTGCCGTCCTCGCTGATGCCGATGACCGCGACCACCCCCGAGCCGACGGTCTTCTTGCCGTCGTCAACCACGCCCTTGAGGTCCTTGGCGGGAATGCCCTTGATCTCGCGGCCGAGGAATTTCACCGACCCGATCTCGCGGACGCCGTCACCGCCGCCGCTGCTCTTGGCCCCGCCGCCGAGAGCGATCTCGCGCTTGGCGTCGGCCAGCTCCTTCTCGAGCCGGCGGCGTTCCTCGACCAGCGCGACGACGCGCTCGGCCGCCTCGTCGGGACGCACCTTGAGGGCGCCGGCGATGGTGCGGAGGCGCTTCTCCTGCGCCTCCAGGTGCTCGCGCGCCGCGCGCCCGGTCAGCGCCTCGATGCGGCGGACGCCGGCGGCAACCGCGCTCTCGCCGATCACCGTCACGAGGCCGATCTCGCCGGTGCGGCCGACATGCGTGCCGCCGCACAGCTCGACCGAGAACGGCTTCTCGGGGCTGGTCGGCTCGGGCGCGCCCATCGAGACGACGCGGACCTCGTCGCCGTATTTCTCGCCGAACAGCGCCATCGCGCCCGAGGTCATCGCGCTGTCGCGGTCCATGAGGCGCGTCGTCACCGCCGCGTCCTCGAGGACGACGTCGTTGGCGACCGCGGCAACCTTGCCGATCTCCTCCTCGGTCATCGGCTTGGGGTGCGAGAAGTCGAAGCGGAGGCGGTCGGGCGAGACCAGCGAGCCCTTCTGCGCCACATGCTTGCCGAGGACGCCGCGCAGCGCGGCGTGAAGGAGATGGGTGGCCGAGTGGTTGGCCTCGATCGCACCGCGCCGGGAGGCGTCGACCGACATGTGCACGACCTCGCCCGGCATGAGGTGGCCGGCCTCGAGCGTGCCGGTGTGGACGAAGAGGCCGTCGGCCCGCTTGCTGACGTCGGTGACGATGAAGCGGCCGCCGGCCTCGGTGGTCATCACGCCGTTGTCGCCGACCTGGCCGCCCGACTCCGCGTAGAACGGCGTCTGGTTGACCACCACCGAAACCTCGTCGCCCTTGCGGCGCGCCTCCTCGATCTCCTCGCCCTTCGACACGATGGCGAGGATCTGCCCGTCGGCCTCGAGCGTCGCGTAGCCGAGGAACTCGCTCGAGCCGTGGCGCTCGCGGAGGCGGTACCACACCGGCTCGGTCTGCGCCTCGCCCGAGCCGACCCAGCTCGCGCGCGCGTCGGCCTTCTGCTTCTCCATCGCCGTCTTGAAGCCGGCAAGGTCGACGCCGATACCGCGGACCCTCAGCGCGTCCTGGGTGAGGTCGAGCGGGAAGCCGAACGTGTCGTAAAGCTTGAACGCGGTCTCGCCCGGCAGTTCGCCGCCCGGCCCGAGATTGGCGGTCGCTTCGTCGAGGCGGCCGAGGCCGCTCGCCAGCGTGCGGCGGAAGCGCGTCTCCTCGAGGCGAAGCGTCTCCGTGATCAGCGCCTCGGCGCGACGCAGCTCAGGGAACGCGTCGCCCATCTCGTGGGTGAGCACGGGCACGAGGCGCCACATCAGCGGATCCTTCGAACCGAGGAGGTGCGCGTGGCGCATGCCGCGCCGCATGATGCGCCGCAGGACATAGCCGCGGCCCTCGTTCGACGGAAGGACGCCGTCGGCGATCAGGAAGCACGACGAGCGGAGATGGTCGGCGATCACGCGATGGCTGGCGCGCGCCTCGCCCTCGGCGGGCACGCCGGTCAGCTGCACCGAAGCGCCGATCAGTTTCCGGAAGAGGTCGATGTCATAGTTGTCGTGGACGCCCTGCAGCACCGCCGCGACACGCTCGAGGCCCATGCCGGTGTCGATCGACGGCTTCGGCAGAGGCACGCGGTTGCCCGGCCCCAGCTGCTCGAACTGCATGAAGACGAGGTTCCAGATCTCGATGAACCGGTCGCCGTCCGCGTCGGCGCTGCCCGGAGGGCCGCCGGCGATCTTGGGGCCGTGGTCGAAGAAGATCTCCGAGCACGGACCGCACGGACCCGTCTCGCCCATCATCCAGAAATTGTCGCTGGTCGCGATGCGGATGATCCGGTCCTCGGGCAAGCCCGCGATCTTCTTCCACAGCGCCGCCGCTTCCTCGTCCTCGTGGTAGACGGTCGCGAGCAGGCGATCCTTCGGCAGACCGAACTCCTTGGTCAGGAGGTTCCAGGCCAGCTCGATGGCAACGTCCTTGAAATAGTCGCCGAACGAGAAATTGCCGAGCATCTCGAAGAAGGTGTGGTGCCGCGCGGTATAGCCGACATTGTCGAGATCGTTGTGCTTGCCGCCGGCGCGAACGCATTTCTGCGAACTCGCCGCGCGGCGCATCACCGGCTGCGAGCGGCCGGTGAAATAGTCCTTGAACTGGACCATGCCGGCATTGGTGAAGAGCAGCGTCGGGTCGTTCCGCGGCACAAGCGGGCTCGACGGCACGGGCACGTGGCCGTTGCGCTCGAAATAGCCGAGAAAATGCGAGCGGATCTCGTTGACGGTCTGCATGGGCGGGTGGCCGGTCCGGAACGCGCCCGCGATGCGCGGCCGCCGGGCGCCTTGTAGCGCCCGGCCAGCAATTGTGTCCACAATTCCAGATATAAGCTGAGGGACTTAGGTCAAGAACCCGTCTCGACCCGAGCGCCGTTTCGCGCTTCCCTATTCCTCGCCGTCGCCCTCGGCCGGATCGGCGCGATCGAGGAACTTTTCGGCGATGAGCCCGGCATTGCCGCGAATCGCCTTCTCGATGGCCTCGGCGGCGGCCGGATTGTCCTTGAGGAACTGCTTGGCGTTCTCGCGGCCCTGGCCGAGCCGGCGGCTGTCATAGGAGAACCATGTGCCCGACTTCTCGACGATGCCGGCCTTCACCCCGAGATCGACCAGCTCGCCGACCTTCGAGATGCCCTCGCCATACATGATGTCGAACTCGACCTGCTTGAAGGGCGGCGCCATCTTGTTCTTGACGACCTTCACGCGGGTCTGGTTGCCGACCACCTCGTCGCGCTCCTTGATCGCGCCGATGCGGCGGATATCGAGGCGAACCGAGGCGTAGAATTTCAACGCGTTGCCCCCGGTGGTGGTCTCCGGGTTGCCGTACATCACGCCGATCTTCATGCGGATCTGGTTGATGAAGACCACCATGCAGTTCGACTTGGAGATCGAACCGGTGAGTTTTCTGAGCGCCTGGCTCATCAGGCGCGCCTGAAGGCCGGGCAGCGACTCGCCCATCTCGCCCTCGATTTCCGCGCGCGGCGTCAGCGCGGCGACCGAGTCGATGACGAGCACATCGACCGCGCCCGAGCGCACCAGCGTGTCGGCGATCTCGAGCGCCTGTTCGCCGGTGTCGGGTTGGGAGATCAGGAGGTCTTCGAGGTTCACGCCGAGCTTGCGGGCATAGCCCGGATCGAGCGCGTGCTCGGCGTCGATGAAGGCCGATACGCCGCCGCTCTTCTGCGCTTCGGCCACCGCGTGCAGGGCGAGCGTGGTCTTGCCCGAGGATTCGGGGCCGTAGATCTCGATGATGCGGCCGCGCGGCAGCCCGCCGATGCCCAGCGCGATGTCGAGCCCCAGCGACCCGGTCGAGATCGTCGAGATTTCGGCGACCGGCTGGTTGGCGCCGAGCCGCATGATCGAGCCCTTGCCGTAGCTGCGCTCGATCTGGCTGAGCGCGGCATCCAGCGCCTTCGACTTGTCTACCAAATTGGCCTCGACCACACGGAGATTGCTTTGCGCCATCAGAATCGGCTCCTTAGACCATAGCCCCACGGGCGGTTCAAACGTGCACCTGCTGCCGATGCTTGTACACGTTTTGTTCTCATGACACAAGCCTGCGTCGCGCCTTATTGCGTGGCTAGATCGCTCGCCAGCCCAAGCACGGAGGACCGACCCGCGATGGCCGAAGACGGCAAGACCAACGCGCTCCGCGACACCGACATCGCGATCATCGACGCGCTCAAACTCCTGGTGGAAGCAATGGTCGCCTCGACCGTGATCTCGCCCGACTACATCGAGCGCATTTTCTCGCGCCAGCGCGACGGCTACATCGCCAAGGAGATGCCGGACGCCGCGGTGGTGATGGAGGTGCTGCGCAGCTTTGCTGTGGCCAGCAAGCGCAACATCCCGTCGGAAGCGATTCGCCGCGCGCTCGACGAGCCGCAGGGCCGGGCATAGGCGAGCGGTTAGGGGTCCTCGTCGACGATCGAAGCGAGCAGCGCGTCCAGGCGGGCGTACGACTCCCCTGCCCCATTCGCGAGGCCGGCCTTCAGCAGCATCGCCCGCACCTCCGCCGAGGGGAAGACCGTCGTCTCGACGAGATCGGTCTGCCCGACCCGTTCGGCGAGCGTGGTGATGGTGACGACCTCACCCGGGTTCCAGTCTTCCCAATTCTCGGTCCTGGCGATCCGCTCGGGCGCGGTGACCTCGCGGTAGATTCCGTGCTGGCCGATCGCCCGCCCGTCCGGGAGCTTCGACACGAAGCGCCAGTTTCCGCCCGGGCGAAGGTCGATCTCGCAGACCGTGAGCGTCCAGCCCTCCTGGCCGTACCAGCGGCGGAGGAGGTCGGGCCGCGTCAGCGCGTCGAAGACGAGCCGGCGGGGCGCGTCGAAGCTCCGGGTCGTCACCAGCTCGCTCTCGCCGCGTGGTGTGACGGTCAGTCCGTTCGCCTTCGCCATAGGTGCGCCCTCGCCTCCCGCCTATTTGCCGTCGAACGCGCGCTGCAACGCCGCCGCGTCGAGCTTGCCCATCGATAACATCGCCTCGACCGCGCGCTGGGTCTTCTTCTCATCGGCGTCGTAGATGAGCTTGTTGAGGATGCGCGGGACGATCTGCCAGGAGAGGCCGAACTTGTCCTTGAGCCAGCCGCACGGGCCGGGCGTGCCGCCATCGGCGATCATCTTGTCCCAGAGCCGGTCGACCTCGGCCTGGTCCTCGCAGTCGACCGAGAGCGAGACCGCCTCGCTCAGCTGGAACATCGGGCCGCCGTTGATGATGTTGAACTGGTTGCCGTCGAGAACGAAGTCGATCGCGACCACCGAGCCCTTCGGTGCCGGCACGTCGCCGCGCGAGCGGAAGACCCTGACGATCTTCGAGTTCTTGAAGAGCGAGCAGTAGTACTCGGCGGCCTTCTCGCCGTCCTTTTCGAACCAGAGCGCGGTGGTGATCTTCTGCATGGCGGGATTTCCTCCGTGCGGGTTTGTGGGGCGCGTCAGGTGAACGTTCGAGCCATCTTGTCGATGCACTGCTCGAGCCCGCGCTTGGAGAGGTCGCGCGCTTCGCGATTGGCGTAGCCCTGCTCGACGATCCTCATCTCGGCGCGGCCGCCGGGCAGACGCTTGAAGGTCACCACGTGATGCCCATCCTCCGGAACGCCTGCCGGCGCGCCGATATCGGTGGGCTTCAACCGGCGGCCTTCACGATCGACGAAGCGGAAGACGTACTCGAACCGCTCGTGCGGGCGGATCGCGGTGTAGGTCCAGCTGTTGTGCATGTCGAAGCCGCCATATTCTGGCGGTGCGTGCATGACGACGTGGGTCGTTCCGCCTTCGCGGAAGTCGACCTCGGCGAGCGGACAGGTGAAGCCGTTCGGGCCCCACCATTTGCGGATCTCGGCGCCGTCGGTCCACGCCCCCCAGACGCGCTCGACGGGAGCGTCGAAAGTGCGGGTGAGGACAACGTCGAAAGTCTCGATTGCGGCAGTCGCGGACATGGCTCGCTCCGTCGGGGAACCGCCCGCGCTCGGCGGGCGGTGAGGCGCGATCGGAAGGATCAGGCGCGAGCGCCTGCTCCGGCGGCGATCTCCGGCAACATCTCGGCGAGGCGGTCGTAGCTCCTGCCGGCGCCCTCGGCCATGCCGGTGGCAACGATCGCGTCGCGCACTTCCTTCGAGGGCAGGCGCATCGTGGCGGTCATCGTGGTCCGTCCGCCGCTCTCCTTGAACGTCGTGGTGACCACGGCCTCGCTCTGGTTGGGGTCCTCGCTGTAGATCTCGGTGTGGACGATGCGATCCGCCCGGGCGATCTCGCGGTAGACTCCGCTCATCGCAAACTCGGCGCCGTCGGCCTCGTTGCGCCAGCCATAGCGCCACTTGCCGCCGACCCGGAGGTCGATCTCGCACGTCGGCATCGTCCAGCCGTCCGGGCCGAGGAGCCAGCGCTGGACAAGTTTCGGCTTGGTGAACGCGTCGAAGACGAGCGCGCGGGGGGCGTCGAAGACGCGCGTCATCCTGATCTCGCGGTCGCTGGGGAGCGTGACGTCGAGGGTCCTGGTCGCGGACATGGGCGGTCTCCTTTTGTGTTCGGGTTATTTCTTGGTGCGCGAGGAGGCGCGGCGGCGCTTCTTCTTCGCTTCGTCGGCCTTCATCTCTTCGAGAAGGGTGTCGAGCCGCTGGTACCGCGCCTCCCAGAAGCGGCGATAGTTCTCGAGCCACTCGTTGGCCTCGGCGAGCGGCGCCGCCTCGATGCGCCGCGGGCGGCGCTGGGCGTCGATGTTGCTGGAGATGAGGCCAGCGCGCTCGAGCACCTTGAGGTGTTTCGAGATCGCCGGCTGGCTCATCTCGAAGGGCTCGGCGAGCTCGTTCACGGTCGCCTCGCCGAGGGACAGGCGAGCCATGATCGCGCGGCGGGTCGGATCGGCGAGCGCGGCGAAGGTGGCGTCGAGGTCCGAAGTCTTCGACATGAAACGATATTCCTGTCTTGGCTTCCCTGTTTAACCCTGATGTTAAATACGGTCGGACGGCCCGGCTGTCAAGCGGATCCTGTAG
>CAYOET010000208.1:0-3353 GCA_964402985.1 uncultured Bauldia sp. | reverse complement strand
CTTCCTCGCCCTCGTGAAATACGCCGGCGAGAAGCGGCGGCTCGAGGAGGGGACAGCCGAGGGCTGACGGGGCCGCGGAACGGACTAGGGGCGGATTTCGGCAAGGATCCTGACCGCCTCCGCGAGTACCCGGTGCGCGTCCTCGCGCCGTCCGTCCGGATGGACCAATCGAAGCCGCTGGACGGTGTGGCCGCTATAGACGCTGATCATGAATTCCTCGACCGGGAGCGTCGGATAGTCGGCGATCGGGACCGAGACGGCCTCGAGAGCCAACCGCGCGCCGCCTCGCCAGGAGCAAAGATCGAAGATCGCGGCGAGGGAAGGTGACGATGCGGCCAGCGCCGCCCGAAAGACGCTGACGTCGCCGATCTCGGACTGCGCCGCGAACAGCCGATCGGCGTAAGCGTCGGCGAGCGAGGCGACCAGCATCGCCTTGCGGATCGAGAGCGGCGCGTCGGCCGCCGCTTGGAGCGCTTCGTGCAGATAGGCGAGGTGCCGCGCGAGCTCAGGCAAGGTGCTTGCGGAAGAAGGCGAGCGTCCGCGCCGAGGCCTTCGTGCAGGCGTCGGCGTTGAAGTTGGCGGGCCGCTCGCTGTTACAAAACGCGTGTCCGGTCGGGTAGAGATGGATATCCACCGCCGGATGCCGCGCCTTCAGGGCCTCGATCTGCTCGAGCGGGATTCCCTTGTCGTTGTCGCCGTAATGCATCTCCGTCGGCACCTTGGGCGCGAGATCGATGTAGTTCGGGATACCGCCGCCGTAGTAGCCCGAGACGGCGGCGAGACCGAGCCCATGATGCCCGGCGATCCAGGCGATCCGCCCGCCGAAGCAGAAGCCGGTGATCCCGACCTTGCCGCCCTCGGCGGCGGCGACGACTGCCGCCGCCACGTCGGCCATCGCCTGCCGATGATCGAACCGCTTCATCATCTCGCCCACGACGACGAATTGCTCGGGTCCGTAGCGGTCGCTCTGGTAGCCGAATTCGACGCGGTCGAACAGCGCCGGCGCGACCGCCAGGTAGCCGTGCTCGGCGTAGCGGTCGGCGACGCTGCGCACCCAGTGGTTGACGCCGTAGACCTCCTGGATCACCACCACGCCGCCGCGAGCCGGGCCAGTCGGCGTCGCGCGGTAGGCGTTGAGGGCGAACCCGTCCGACGCAGTCAGCATGATCCACTCGCCCATCCGCTTTCTCCTCGCTGCCCGCGCTGACAAGCGCTCGCTGTCTCTCGGAGACTATCGGGCCGCACCGCCGACCTCCAAGACCGACAGCCGGCGCCCGACGAAATTCGGTTGAGGTACGTGCCCGGAGTGGCTCTGATCGCGAATGGACCCTTTGAGTGTGATGCACCGTGACCGCAGCTTTGAAGAGATCGCGTGGCGCGCCGCAGGCATCCCGCGCAGCATGAAAAAGGTCGGTCTGCCGTGGCGCGACACAAGGCCGTCAGAGCGGACGGCCTTTCCGTGGAGGCCCGGAGCGCGCTATCCAGCCGGGGATGGCAACCCCGATCGCATTCCTTGGCCGACCCTGATCCGACCTCGGTCCCCTCGCCGGACCGGATCGTGGCGAGCTCGCGTTTGACCGCGTCGCTCGCGTCCGTCGTCGGCTCGCGAGTCGCTTCCGGCCTTTTCCTCCTTGCTCTCGCCCTCCTCGCGTTCGTCCCGGGTCTCTCCGCGATCCAGGCGGTCGATCGCGAAGAGGCGCGCTACGCCGTCGTCACCCAGAACATGATCGCGACGGGCGACTTCCTCACCGCCGAGACCGATATCGGCCCGATCGGCCCGGTTGCGCTGGGCGCGCACTGGCTACAAGCGGCGGTCGTCGCGCTGGGCG
Organism: uncultured Bauldia sp.; assembly: GCA_964402985.1. Lineage (GTDB taxonomy): Bacteria > Pseudomonadota > Alphaproteobacteria > Rhizobiales > Kaistiaceae > JADYYB01. The sequence goes on along the minus strand of CAYOET010000208.1, from coordinate 1,524 downwards.
GGGAGGGGGCCTTCGCGGCGATCGGCATGCACCGGCTCCCGTCGCTGGCGCTGGGCGTTCTCGCCGTCTTCCTGCTGTGGTGGGCGGCCCGGAGTTTTGGCGACCCAAGCGCGGCTTTCCTCGCCGCCGCGCTCTTCAGCGTGACGCTTCTCGTCGCGCTGGCGGCACGCGGGGCTTCGCCCGATGCGCTGATCCTCGTCCTGGTGGTCCTCGGCCAAGGGGCGTTGGCGCGCGCCCTGACAGCCGACTCGTCGACACCAGACCTTCGGGCTGCCGTCGCCTTCTGGACCGCGGCCGCGCTCGGCGTCCTGACGGCGGGGCTGCTGGTTCCGGCTGTCCTCGCCACCTCGGCGCTGATTCTCTCGGCCGAGCGCCGATCGACACGCTGGCTTGGGGTTCTCGCGCCGTTCCCGGGCCTTCTCCTGTTCGTGCTCTTCCTCCTCGCCTGGGCTGCGATCCTGTGGCTCGACCAGGGGCCGCAGGAAGCTGCGATAGGGATTCTCGGCCGCGTGGAATCGTTCGCGCCGGGGGGATTCCCGGCCGCGCTGCCGCCCGGGACGCATCTCCTCTTCGGCGCACTCAGCGCATTTCCAATTCTGATCCTCGTGCTCCTGTCGCTGAGCTGGGTGTTCGACCGGTTGCGGCGGCCGGCGGTGGTCTTCTCGCTGGCCTGGGCCGTACCGGTATGGGTCGCTGCCGAACTCGCCGGCGACAAGGCGCCGACACAGGTCCTTGCGGCACTGCCCGCGCTCGCGCTCCTCGCCGGCGCGGCGTTGGCGGAAGGGGCGCTCGGCCGGACGGGTCTGTTCCGAACCGCAGTCGCCTCGTCCCTCGTCACTGTCCCGCTCGGTCTCCTCGTTGCGGTGGGCGCGATCGGTGTGGCGTTCGGTGTCCATCTCCCGCCCCTCGGCATTCTCGTGCAGCTCGCCGCTGTCGCCGTCGGTGCAACCGCCTTCCTCCTCTGGCGCCGCGGCGCATCGGGGGTCTCGGTCGGCCTCACTGCCGGGGCGAGCTCGCTCCTCACGATCATCGCCTTTGTCGCTGTCCTCGCTCCCGGCTTCGGCGGGCTCCGCCTCAGCGAGCGCGTGCTGGCTGTCGCCCGCGCCAACGTTTCCTGCGCCGACCCGCAAATCGTCGCCGGCGGTTACCGCGAGCCGAGCCTCGCCTTCCTTGCCGGTCCCGCCACCCGTGCGGGCGGGGGCTCGGAAAGCGCCGACCTTCTCGCCGCGAACCCGTGCGCGGTCGCCATCGTCGAGCGCGGCGCGGTGGACGCGTTCGACGAACGGGCCGCCGACCTCGGCCTCGCGATTTCGGCGGTCGGCGAAGTCGACGGCATCAATGTCGGCAATGGCCGCGCCACGCGGCTCACCGTGTATATCCGCAGCGAGCCCCCTCCAGCCCCCCGTCCATGAGCGTCCTCGAGAATATCCGCGACAACGCGCGCGCCGTCGCGCGCCAGCTCCGCCGGCGCGATCCTCGTCCGCCGGCGGCGTGGCCGCGGTCGCGGATCGTCGCGGCCCTCAT
>CAYOET010000207.1:0-12022 GCA_964402985.1 uncultured Bauldia sp. | reverse complement strand
CGCGCGACGTCGACCTGCTGGCGCTGGATGCGCAGCGACCCCCAGGCCGCCTTGAGCTCCTGCGCCCCGAGCGTCTCATGTGGATTGGTCGCGCCGCGCAGGATGTCGGCGATGCCGGTGACCTCGTAGATCGCCTGCTTGGTCGCCTCGCGCTGCACGAAGAGCTCGTGGATCGCGCCGACGATCGGCTGCAGCGGCCACCACGCGATCATCCGGTCGAAGCCGCCCGGCGAGCTTGCGAAGGCCATGAGGTCGGCGCTCGACAGCGGCACCAGCTCTCCGTCGTCCGCCTCGGCGATCTTCTTGAGATCGTCGGCGGTCCCCGGATACGCCCCGCGCGGACGGAGCTGCCGCACCAGCCTGGTGATCCGCCGCGTGATCTCGTTCAGCTCGCTGACGAGGTCCTTGTAGATGGAGAGCGGCGCGATCGGGACCAGCCCGTCATGCGGCGCGATCGCCTGCAGCGGCCGCGGCACCGGAAAGAAGTCGTCGAGGTCGAGCGGATCGTCCTCGACCTTGAGCGCGCTTTCCGCAAGGTCCGGCGAGACGAAGATCACCCGCCGCGTCCGCTTGTCCCAAATCTCCCACACCCGAGCTCGCCGGAAGATGTCGTTCCGCCCGTCCTGCCTGTCGTCCGGCGAGGCGCTCGTGCCGGCATAGTTGAGCGGCACCTTGTCCACGATCTCCGGCGCAAGGACCATGAGATCGTCCTTGGTCAGGAAATGCTCGAAGGCGATCCACGGCACGCTTGCCCAGTCGTTGGCCGGCCCGTGCCGGAAGTGCTGCCAGGGTACGTGCTCGCAGGTGACCTCCTGGTAGGTCACCTCCTCCCCGTCATCGTCGAGATAGGGCAGATAGCGAACCCTCACCACCCCGCGCCCGGCGATCTGCATGTCCTTGATCGCGGCATGCATGCTGGCATCGAAGTCGTAGCTGTCGACCGCGTAGGAGAGCGCCCGCTCGAGGACGTCGGCCACTTCCTTGCCGGCGGGATCCGCATCGGAGTAGCGCCGCCGCACGTCCGGGATCGGCGTCGAGTTGTAGAGCGCCGGCACGATCGTCTCGACATTGGCGTGGAAGATGTTGAACTCGCGCTGCCCGCTCACTCGCTCGCCGCGATAGGCGCGCGCCGCGTCCTCGGCCTCGCTCCGCCAATCCTTCTCCTCGACCGACGCGGTCTCGATCGCATCGAGCCACATCCGCACGAAGGCCGCATCCCCGCCCTTCTCCTTGCTCGCCTCGTCCGCGGACGCACGGCTGTCATAGGTGCCCGAGGCACCATCGAGTTCGCTCATTCATGGCCCTCGTGGATAAGTGGCACTCGTCAGCGCAGCTAACAAAGCGATGCAGCTGACTTTGGAAGAACTCTCTGCCGCAGGTTTGCGCGGCCTTTCCCGATCGTGTTACCGGCTGAGCTCGGGATGCGACCGGGGTGTTTCGGTCGCGGCTCTCGGAACGAAACCGATGCTCGATCTACTTTCCGGAATTAGAACGATCTTTGTCGGATACCTGCTGACGTTCTTCGTCTTCGCAGGTCCATTATCCATTCGTGATGCGCTTCGCTCGCCCCCCGCGGAGCGGCAACGAAGTCTGCTCACTGCGTTTCTGTTTTGCGTTGCCTCTCTGATCGTTCTCGCGGGAGCCGTGATCGGTTCAGTCATGGGCTCGGCGCGAGGGCGCGTCGCGAGCGCAATCGTGCTGACGAACGTGATTTTCGCCTTTCCGGTGGCCGTCGTAGCGTTTGGGGGCGGCCCCGGCCCTCTATCGACACTTCGCACCAAGGTGGGCATCGCCGCCGCCCTGGGAGTAGTAGGCTTACTAATCTATTCTTGCTCCGCAGCCCTCGATGACGACGTGGGCTCGACTTGGCCACTGCCACTGCGACACTGAGTGGCGGCTTAAGACTCCAGAATATGTCCATGAGTACGCACGGCTCTTACGAGTCCGTCGCATCGGAGCTCGCCCCAGCTCGTTTCCATTCCCGTTAGGCAGACTCAACGGGTCCCAGGTGGTCTTGGCCGCTGCCACCTCGGCGTTGAAAAATCATCCGAGGGCCAAAAAGCACGAATCGGCAACTTTGGTCGACTGCGACAGGGGTTCGGTAGCCGCCCCACTCGCTGTTACCAATTGCGAAAAAGCCTCACCCTCGGGACCAAATGAGAAGACGCTGGGCGCGGCAAAGTCCCATAAGACAGAAGGTTACTCGAGCGTCTCGATAAGTATCTGTGATCTCCGCCCTGACGCATTCGCGCTTGTCGTTGACATAGATCGCTACGACAACCTGGTGCACGCCATCGTCGGTTTCAACGATAGCGCCCTATTTTCTCTTCGAATGTGCTCCAACAAACCGATCCTATAACGAGCGAGGAAAGCCTCGATCTTTCCCTTCCGCCGCGCCGATGAATGACGCGCCCTTTGCCGGTTACATCAACGAGCCACCTCGCTACTCGACCGCCAATACTGTCCAGCCTCCCCCGGTTCCTAGAAGTCTTGTCAGCCCACCAACCATTTCGTCTACGGCCTCCACGCCGACGGGATCATCGCCGTTCGGATAAAAGCTCAACTCGAACGTATCAAGGACTATCGCATAGTCAATAACGTCGAAATTTGTCCCTATTACCGTCGTGTCCGCACGTTCGAGATAGATAAGAAAGCTCGGAATGTCGGGGCGGTTGGGGGCTATTCTGATGCTGAAGGCGTAACTGTCAGAGAACTCCTGAAGCCGCTGAAAAAACTCCGGCCGAGATACTTCAGGGACTTCTACTATAACGGTCCGCAATGGTAGTATTGGGTAGGACGGAGCCGCCAAAGCAACACCGGATAGGGCCGTCGAACGGAAAAAGGCGACTACGCCAGCGATTATCGCAAAACTCCAGCGGCGCATCTCAAGGCTCGATCTTGGGCATTCGATCCTCCATTATATACTTGTACATCTGCCTATCGATGTAGTTGAATAAGACGGGCCCGGCCTCCTTATTCAGCCCATTATAGAAACCATTGGGATTATTGCCAAACCCCTCAGTGATGACGAACCAATCGCCCGCCGCATTCCGCACTAAACTCCGGACAACTTGCCCATCGTGGAAGACTTGCCCAGGTAAGGTCGAGTTGATATTGGTCAGGCCGCCATTTGATATAGCGACCCGGACTTCGCCGGCGAAAATATCGTTCCTCGGATCGTACACGGGATAGCGGCCCCGATCAACGACAGGGTTGTTCGGATCCCATCCGGGAACTGTGAACCTCGCCAGATATTCCGCCATTTCCTCCTCTGTGCATGCCAGCTCTGCAGGGCAAACTAGGTTCGCATCCGTGACATAGTAGTGCCAACCAGGGAGATGCGGCCCGTATCCACGATCCGCTCCGCCTTGATCGGCGGCTCGAAGAGGCTCGGACAAAGCCGATGCCGGGCGACCCGTCCGCCGGTCGCCGCCTCTACCGCGAGCGCCAGCCGCCCGGTGACGCGGCCTTCCTTCTTGGCGTGCCAGATCGCGTTCTGGGAAAAGCCGGCGAGCTTGGCGAGCTTTCGCTCCGATCCGGCGATCCGGATTGCCCACTCCATTGCCTCGCGTACCACGCTGTTCGTCATGGACAGAATACAACACACTTATGCGTACACGTCAACCCATTTCGTACCGAAATCGGTTGATTACGACACATCCATGTGTTATCGGGCTTCTGTTCACCCCCGCGGCCGGACGACCGGCCTGCCTAGAGTGAGGGTCAGTACGCATGGTTGAGCCCGACGACATCAGGCGGCGGCGCGAGGATATGGGCCTCTCCCAGGCCCGTCTCGCCGAACTCGCCAACACCACCCAGCAGACGGTCGACCGCGTCGAGAGCGGCGTGACCAAGCACAGTCGCGCCCTCTCCAGCATTCTACAGGTCCTTGGCCTCGACCCACCGCGCTTGACCGTCGTGCCGACCGAGATCGTGCCGCGAAACTTCGCCGTGGCTCAGGGCGACCTCCCTATCTACGCCTCCGCGCAAGGCGGCCCCGGGGAGATGATCATCACCTACGATCCCATCGACTATGTCGCCCGCCCCGACCCGCTCGCCACCGTCAAAGACGGCTACGCGATGTACATCGTCGGCGACTCGATGAGCCCCGCCTTCGAACAGGGCGACCTCGCGCTCGTCAACCCGCACCTCCCCTTCCGCAACGGCGACGACGTCCTCGTCTTCCGCGAGATCGGTTCAGACGTTGCGGCGATCCTCAAGCGCCTGGTGCGCGCTGGCGCCAGCGAATGGACACTCGAGCAGTTCAACCCTGCCAAACGCTTCGCGCTTCCCCGCACCGAATGGCCGCGCTGCCACGTGATCGTCGGCAAATACTCGCGCCGGTAGCGCAGTCCAGCCTTCCGCTGAACCGGCGCATTAATGGGTTGACGATAACTCATTAATGTGTGATCATTTTACCCCATGCACCGCACATGGGAATCGGTCTCCGGGGTCGCCTTCGGCCCCCCAGGCAATCCAACTGATCGGAACCGGAACTGGTTCGATCCCGAGCCTCTCGTCAGCGCCATCCGCGCGCTCGGCGATCTCTACGACAACGCCGACACGCCGCGCGAAGCAGCCGCTCTGTCGGCCGCCCGCGAACAGCGCCCCGCCTACTGGACGAGCGCGCGCTACCACAATCAGGCGGCCGTCCTCGTCGCCCAGTTCGCCAACGAGCGCGGCCTCGCCACGGCGCTCAGGCTATGGGCCGACGACGCGTACCCGTCTCCTTCCCGCCACACGTCCTACCTCCTGTCGACACTCATCCCCCTCAATCCGGCCGCATCGACCGAACTTCACGAAACGATCGCGGAGGCGCTGGCCAAGGCAGCCTAGCCGGATGGCCGGCAGTGGAACGAGGAATTCGGGCGGGGAGGTGACTGGTCGGAGCGGGGGGATTCGAACCCACGACCCCCAGCACCCCATGCTGGTGCGCTACCAGGCTGCGCTACGCTCCGACTGGCCGGGACTATAGAGAGGCGCTCTCCAAAGCGCAACGAACCGTTGCCGGGGCATGATGCCCTACCGCCGGGCCGAATTCGCAGCAGCGGCTAGTCGGGCCGGCATTGGTCCCCGCCCTACCGCACCTCATCCAGCCGCCGCTTGCAGCTCAGCAAATCCGCCAGCGTCGCCTGAAGCTGCCTTATGTCGTCGGCGCTGAGCCCCCCGCCACCGCGCCCCCCGCGATGGCCGCGCGCCACGGGCGCCGGCGCGTCCGGCGCTAGCACGCCCGCCGGCAACGCCTCGCCCGGATCCATCTCGGTCGCCACGATATCGGCCTCGACCTCGTCAGCGGCGAGCGCTTCCGCCTCCGCGATATCCGACTCGAGATCGTCCTTGTCAGCCCGCGCCGCCCGGGCGAGTTCGGCCGAGAGCTTCACCTCGCCCTGCCCCGCCGCGATGACGAAGCGATGCCCCTGCTCCTTGAGGATGCGTTGCACGCCCTTAATCGTGTAGCCCTCGCCGTAGAGGAGCTGGCGGATGCCGCGCAGCACGGCGACGTCGTCCGGCCGGTAGTAGCGGCGCCCGCCGCCTCGCTTCATCGGCCGTATCTGGGCGAACCTCGTCTCCCAGAAGCGCAGCACATGCTGAGGCAGCCCGAGCTCTTCGGCGACCTCGCTGATGGTCCGGAACGCGTCAGGCTCTTTCGACATCTCGATCGAGCTCGTCTTCGACCTCGCCAAGGGCGCCGTTGATGCGCTGCTTCAACACGTTGCTCGGCTTGAACACCATCACCCGGCGCGGCGAGATCGGCACCTCTTCGCCGGTCTTCGGGTTGCGACCCATGCGCTGTCCCTTGCTGCGAACGAGGAACGAACCGAAGGAGGAAAGCTTGACCGACTCGCCGCGGATCATGCGCTCGCGGATCTCGGCGAGGATCATCTCGACCAGATCCGCCGACTCCGTTCGGGACAGCCCGACCTTGCGATAGACGGCCTCACACAGATCGGCACGGGTAATCGTCTTGCCAGCCATGCCCAACGCCCCCTCCACGTCAGGTATCAGGGTCGACTTGCCGACCGTCGCCACATCCCAGTCACGTGAAGCCTATTGCCTCACCCGGTTCCGGTCAACAGATCAGGTGACCGTGGCGACCCATTAAACGCATGATGATAGGGCATAATTTGCCCTCGGCGCATCGCCGGAGCATGACCCTTTGCCGGATCGGAATTCGCTTCGCCGGATTACCAGCGGAGCAGCACCGAACCCCACGTGAAGCCGCCGCCCATCGCCTCGAGGAGAACGAGGTCGCCCTTCTTGATCCGCCCGTCGTCGGCCGCTGTGGCGAGCGCGAGCGGGATCGACGCCGCCGAGGTATTGCCATGTGTCTCGACCGTCCGCACTACCTTCTCGAGTGGGATGCCGAGCTTCTTCGCCGTCGCGTCGATGATGCGGATATTGGCCTGGTGCGGCACGAACCAGTCGATCTCCCCGGCCGACAGCCCGGTAGCGCGGAAGGCGTCGTCGATCACGTCGGTGATCATGCCCACTGCGTACTTGAAGACCTCGCGCCCCTCCATGTGGACGACGCCGACCGTCCCGGTCGACGACGGCCCGCCGGTCGTGTTGAGCTTGTCGCGATGGCTCCCATCCGAGCGGATATGCGCCGTCAGGATGCCGCGGTCGCCAAGCGTCTCTTCCTCATCCCCGACTCCGAGTAGGACCGCGCCCGCCCCGTCGCCGAAGAGGACACACGTCGTCCGGTCGCCCCAGTCGACGATGCGCGAGAACGTTTCCGCCCCGATCACCAGCACCCGCCGCGCCATCCCGCTCTTGATCAGGCTGTCCGCTGTCGTGAGCCCATAGATGAAGCCCGAGCACACCGCCTGAAGATCGAACGCGGCACCGTGGTGCATCCCGAGCTTGGCCTGCACCGCGACGGCGGTCGCCGGGAAGGTCTGATCCGGCGTCGTGGTCGCGACGATAATGAGGTCGACGTCGGCGATCTCCTTGCCCGCCGAAGCGAGCGCCTTCCGCGCCGCCGCGACCGCGAGGTCGGATGTGAACTCGCCCGGCGCCGCGATCCGGCGCTCCTTGATGCCGGTGCGCTGGACGATCCACTCGTCGGACGTGTCCACGATCTTCATCAGATCCGCATTGGTCATCACCCGCGCCGGCAGATAGCTGCCATGCCCGAGCACCACCGACCGTCGCACTGTCAAGCGACCCCCACTGGGTTGCGATGGGACTGGGCGAGGTCCTCCTCGATCTTCTGCTGAAGACCGTTGGTGACCATCTTGTGAGCGTTCTCGATCGCCGCCGCGAACCCCGGCGCGTCCGCGCTGCCGTGGCTCTTCACCACGATCCCGTTGAGGCCGAGGAACGCCCCGCCGTTGAACTGTCCCGGGTCGAGCTTCTTGCGGAGATTGGCGAAGGCCCGGCTCGCGAAGAGATAGCCGATCCTCGACATCAGCCCGCTCGACATCTCCTCGCGGAGATACGACGCGATCTGTCGCGCCGTCCCCTCGGCGGTCTTGAGCGCGATGTTGCCCGAGAAGCCCTCTGTGACGACGACGTCCACCGTTCCCTTCCCGATGTCGTTGCCCTCGACGAACCCGTGATAGGCAATATGCGGCAGGTCGATGGCCTTGAGGATGCGCCCCGCCTCCTTCACCTCCTCGAGCCCCTTCACCTCCTCGACGCCGATATTGAGGAGGCCGATCGACGGCCGCGCAATCCCGAGGAGCGCCCGCGCCATCGCCCCACCCATGACCGCGCAGTCCACGAGCTGCCGCGCGTTCGCGCCGATCGTGGCGCCGAGGTCGAGAATGATGCTGATCCCACGCACGCTCGGCCACAGCCCCGCGATTGCGGGCCGCTCGATGTCGGAGATCGTCTTGAGGCAGAAGCGCGACATCGCCATGAGCGCGCCGGTATTGCCGGACGAGACGGCCACGCTCGCCTCGCCGTCCTTGACCGCCTGGATTGAGCGCCACATCGACGACCGGTAGCGGCCGTGGCGCAGCGCCTGGCTCGGCTTCTCGTCCATCCCGACCGCGACTTCGCAATGATGAAAGGTCGACGCCGCCTTGACCGCCGGGTGCTGGTCGAGAAGCGGCTGGACAACGCTGTCCGTTCCGAACATGGCGAACCGGATGCCCGGCAACCGCCTGAGCGCCAGCTCGGCCCCTGCCACCACCGCGGGCGCGCCCGAATCCCCACCCATCGCGTCTAGCGAGATCGTCAGTGCGTGCGTCATGGGCTCAGCTCGTACCGCGTTTCGGCTTGCCCGAGCCAAGCCCGGCGAGCGCAGCAAATGGCCCGCTCGGCTCCTCGCCGGTCGCCTCGGCCGGCAGCTCCGCTCCCGGCGCGCGCGGATAGGGATCGAGACCAAGCGCAAAATACTCTAGCGCAATCGCCCCTAGATCGATCTCGTTGCCCTCGTAAACCGCCGGCGGATCTCGATCCTCGTTCCCCTCGGCCTCGGCCTCCGGCGATCCAGCCGGCACCAGGTCGAACACGAACCTATCGTCCAGGCTTTGCGGAACCGGTGCCAGAGTGACCACGCAGCGCTGCACCACCTCGCCCTTGAGCCGCCCACGGAGCTCGTAGACATCACCCCGGCCGGCTTCGATCTCGAACTCTGCGACCAGCGAGTCCAGCGAGATGAGGTCGAAATCCTTCGCGATCGCCTCGCGCTCGGCGGCGCTCGCTTCCACACGCGCGACGGCGGAATGGTGCGCGGCGGCGCCCAAGTCGAAGGGCCGCGAGAACGGTCGCGCCTCCATTATGCCTGCGCCAACCCTGGTTCGAGCGCCGCGAACATCGCCTCTCCGGCAAGGAGTTCGCCGCGCGCCGTCTCGCGCAGCGCCGTCACCGTTTTCAGCGCCCACGCTGCAAGCCCCCGCGCCGCGGCCGCACGGGGCTCATTCGGAAAGAAGCTCTGCTCCAAAGCGAGCGCGAGCGCTTGATGGTCTCCCGCCTCGAGCGCCGGATCATACAATCCGGCCCGCGCGTAAAACCCCTTGGCCATGTCGCGCATCCGCCGTTTCATCCCGAGATCGCCGACGCCCATCTCGCGCATCGCGCGATCCATGTCACGTACGAAGAGGTCGAAGATGTCCTGTCCGAGCGCCTCGCCGATCTCCCCCTCGGTCCGGAGACGCCTCAGCAAGAGCACCAGATGCAGGACGAGGAGGTCGAATCGCCCCTGAAGCGTGTCGGGAACGCCGAACTCACGATAAAGAACCGGATCGCGCGCACGCTCCGCGAGCGCTCGGTAGTGCAGCTCGGGAACCGAAACCTGGTACGCCTTGGAGAAGAGGCCGAACATCGCGTCTCACGAAGACCACAAGTCCACGATAGCTGGGCGACGGGCTTGGGACATTGCAACGAGCCGTAACGCAGGCTACGGGAAAAGCCAAGCGAGTGAGGAGTGAGCATGAGTCGGGCCGGCCTTTCGAGTGTGCGCATCGGCGCCGGGACTGCCTTGGGCGTGGCACTTGCCGTCCTTCTGGCCGGCTGCTCCAAGGATTTGCCGCTCGTCGGCACGATCAGCGAGACCACCCACCACGGCTATCTTCTGCCGCCCAACGCCCTTGAGCAGGTACCGGTTGGTTCGAGCCGTGACCAGGTCCTCATCGCGCTCGGTTCCCCCTCGACCACCGCCCAGTTCGGCGGCGAGGTCTTCTATTACGTCTCGCAGACCCGCGTCCGCGCCGTGGCCTTCATGGACCCCAAGATCGTCGACCAGCGGGTGATCGCGGTTTATTTCGACGAGCGGCAGCGGGTCGCACGGATCGCCGATTACGGCCTCCAGGACGGCCGAGTGGTCGACTTCGTCACCCGCACCACGCCGACCGGCGGCGAGGACATCAACTTCCTGACTCAGCTCCTCGGCGCTGGCCCCGGCCTCGGCAGCATCGGCGGCCAACCGGAGTAGCGCTCCCGATCTGGTGTCTCGATTGCGTCTCTTCGCCGCGTTAGAGTGCGAAGGTGGTGAACGAGGGAGACACCTGATGGCGCGGTCGGTCCGCACGTTCGGACTTGCAGCCGGCCTGGTTTTCGCCTTCGGCCCGGGACTCGCCTCGGCCGAAGAGGTTGACCTCGAGCTCATCCTTGCCGTCGATATCTCCGGCTCGATGGAATACCAGGAGGCCCTCACCCAGCGACGTGGCTACATCGAGGCGCTGCGCCACCCCGAGGTCGTCCGCGCCATCACCTCGGGCCTTCTCGGCCGGGTTGCCGTCACGGTGGTCGAGTGGGCCGGCCCCGGCATCCAGTTCAACTCCGTCCCATGGACCGTCGTTTACGACCAGCGGAGCGCCGATGGAGTCGCCGACGCGGTCGCCTCGCTCCCGCTCGTCCAGTACCGCGGCACCTCGATCTCGAGCAGCCTCCTCTTCGCCTCGCGCCTCTTCGAGGACAACGGCTTCGAGGGTCTCCGGCGGGTGATCGACGTCTCCGGCGACGGCCCCAACAACATGGGCGTGTCGGTGACCTTCGTCCGCGACCTCATCCTCGCCGACGGCATCATCATCAACGGGCTTCCGATCATGATCAACCCGAGCGGCATGGGCTTCTCCCCGCTCGGTCTCGACGTCTACTACGAAGATTGCGTCATCGGCGGCCCGGGCTCGTTCATCATCCCGGTGGATAGCCCCGACCAGTTCGCCGACGCGATCCGCCGCAAGCTCGTCCTCGAGATCGCCGCCGCGCCCATACCGGCCCGGGAGCCTCGGATCGTGCCAGTACAGAACCCGGTCCCGCGGATCGATTGCCTCATCGGAGAGAGGATGCGCGGCATCCCTTAGACGCCGCGCACCGATTTCGTCTCGGCGTCTACGAGTGCGCGAGCACCGCGAGAAGCAGGAGCGCCACGATGTTGGTGATCTTGATCATCGGGTTCACGGCCGGGCCGGCGGTGTCCTTGTAGGGGTCGCCGACCGTGTCGCCGGTCACCGCGGCCTTGTGGGCGTCCGAGCCCTTGCCGCCATAGTTGCCGTCCTCGATGTACTTCTTGGCGTTGTCCCAAGCGCCGCCGCCCGCCGTCATCGAGATCGCGACGAAGAGCCCGGTGACGATCACCCCGAGCAGCATCGCGCCGACCGAGGCGAGGGCCTGCGCCTTGCCGGCGATGAGGTTGATCAGGAAGTAGACCACGATCGGCGACAGCACCGGCAGGAGCGAGGGCACGATCATCTCGCGGATCGCCGCCTTGGTCAGCATGTCGACCGCGCGCCCATAGTCCGGCTTTTCGGTCCCGGCCATGATCCCCGGCTTCTCGCGGAACTGCCGCCGCACTTCCTCGACGATGGCGCTCGCCGCCCGGCCCACGGCCGTCATCGCGATGCCGCCGAAGAGGAACGGCAGGAGGCCGCCGAAGAGGAGGCCGACCACCACGTACGGATTGGAGAGCGAGAAATCGACCGCGCCGATGCCCGTGAAATACGGGAACTCGGTGGGGTTCGCCGCGAAGAACTTGATGTCCTCGGTGTAGGCCGTGAACAGCACCAGCGCGCCGAGACCGGCCGAACCGATGGCGTAGCCCTTGGTGATCGCCTTGGTCGTGTTGCCGACCGCATCGAGCGCGTCGGTGGTGACGCGAACGTTCGGCGGCAAATCGGCCATCTCGGCGATGCCGCCGGCGTTGTCGGTGACCGGCCCGAACGCATCGAGCGCGACCACCATGCCAGCCAGCGAGAGCATGGTTGTGACCGCGATCGCGACGCCGTAGAGGCCCGCAAGGTTGAAGGTCACCAGGATGCCCGCGATGATCACGATCGCCGGCAGCGCCGTCGCCTCGAGCGAGACGGCCAGCCCCTGGATAACGTTGGTGCCGTGGCCGGTTACCGAGGATCGCGCAATCGACTGAACCGGGCGGAAGTTGGTGCCCGTGTAGTACTCGGTGACCCAGATGATCAGCCCGGTCACGACGAGGCCCGTGATCCCGCACAGGAAGAGGTCGAAGCCGTTGAAGGTCTTGACCCCGACCGTCATCTCCGTGCCGAAGCCGATGGTGATGAGAGTGACCAGGGCGAGGCCGACCACCGACAGCAGCGCGCTGACGATGAAGCCCTTG
>CAYOET010000206.1:0-12057 GCA_964402985.1 uncultured Bauldia sp. | reverse complement strand
GGAAGCGCTCCCCCCGGTCGAAGACGCCGACCGCGGCCCCGGCCGCTTCCGCCGCGCGGGGTAGTCTCGCTCATACCGCGAAGCTCCCACCTTCACCTCCCCCTTGCGGGAAGAGCCTGCCCCGGACTTGATCCGGGGTCGAAATCGCACAGCGATTTCGGGAGGGCGTAGGCCGCGCTGAACTCTGGCCGGTGGACTTCCTCACCATGGGTGACCCCGCCCCGAAGCGCCGAAGGGGCGCTTCGACCCTCCCGCAGGGGGAGGGTTAAGCTCAGCGCGCTTCGGTTCGGTGCGCTAGCCCTTCTCCGACACCCCGGCCTGCGTGAATGTCGCCATGCCCGCGTGCGTCCGCGCCGCGGCGCGTACGATCCCGGCCGCGATGGCTGCGCCGGTGCCCTCCCCCAGCCGCATCCCGAGATCGAGGAGCGCCTTCTTGCCCAGCCGCTCGAGCACCGCGCCGTGGCCGTTCTCGGCCGAGGCGTGAGCAAAGAGGCAATGATCGAGGATCGCCGGGTCGATAGCGTGCAGGACCGCCGCGCTCGCCGTCGCGACATAGCCGTCGACGATCACCGGCACTTTGTTGAGGCGGGCGGCGATGATCGCCCCGGCCATCGCCGCGATCTCGCGGCCGCCGAGCCGGCGCAGCACCTCGAGCGGGTCGTGCAGCTCGTCGGCGTGGCGCGCCAGCGCCGCCCGCACCGCCGCGACCTTGCGCTGATAGCCGGAATCGTCGAGCCCGGTGCCGCGACCGAGCCATAGCTCCGGCGCGCCGCCGTAGAGCGCGGCGTAGATCGCGCCGGCGATGGTGGTGTTGCCGATCCCCATCTCGCCGAGGCAGAGGAGGTCGGCCCCGTCGGCGAGCGCCTCCATCCCGAAGGCCATCGTCGCCGCGCAGTCGCGCTCGCTGAGCGCCGGGCCTTCTGTGATGTCGCCGGTCGGCACGTCGAGCGCGAGATCGAAGACCTTCAGCCCAAGATCGAAGGCCAGGCACAGCTGGTTGATGGCCGCGCCCCCGGCCGCGAAATTCTCGACCATCTGCCGCGTCACCGCGGCCGGGAAGGCCGAGACGCCCTGCGCCACCACGCCGTGATTGGCCGCGAACACCGCGACCAGCGGCCGGTCGACGGTCGGGATACCCTTCCCCTGCCAGGCGGCCAGCCAGCGCACCAGCTCCTCCATCCGGCCGAGCGAGCCGGGCGGCTTGGTCAGCGTCGCGTCGCGCGCGCGGACCTTGGCGACCGCCGCCTCGTCCGGACCGGGCAGGTCGCGGAGGAGGTTGCGGATGTCGTCGAACGGGCGCGCGGCGGAATTGTCCTGCATTGTCTCGCGAGGGTGACGGGGAGCGATCCTTGGCCGGGTCGCGGGCGCACTCTATAACTCTGCCGGTCTCCGTTCGAGAAGGGCCGCGGTTCCGCCTCATGACCTACCCCGACATTCCGCCGATCGACTCGCGGCCCGACATCGCCGAGTTCGGCACCGCCCTCTCCTTCCTCACCCGGTTGCCGAGCGGCCAGGAGGGCATCCGCCAGCCGCCGACCCTCGCCGAAGCGGCGTGGGCCTTCCCGCTCGCCGGCGCCGTCGTCGGAGCGATCAGTGGCCTCGCGCTGATCCTCGCCTACGCGCTCGGCCTGACGCCCCTCCTCGCAGCATCGATCGGCGTCCTCGTCGCCGTGCTCCTCACCGGCGCTATGCACGAGGACGGCCTCGCCGACACCGTCGACGGCTTCGGCGGCGGCTCGACCGCGGTCGATCGTCTGGCGGTGATGCGCGACAGCCGCATCGGCGCCTTCGGTGCGATCGCGCTGATCTTCTCCCTCGGCTTCCGCATCGCGGCCCTCGCCTGGGCGATCCCGATCAGCCGGATCGGCGCCCTCGTCCTCCTCATCGCCGCCGAGGCGACCTCGCGCGCGACCATGGTGCGCGTCTGGCACGACCTCCCGCCCGCCCGCACCGATGGCCTCTCCTACAACGCCGGCCGCCCGACCGAGCGCCTCTCGGTGCTCGCCCTCGCCATCGCGGGCATCCTCTGCGCGATCGCGATCTTCTTCCCGGTGGTGACGTTCTGGTCGGCCGTGGCGGGCTTCGCGGGCAGCCTCGCCGCGGCGTTGGTCTTCGCGCAGATGTGCCGCTCGGCGCTCGGCGGCCAGACCGGCGACACGCTCGGGGCGGCGCAACAAATCAGCCTCGCGGTTTTCTTGCTTCTCGCCGTGGCGTTCGGCTGATTGGGCGAAGCCGCGCTCACCCCCTGCACCAAGCTCTGCGTGATCGACGAGCGCACCTCCTTCTGCCTCGGCTGCGGCCGCACGATCGCCGAAATCGCCGCCTGGCCGACACTGGATCGCGAGCAGCGGCAACGGGTTATGGCCCTCCTTCCCGAGCGTCTTGCGCGCCTGCGGACCTTGCCCTCTAACTAGAGACGATGAGGCGCCTCTCCCCTCTCTTCTGGGTTTTTGTCGGCACGCTCGCCGTTGCCTTCGTAGCGCTGACGATCTGGCGCGGCGAAGGCACGACCTTCGGCGTGCAGAACTACGACTACGCGCGCGTCGCGATTCTCATCATCCTCGCCATCACCGTCGCGATCGGTTTCAGCGGCCGCGGCGCGCTCGGAGTTGCCGTCCGCCACGCGATGAGCTGGGCGGCGATCTTCGCGGTGCTCGCTGTCGGATACTCCAAGCGCTTCGAGCTGGAGATGGTCTTCCGCGGCGTCCTCGCCGAGCTCGCGCCGGGCGCGGCGCTGATCGAAGGCGAGGACGGCAAGGAGGTCACGGTGGTCCGCGGGCCGGACTACCATTTCCGCCTGCCCGCCAAGATCAACGGGGTGAGCATCCCGATGCTCTTCGACACCGGCGCGAGCGTCGTCACCCTCACCCACGAGGACGCTATACGAGCCGGCATCCCGGTCGGGCGGCTCAACTACTCGGTGACCGTCTACACCGCCAACGGCGTCGCGACCGCGGCGCGGGTGCGGCTCGAGAACGTCGCCATCGGCTCGATCCAGCGCCGTCAGATCGAGGCGCTGGTCGCCCGCGAAGGCACGCTCGACGGCAGTCTCATGGGCATGAGCTTCCTCGAGACGCTGAGCGAATTTACCGTCCGCGGCAACCGCCTGGTCCTGACGCCCTAGCCCCGACCCTAACCTCCCTCGAGGGGAGGTTTGTTTGTTCTGAGCTGCTTCGCGAGAAGCCCTAGTCTAGCCCTGCAGCAGCGTCATCGCGAAGCGCGAGGCGACGAACAGCAGGAACACGCCGAAACCGATCTCGAGCTGCCGCCGCGACAGGCGGTGCGCGAGGCGCGCCCCGTAGGGCGCGAGGAACAGCGTCACCGGCATGATCACCGCCGCGGCGAGGAGGTTGACGTAGCCGAGCGAGAACGGCGGCATGTCCTCCGCGCCCCAGCCGGCGACGACGAAGCCGATCACCCCGGGGATCGAGATCAGCACGCCGACGCCCGCCGAGGTAGCGACTGCCTGGTGCATGCCACGTCCGAACAGCGTCATGTAGGTGTTGTTGAAGACGCCGCCGCCGATCCCCATCCAGGTCGAGAAGAGCCCGATCGCGAAGCCGACGATCGAATGGACCGGATTGCCCGGCACGTCCGCGCCGAGCCGCAGCCACTGCCCGCCGAAGAAGAGTTTCAGCGCGATCAGGCTCGCCAGCACGACGAAGATGATGCGGAGCATTTCCCCCGAGATGAGACCGGCGACGAGCCCGGCGATGATCGCGCCGAGCGGCACGACGACCACCCAGCCGCGCAGGAACTTCATGTCGACCGCGCCGATTCTCTTGTGGGTGAGGAACGAGCGGATCGAGGTCGGGATGATCACCGCCGCCGAGGTCGCCACCGAGAGGTGCATGCGCACCGACTCGTCGATGTTGAGGTAGCCGAGGCACTCGTAGAGGACGGGGACGAGCACCGCGCCGCCGCCGACGCCGAACAGGCCCGCAAGGAGGCCGGAGACCGCGCCGGCCGCCAGAAGGGCCGCCAAGAGCGCAACGAACGTGGCCGGCGAGGCCATGAAATCAGGCGTCATGTCGGGAATTCGCGAAGGAAAGGATCGGAGGGGAAACGCGGCGCCCTTCTGCTCCTTTGCCGTCTTTCCGTCCAGTCACGCTCTGTTGCCCCTCGCTCAGGCGGCGAGAGCGGATCCCGGCCGGACCATCGCGAGTGCCGAGCGCAGCACCTCGACCCCGGCACCCGGCTGATTGCCGGCGGTGCTGAGGACGTGGCGCCAAGCCCGCGCCCCCGCCCGGCCGTGGAAGAGCCCGAGCATGTGGCGCACGATAGTATTGAGCCGGCCGCCCGCCGACAGATGAGCCTCGATTAAGGGGATCATCGCCTCGACCACGGCGAACGGGTCGCTCGCGCCCTCTCCGGCCGCGAAGAAGCGCCGATCGACGTCGGCGAGGATCTCCGGCTCGTGGTAGGCGAGCCGTCCGAGCATGACGCCGTCGACATGAGCGAGCTGAGCCTCGGCTTCGTCGAGGCTATGGAGCCCGCCATTGATCCCGACGAAGACGCCCGGCAGCCGCTCCTTGAGGCGGTGAACGCGGCCGTAGTCGAGCGGCGGGACCTCGCGGTTCTCTTTCGGGCTCAGCCCCTTCAGCCACGCCTTTCGCGCGTGCACCCAGATGCCATCGGCCCCGGCCGCGACCACGGCGTCGGCAAGGCGGTCGAGCGCCTCCTCCGGGTCCTGCTCGTCGACCCCGATCCGGCACTTCACCGTCACCGGGATCGCGACCGCTTCCTTTATTGCCGCGACGCACTCGCCGACCAGCTCGGGCGTCCGCATCAGGCAGGCGCCGAACGTGCCCGACCGCACCCGATCGGACGGGCAGCCGACATTGAGGTTGATCTCGTCGTAGCCGAACCCCTCCCCGATCCGCGCCGCCTCGGCGAGGCGCTCGGGATCGGCGCCGCCGAGCTGGAGCGCGAGCGGATGCTCCTCCGGCGCGAAGGCGAGCAGCCGCTCGCGGTCCCCGCGGATCACCGCCTCGGCGACCACCATCTCCGTAAAGAGGAGCGCACGCCGCGAAAACTGGCGGTGGAAGAACCGGCAGTAGCGGTCCGTCCAGTCCATCATCGGCGCGACCGCGAAACGGCGGCTTTCGGCAAGGTTCATGGCGCTTGAGATGGCGTGAAAGGCGCCGGAAGTCCAGTCGGGCCCCTAGGAGCGATCCGCCTTCACCAAGCGGCTGGACGGCGATATGCTGGCCCTAAACCAAGGGGGGGGGTGTCATGCGAGCGTTCACGAGAACCGCGCTGCTGGCGCTGGCGATTGGGTTGGGGACCAGCACGGCCCTGTGGACCGGTACCGCGTGGGCGGGGCCGGTCGAGGACGGCATCGCGGCCCATGACCGCGGCGACTTTGCCGAAGCGCTGCGGCTGTGGACGACGGCCGCCAAGTCCGACCCTGAGGCGCAGGCCCGGATCGGCGCCCTCTACGAGTTCGGCGAGGGCGTCGCGGTCGACTTCGCCGAAGCCTTCCAGTGGTACCAGCGGGCGGCCGCGCGTGGGAACGCGCACGGCCAGGCCGGGGTCGGGTACTTCTATCTCACCGGGCAAGGGGTCCAGGAGGACGCGGCCCAGGCCGCACACTGGTACGGCCTCGCCGCCGACCAGGGCATGGCGTGGGCCCAGGCCCGTCTCGGCGAACTCTACGAAGACGGCACCGGCGTCGCGCAGGACCTCGACGAGGCGATGCGCCTCTACCGCCTCGCGGCAGCGCAGGACGATCCCTTCGCCCAGTCGAGCCTCGGCTACATCTACGAGAACGGCAACGGCGTCGAGGTCGACTACGCCGAGGCGGCGCGCTGGTATCGCCTCGCCGCGGACCTCGGCGATTCCTACGCCCAGGGCAGCCTCGGCTCGCTCTATTATGACGGTCGCGGGGTCAAGCAGAACCTCGCCCAGTCCGAGCATTGGTTCCGACTCGGCGCCGAGCAGGGCGACGCCTTCAGCCAGCGCAATCTCGGCTGGCTCTACGAGGGCGGCGAAGGCGTCCCCCAGGACTTCGTCCAGGCGGCGCACTGGTACCGGCTCGCCGCCGATCAGGGCGATCCTTACGGCCAGGCCAATCTCGGCCGGCTTTACGAGGACGGCAACGGCGTCGAGCAGAGCTACGGCGAGGCGATGCGCTGGTACCAGCTGGCCGCCGACCAGGATCACGGCTACGCCCTGTCGAGCATCGCCTACCTGCACGAGAACGGCTTCGGGGTGAAGCAGGACCTCGCCGAGGCCGCGCGCTGGTATCGGCGCGCCGTCGACCAGGGCGACGTCTACGCCATGAACAGCCTCGGCATCTTCTACGAGGACGGCACCGGCGTCCGCCAGGACTACAGCGAAGCGGTTCGGCTCTACCGCATGGCCGCCGATCTCGGCGACAGCTACGGCCTCCGCAATCTCGGCTATATGTACGACGAGGGCCTCGGCGTTCCGGCGGACGCGGTCGAGGCGCTGAAATGGTACACGATCGCGCTCGAATTTGGCTCGGGCGATGCCGAGCTGATCGGCGACCTCAACGATCTCCGCTCGGCGCTCGTCAGCAAGATGGGCCCCGCAGACATCACGCGAGCGGAGCGCCTCGCCGCCGACTGGGAGCCGCCGCAATAGCCGGAGCGAAGAAGCGCTCGCGTCTGTCCGCGCCGCTGGGCGAGAGCGGGTCACCATGACCGACCCCGAAATGATCGAGGCGGGCGGCATCCGAGTCGCGCGACTGGCTTCGGAGGGCGCTCCCCTCGGCAGCGAGCGTGACGCGACCGACATCATCGGCGGCCTGTTCGGCCTAAGGGTCGATCTCGTCGCAATCCCCGCCGACCGGCTCGACGCCGGCTTCTACCGCCTCGCTACCGGGATGGCCGGCGCGTTCGTGCAGAAATTCGTGACCTACGGCTACCGGCTCGCGATCGTCGGCGACATCGGCGGCTTCACGGCGCGGAGCGCGCCGCTCCGCGCCTTCGTCGCCGAGTCGAACAAGGGACGGCATTTGTGGTTCGTCGACAGCGACGACGCGCTCGCAAAGCGTCTGGAGCAAGCCGAGAAGGGGCGCGGCTAGGCGGAGAGCGCGATCGGCCGCGCGGCGCCGTGAATGCGCTTCATCTCGCTCGCCGACAGCGCCTGCGAGAAGAGGTAGCCCTGGAGGCGCTGGCAGCCCGCGACGCGCAGCGTCTCGGCCTGGGCCGTCGTCTCCACGCCCTCCGCGGTGACCTCTAGCTGGAGGGCCGAGGCCATCGCGATCGTGCCCTGGATGAAGCGCAGGCCGGCTTCGCTCTCGCTCATGTCGAGGATCATGTGGCGGTCGAGCTTGAGGCCGTCGAAGGTGAACTGGCGCAGATAGCTGAGCGAGGAATAGCCGGTGCCGAAATCGTCGAGCGCCACCGAGATACCGAGGGCGCGCATGCCGTCGATCGCCCGCCGCGCTTCGTCGGGATAGGCGATGAGATAGGTCTCGGTGACCTCGAGGGCGAGGCGGCGGGGATCGATCCCGGTCTCCGCGATGATCGTCGCGACCAGCGTGCCGAAGCGGCCGTCGCGGAACTGCGCGGGCGAAACGTTGACCGACACGAACAATTCGTTCCAGGCGCTGGCGTCGGCGCACGCTTTGCGCAGCACAAAGGTGCCGAGCTCGCCGATCAGCCCGCTCGACTCGGCGATTGGGATGAAATGATCCGGCGCCATCTCGCCGTACCCCGGTCGGGTCCAGCGGATCAGCGCCTCGGCGCCGATGATCTCGTGCGAGGTCGAGTCGACGATCGGCTGGTAGACGACCTCGAGCCGGCCCGCGATCAGTGCCGCGCGAAGGTCGACGGCGATCGCCGCGCGCTCGCGCTTGTCGGCGTCCATGGTGCGGCGGTAGACGGTGAAGCGGTGCCGCCCGTTTTCCTTGGCCATGTACATGGCGACGTCGGCGCGGCGCAGGAGCTCCTCGCCGGTGAGGCCGCTATCGTCGAGGACGGCGATGCCGATGCTCGCCCCGACATTGGCGACATGGCTTCCGAGAACGAGCGGACGCGACAGATGATCGAGCATGCGCCGCGCCGCCTTGCTTGCCTCGGCGGCGGCGTCAGGCCCCTCGAACAGCATCGCGAACTCGTCGCCGCCGACGCGGGCGAGGAAGCCCCGCCCTTCGACGATCGACTGGAACGCGGCGGCGACCACGCAGATCAGGCGGTCGCCGGCCTCGTGCCCTTGCGTATCGTTGACCTCTTTGAAGCCGTCGAGGTCGGCATAGGCGACCGCTACCGAGTGGAGCAAGCCATTGGCGGCGGTCACCCCGTCCTCGAGCCGGCCGCGGAACGCGCGCCGGTTGGCGAGGCCGCTGAGCGCGTCGAGCTCGGCGGAGACCCGGGCCCGCTCTTCGCGGCGGGCCGCGCTGCGGATCCCGCGGAGTGCGGAGGTGACGAGATAGAAGGTGAGCCCGGCGAGCAGCGCAATGGCCAGCGCCGCGATCGGCCACAGCCGGTTGAGCGCGGCCTGGCCGGGATCTGGCTGCCGCCACGCGAGCCGCGCGATTTCGGTGCCGAGCGGGTCGGCGATCGACACCGAACTCGGATCGGTATCGCCGGGCGCGAGGAGGCGCGGCGCCGACAGGCCGGTCTCCTCGCCGAGCCGCGCGAGGGTTGCAGCGTCGATCGCCTTGCCGAGAACCAGCGTGCGGAGGTCGTCGCGATGCGCGGCCGCGGCCTCTGCGGGGAGGACTGGTCCCGCCGCGATCGCGTAGAGGCCGAACGGCGTGACGAGATAGCCGGAAGCGACCGGATAGTCGGGCGCCAGTTGCGCCTCGGCGACGAGCTGGTCGAACGGGGCGCCGATCGCCGCGCTGCTGCCCGGCGGCTGCGAAAGGCCGCTGCGCACCGCGAAGATCTCACGGCCATCCGTGTCGAGGAGCATCACCAGGTCGAAGAGATTGCCGTTGCGCGTCGTCAGCGTGAGATTGCCGTCGACGAACGCCTCGTCGACCACCCCGTAGAGCGCGTCATAGGCGTCGTCCCAGCGGGCGTAGTCGGCCTGGGTGTCGGAGAGTCTGGCGAGAAGCCCGGCCGCGCCCGCCGTTGCCGCCTCGGCGCGCACCGCGCGGTCGAGGGTCGTCACCTCATCGGCCATTCGTTCGAGGAGGATGATCGAGACCACCGCGACGGACAGGACAGCAAGGATCGCCGGCGCAACGATGTGCAGCCCGAATCTCTGTTGCGTCTCTCGTTCGAAGGGCATCCGCGGCGCTAGTCGTTTCGACCAGTCTACTTCTCACGCGAGCCTTAAAGTCACGTGAATCTACGGGACGATGAGCCGCAAGTTGGAATGAAACCAACGCATTAGAGCGATGTCACCGCCCCATGGCTTCGAAAGGACTGATGCGTTCCCGAGGGTTTTACTCAAAGCCCACGCAACCGGCGCTACGCGGTCAGCGCCTCGACCGTCCCCTCGCTCCGTGCGACCGCGCCGCGCAACGGAATATGGGGCCGGCCGGACCCCGCCTTCTCGAGCATGGTCGCGACCTGGTCGGCGGTGAGCGGCCGGCTCAGATAGAAGCCCTGGATGAACTCGCACTGCAGGAGGCGAAGAAGCGAGAGCTGCTCTTCGTTCTCGAGACCCTCGGCGACCACGGCGAGGTCCATCGCGTCGCCGAGCGAGACCACCGCCTGGATGAGCGCGTTGGCGGTCGGGTTGACGCCGATCTCGCGCACGAAGGAGCGGTCGACCTTGAGCTTGGTGAAGGGGAACTGGCGGAGATAGCCGATCGAGGAGAAACCGGTCCCGAAATCGTCGAGCGAGAGCCCGAAGCCGAGCTTCTTCAGAGTCTCGAGCTTGCGCCTCGCCATCGACGGGTCGCTGACCAGGATGCCCTCGGTCAGCTCGAGTTCGAAGCTTTCGGCGCGGGCGCCCGAGCGCTCGACCATGGCCAGGAAATCGCTTGCGAAGTTGGGGTCTCTGAGCTGCACCGGGGAGATGTTGACCGAGATCTTGAGGTCGGTGTCCCAGCGGGCAAGGTCCTGGCAGACACGGTGGATGACGAAGCTGCCGACCTCGTGGATGAGGCCGGTCTCTTCGGCCACCGGCACGAACAGCGCCGGCGGCATGATCCCGAACTCCTTCGAGTCCCAGCGCACCAGCGCCTCGAACGAGCCCACCGTCATGTCGCTGGTGCGCACGATCGGCTGATAGACGACAGTCAGCTCGCCGGTCTCGATCGCCCTTCGCAGCGCCGCCTCGACGCGCTTTTTCTCGAGCGCGTCGGTCTCCATCGTGGCGTGATAGGCGACCGCCTCGCGCTCCGAAGCCGCTTTGGCCTGGTACATCGCAAGGTCCGCGCGGCGCAGGATCTCGCCCGGCGCCATGCCCGGCCGCGTGGCGATGGCGTAGCCGACCGCCGCGGTGACGTGGAATTCGAAGCCCGAGACCAGGAACGGCTCCTCGAGGGCGTGGACCAACGCGGCAGCCGCGCCGGCAATCGTATCGCGCGCATTGTCGCCGCTGAGGAGCGCGGCGAACTCGTCCCCGCCGATGCGCGCGAAGGCGGTGTTCGGCGGCAGGACCGACGCCAGCCGGTCGGCAAGAACGCGGATCAGCTCGTCGCCGCCGCGATGCCCGATCGAATCGTTGACGCTCTTGAAGCCGTTGATGTCGAGATAGACGACGCCCAGCTGGCCGAGATTGCTTGCCACCAGCACCCGATCGGAACCCAGCAGCGCGTGAAAGCCGTTGCGGTTGAGGAGACCGGTGACCGCGTCGGTGCGCGCCGCCATCGCGGCAACCCGTTCCCGCTCGACGAGGTCGTCGACGTGACGCTGCGTGCGGAAGGCGGCCACGCCACCGACGGCGCAGAGAAGGAGCAGTATCGTTCCGACGGGGAGGAGAACCCCGCGCAGCTGTGCGCTCCCGGGACTGGGCGGCGTCCAGGCGAAGCGGCCGAGTATCTCCCCGTGGCTGCCGACAATGAGCGGAAACTCCGCACCCGAGGGCGCCGGCCCGAGCTCGACGCGGAGCGCCTCGACCCCGGCATGCGCCCCTAGATCGGCGAGACGGCGCTCGTCGAGGCGGAGCGCCGCCACCACGAACGCGCCCTCGGTCGGGCTCGCCGCGGCGAGGCGCTCGACCTCCGAAAGGGGCGACACCGAGAGGAGGAAGAGATCCTCGCCGGCGACCGCGAAGGTCATCGGTCCGAGAGGATCGAAGGGATTTGCGGTGGCGGCCAGCTCGTTCGCGGCGGCGCTCAGCTCGTGCGGGACCTGGCTCCTCCCCTCCGCGCTTTGCGACCAGCTGACCCGGCCATCGGCGCCGACGATGAAGAGCCGGTCGACGGTTTCGAGGATCGCTTCCGAGACGGCGGCGACCCGCTCGGAAAACCCTCCCTGAAGGGCGTACTCGGCGGCGGCCTGACGGGTCTCGAGCCCCAGGCTCTCGATGCTGTGCGTCACCGCGGCGAGGGCGGCCGCGCGCCCGTCGGCATTCTGGCGGCCGGCCATCAGCGCGAGCGCGACGACGACGCACAGCACCGCGAGAACGATGCCGGCGAGGAAGCCGAGCGATAGACGCCCCGTCACTGCCTTGGCCATCGAGCGCGCCAAACCCTTCCTCAGAGAAGGGTAAACAATGGCGCGAAACGATTTCGAGAGAATTAATCAAGAAGGCATCCGGCACCAGGCACCAGGCATCCGGGTTGGTCCTTTCCGGATGCCGCCGGTTGCCGGTTTGCCGATTTCCACCTGCCCATGGACCGGAGAGCCGCCTTTCGACTAGCCTCGGCGGCGGAGGCGGAATCGGTGCTTGAAGCTTTCCGGGCGTGGACCGACTGGCTGATCCGGAGCGCCTCGTTCGGCCTCCGGACAGCGTTGTCGTGGATCGCGATCGCCCTTCGCCAGATCGGGCGCTGGCTGCGCGTCCCCTTCGCGATGGCGTTTCGCGGCTGGCTCCGGGCCCCGCTCTGGGGAAAACTGGTGGTGGTGGCACTCCTCCTTCCCTGGTTCCTCGGCTACCTCAACTTCTTCTGGAGCGCCTCGGTCCTTCGCGGCTACGACCCGGAATATCCGAGCCGGCTCGGCATCGAGGCCCGCGCCGCGGCGC
>CAYOET010000205.1:0-21774 GCA_964402985.1 uncultured Bauldia sp. | reverse complement strand
GATGCTCAACGCGGCCGGCAACCGCTTCGAGATGGACAAGTATTTTGCGGTCGTCATCGTGGTGATGGTGATCGGCACGCTCATTACCGGGAGCCTTCGTCTCGCCGAGAACCGGCTCTGGAACTGGCGCGCGGCGCAGCGAAATGCGGGCCGTTGAGGAAACTGCGGGCGAGCGGGCGGCGATGACCTCGCGCGCTCCGTTGATCTCGCTCCGCCATGTCGGCAAGGCCTTCAAGGAAGGCCGGCTCCAGGCGGTCGAGGACATCAGCTTTGACGTCGCGGAGGGTGAGTTCGTCAGTATCGTTGGCCCCAGCGGCTGCGGGAAGACCACGCTCCTCCGGCTCATCGACGGACTCATCCCGGCCGACGAGGGCGAGATCCTGGTTGGCGGCCAGCGCCCGCGTCCCGGCCCCGATCTGGCGATGGTCTTCCAGACCGCACGGCTGATGCCGTGGCGATCGGTGGTCGGCAACATCGAGTTCGCGCTCGCCGGTCGCGGTATCGGCCGCAAGGAACGCCGCGAGCGGGCGATGAGCCTTCTCGGCTCGGTCGGCCTCCGCGACTTCGCCGGCGCCTACCCGCATGAGCTTTCGGGAGGCATGCAGCAGCGCGTCGGCCTTGCCCGCGCGCTCGCGGTCGACCCCAAGGTGCTGCTCATGGACGAGCCCTTCGCCGCCCTCGACGCGATGACCCGCGAGACCCTGCGCCGTGAGCTCCTCCACCTCTGGTCGGCGCGCCGGACGGCGGTCGTCTTCGTCACCCACGACATCGAGGAGGCGATCTTCCTCTCGCAGCGCATCGTCCTCCTCCGCCCGCGTCCCGGCCGGATCGACGAGATCGTCGAGGTGCGGCTGCCGGAGCGGCGTTGGGAATACGACCCGCGCTCGCTCCCCGAGTTCGTGCGGCTCCGCGAACACCTCTGGGATCGCATCCGCAACATGGTCCGCGAGGGTGCCGAACTCGAAGAACTCAGCACCGCGTTCCCCGACGCGCCGCCGCGAGGCCGCTAGAGACTCGGAGCCGCGGGCATCAATCGAGATAAGCGATGCGATCTATAGGCTCTGCCACTAGCCTCGAACCGCAACCGGGTCGCGCGGCAGGGCTGCGAGCTAAATACCGAACGTCACAGTGGTTTTCGTCGCCGCCGGCCTGACCAGGGCTTGCATCCGGACGGCGAGCAACCTGGCGACCCTCCCGCGCCGCGTGCGCCGCGGAGTAACCACCCGGGGCCGGCCCATCTTGTTCTCGATCCGTACAGCGTGCGAGACGTAAGGCCAGTTCTGGGAGGAACCCAATGTCCATGAAAGCCATCTTCAGCCGGAGCCTCTTCGTCGGCTCCGCGGCTCTTGCCGCCGTCATCGCTGCCGCGCCCGCGATGGCGCAGCAGACCCCGACCGACATGCTCCAGCTGACGCTCGCGGTCGCCGACCCGAACATCAACCCGGTCACCGACTCCGTGCTGAAGCTCGCCGACATCCTCGGCTACTACGACGCGCACGGCGTCCACGTGACGCTCATCCCGCTCGAGGGCACGCCGCAGGCCATCGCCGCGCTCAACTCGGGCGACGCCGACCTCGCCGACATCAGCATCGACGCCACGCTTCGTCTGCGCGGCGACAACAATGTCGCGATCCGCGGCGTGGTCTCCTCCACCCTCGGGCCGCCCTACCTGATCGCCGCGCGCCAGGAGATCGCGGACGTCGCCGGTCTCGCCGGCAAGTCGTTTGCGATTGCCGACAATGGCAGCCTCGACCACAACCTCACCCAGCACGTCTTCCGAGCCGGTGGCCTTGCTCCGGACGCCGTGCAGTTCGTGACGGTCGGTGCGCCGGCCGCCCGGGTTCGCGCGCTCGCCGCCGGCCAGGTCGACGCAACCACGGTGTCCTACGGCACCTATCTCCCGGTCGCCAACACGCCCGGCCTCCACATCATCGTGCAGCCGGCCGATTTCTTCGCGGCTGCGCCGGTGCAGTCGAAGTTCGTGGCGGTGCTCGAGACCACGATCGCCGAGAAGCGCGAGGCCATCCAGCGCTTCACCAATGCACTCATCGACATGGCCCGCGACTTCGACGCGGACCCGGCAAAGTGGGTCGACGCGATGGTCGCCGCCCGTCCGGATCTCACCCGCGAGAACCTCCAGGCGACGACGCAGTTCCTCGCCGGCCGCTGGTGCATCAACGGCTGCATCAACGTCGACTACATCCAGGACACGACCGATTTCATCTACGGCACGCCCGACTTCGCCGGCGTGAAGGTGGTGACCGCGGCCGATGTCACGGACGCCTCGTTCGTAGAAGCCGCGATCGAGCAGCTCGGCGCCTATCAGGGCGGCGGTATCGACGCTCGCTAAGCCGGCGGGTACACCGTCGGCAATGCAGGCGATAGGCAACCGGACGGCTGTCACGGGGGTTGGCTGGACCGCGTTCTCGCGATCCGCCAACCGTTCCGTGCTCGCGCTCGCCACCGAGGCGAGCCTTCGCGCCGTCGACGACGCGGGGCTCAAGACCGCCGACATCGACGGCGTCATCACCTACTTCCACAATCAGGACACCATCGCGCCCCGCCAGCTGGTCCAGGCCCTCGGCCTTCAGGATTGCAGCTACCAGATGATGAGCGGGCTCGGCGGCGGTTGGGCCTGCGCCGCAGTCGCGAGCGCTGCGATGGCGATCCACGCCGGGCTCTGCAGGAACGTGCTGGTCTTCCGCGCCATGAAAGGCCAGAGCGAAAAGAGCCAGCCGGCGAAAATCGCCAATGGCGAGGACCAATGGTCAAAGCCCTTCGGCATCTCGCACGCCGCAGCCCGCTTCGGGCCGCACGTCACCGCCCACATGGAGCGTTACGGGACGACCTCGATTGATTTCGGCCACCTCGCGGTCACGGAGCGCGCCCACGCCCGACTCAACAAGAAGGCGATGATGACCGGCGCGATGACGATCGAGGATCATCAGGCGTCGCCTTGGCTGATCTACCCGTTCCGCCTCCTCGACACCTGCCTGCGCAGCGACGGCGCGGTCGCGCTCGTCGTCTCGGCCGCCGACCGCGCGCGCGACTCGCGCCACGGCCCGATCTACATCCGCGCCCTGATGGGCGGCACGCTCGGCAACCAGCACGGCACGTTGCACACGCCCGGCCTCTGGGAGCTCTACGCCCACCGTGCGGCGGAGAAGCTCTACGCCGCCGCCGAGATGACGCCCGACGACATCGACCTCTTCGAGCTCTACGACCCCTTCACTGGCATCTGCCTCATGCACATGGAAGGCTTTGGCCTCGCCGAGCGGGGCGGGGCGGGCGCGCGCCTCCGCGCCGGCGATGCAGGCCTCGATGGGCCGATCCCCCTCAACACCCACGGAGGCCTTCTTTCCGAGGCCTACACGCACGGGCTCGGGCACGTCATCGAGGCGGTGCAGCAGCTTCGCCCCGGCGGTGTCGTCGACGATTTCTGCACCGGCGATCACGACCACGACCGCGCGCATTGCCGCCAGGTCCGCGACGCCAGGACCGGCCTCGTCTGCGGCGAGTGCGGCGACTCTTCGCTCGTCCTCACCTGCGACGCGCTGTGATGGCCTCGGCCCCACTCCCCACACCCGACCACGACAGCCAGCCCTTCTGGGACGGCTGCAAGGCGGGCCGCCTCTCGGCGCAGCGCTGCCCGAATTGCTCGCGCTTCCGCTGGCCGCCGGCCGAGTTCTGCCCGCACTGCCACCACCACGGCGGCGAGTGGGTCGCGCTTTCCCGCACCGGCGTGGTGCGCTCCTTCGTCATCGTCCACCGCGCCTTCGACCCCGGCTTCGAGGACAAGGTGCCCTACGCCGTCGCGCATATCGCGCTCGATGGCGCCGGTGGGGTGACCATCATCGGCAACGTCCTCACCGATCCGGTGGACGCGATCGCGATCGGGCTCCGCGTTGCCGTCGAGTTCGTCGACGCGGGACCCCTGTCGTTGCCCCGCTTCAAACCAGCCTGACCCCTCGAGCGAGGAACTCTCCGATGCCCGGTCCACTCAGCGGTGTCCGCGTGCTCGACCTGACGCACGTTCTCAATGGCCCCTTCGCCACCATGCTGATGGCGCATATGGGCGCCGAGGTGCTCAAGGTCGAATACGGCGAGGGCGACCGCTACCGCCACTCCTGGATGCCGCCCGACGCCGGCCGCGACGGCTACGAGTTCCTGGCCATCAACGCCAACAAGAAGGCGATCACCCTCAACATGAAGCATCCCGAGGGCCGCCGGATCTTCGAGGAGCTTCTCCGCAAATCCGACGTGCTGGCCGAAAATTTCTCGGTCGGTGTGATGGACCGGCTCGGCCTCTCCTACGAAGAATGCAGGAAGATCAACCCGCGCATCATCTATGCGGCCGCGCGCGGCTTCGGCGACTCCGGCCCCAACGCGCATATGCGCGCCTTCGCACCGACCGTCATGGCCTCGGCCGGCTGGGTCGACGCGGCGTGGAAATTCTCCGGCAAGCCCGGCACCAAGGTCCTCGGCATCGGCGACGAGGCGGCCGGCGTCTCGCTCGCCCTCGGCATCGTGGCCGCGCTCTTCGACCGCGAGCGCACCGGGGAGGGGCGGCAGATCGAAATCTCGATGCAGGAGGCGATGCTCGGCTTCATGGTCAGCACGCTCCATACGCTCTTCGAGAACCAGCCGGTCGGCGGCCGCTACTACGAGGTCGCCGACGGCTATGTCAGCTTCCACCTCCCCGATATCAGCGACGAGCTGTGGCGCCACCTCGCCACCTCTCTCGGCTTCCCCGACGCCGCGACCGATCCTCGCTTCGTCGATGCCGCCGCCCGCCGCCGCCACTTTTCAGCGGTGCAGGACAAGGTCGCCGAGATGGTGCGCGGCCACACCCGTCAGCGTCTGTGGGAGGTCCTCAAGCCGCACGGCATCGCGAACTCGCCGGTGTTGTCGATCGCGGAGGTGGTGGAGAACGAGCACATCAAGGCCCGCGGCGCCTTCGTCGAGGTCGAGCACCCGCAAGCCGGCACGCTCAAGATGCTCCGCCCCTGGATCCGCTTCAGCGACGCCCCGACCACGATCGACCACGCCGGCCCGGCGATCGGCGAGCACAACGAAGAGGTCTATCGCGACCTTTTGGGCTTCGACGAGGAGAAGCTTCGCCAGCTCAAGGACGCCGGGGCGATCTGAGCCGCCGCAACGTCGGCCTCTGCGCCCGTGAACGTCGCGCCGGTAGTGTCGGCGTTGAACAGACTCGCCGAGGCGAGGTTGCGCCGCTGAAGGCGCGCGCCGCCATTGAAATCCGCCCCGTGGTGGTGTGATCGTCCGCGCCACCATGGATATCTTCATCTCCAAGCTCCTGCCGGTGTTCGCCTACCCGCTCGGCCTCGCGACGCTGCTCGGCGTGCTCGCGTTCCTCTTCCTCGGTCGATGGCGGCGGATGGCGCGATTGGCGCTGTTCGTCGCTCTCGCCGTGCTGTGGGTCGCCTCAACGCCGGCGTTCTCGCAGTGGATCCTCTGGCAGCTCGAGTCCCGACACCCGGCCGTCCCGCTCGCCGAACTGCCCGACGCCTCGGTCGCGATCGTGCTCGGCGGGGCGATCGGACAGCCGATCCCCCCGCGTGCCGAGCCTGACCTCCTCGAGTCGGTCGACCGCGTCGTCGACGCCGCGCGCCTCTACCGGGCCGGCAAGGTGACCGCGATCCTCGTCACCGCCGGCAACCTCCCCTGGCAGACGAGCGCCAAGCCCGAGGCCGACCTGATCGCCGACTTCCTCGTCGAGCTCGGCGTGCCTCGGGACGCGATCGCCGTCGAGACGGAGTCGCGCAACACCTTCGAGAACGCCGCCAACACCGTGGCCCTCTTCCGGGCGAGGGGCTGGACGGACGGTCTCCTCCTCACCTCCGCCTTCCACATGCCGCGCGCACTCGCTGTCTTCCGGCGAACCGGCCTGCCGGTGACCCCGGCCGTGAGCGACGTGCGCACGCATTTCCCGTTCGTCGAGTCCCCGCTCGATCTCCTCCCTGACGCCAGCGCTCTCAACCGGACCAGCGACACGATCAAGGAGCTCCTCGGCCTCCTCGTGTACCGCCTCCAGGGGCGCGTGTGACGGGAAGGGGCGGGGCCTACGCGACGCTCAGCGGTCGGCCGTCGACGAACGTCGAGGGCGCGCCGGTCCGCGCAGCGAACTCCGCCGACAGGCAGATGCGGTTCCGGCCGGCCGCCTTGGCGGCATAGAGCGCCTCGTCGGCCTCCGAGTAGAGCTGATTGAAGGTCTCCCCGCGATTGCGGAGGGCGACCCCGGCGGAGATCGTTACCTGGACCGCGGCGCCATCGACGACGAGCGGCGAACGGGCCAGGAGATCCCGGAAGGATGCCAATCGTGCGACCAGCTCACTGGGGTCGGGATCGGCGGCGATCAGGGCGAACTCGTCGCCGCCGAAACGGCCGACCATGCCGAGGCCGCCGAGTTCGTTCTTCATCAGCATCCCGACATGGCGCACCACGGCATCCCCCACCCGGTGCCCGCGGAGGTCGTTGACGCGCTTGAACTGGTCGATGTCCGCGAGGACGAGAACCATCGCCGTCTTGGCCGCGCTCTCGCTTTCCTCGAGGAGCCAACGGCGGTTCGCGAGCCCCGTCAGCGGATCGAGGCGGGTGAGTTCCTCGAGCGCTTGGCGGGTCTGGTTGAGCTCGAGCTGGGCACGGCCGAGAATGTAGGCGATCGGCGCCGCGATGGTACCCGCCGCGACGACGGTGATGGTCCATGATCGGGCCAGCGCCGACCAGCTGGTGAAGAAGACGAGCTGCTGCACGGCGTCAACGGCAAGCGCGGCGGCCACCGCGATGAGCACGATGCGGGTGACGAAGACGCGGAGGTCGTTCTCGCTGCCGATGCGGGGGCGAGCCTGACGCGCGAGCGACTTGGCGGACCAGTCCATGACGGCACAAGATGGACGAGCGGGCTTACCATCGACTGAAGAAGCCGCCCCCAACTTTACGGTGGCCATCAACCTTCGAGGCCAAGCTACGGCTGAATGCCGGTCGTCGGCCCATGACGAATAAAGATGTAACGATCTGTGCCAGGGCCGCGAGCCGGCGCGCCCTCATACGAACTCGGCCGATCGCGGCAATCTTGGGTGACAAGAGCCGGCGATCTTCTCCCCACGGGGCAATCACCCGCAAGGAGACGAAATTGAAAGCAACCACCAAGATCTTGTCCGCGACGGTGCTTCTGTCGGGCGTGGCGCTCGGCATCGTGCTGCCGGTCTACGCCCAGGAGACGCCCGCCGCTCCACCCGCCGCGGCCGCACCTGCGTCGGCGCCGGCCGCGCTTGTCGGCCCGCTCGCCGCCTATGATACCAACGGTGACGGAAGCCTCACCCAGGAGGAGGTCGACGCCGCGCGCGCCGCCCGTCTCGCCGAGTTCGACACCGACGGCACGCCGGGCCTCTCGCTCGCCGAGTACCAGGCGCTGTGGCTCGACGCGGTTCGCGAGCGCATGGTCGACGACTTCCAGCGCTACGACAATGACGGCGACGGGATCGTCACCGCCGAGGAGTTTGGCCGCTCGTCGGCGAACCTCGTCGCCCGCGCCGATCACAACGGCGACGGCGCCATCGACGGCGCCGACCGCGACGCTAGCGGCGGC
Source organism: uncultured Bauldia sp. (assembly GCA_964402985.1). Classification (GTDB taxonomy): domain Bacteria; phylum Pseudomonadota; class Alphaproteobacteria; order Rhizobiales; family Kaistiaceae; genus JADYYB01. The sequence goes on along the minus strand of CAYOET010000205.1, from coordinate 14,165 downwards.
GGTCACGGCGGGCAGGGCAATCACGGCGACCGCGGTCCCGGCTTCGGAGCTCCCGGCCAGCCCGGGTCTGGCGATGGTGGCCGCGGTCCAGCGCCGGGCTTTGCCCCGGGCCAGGGCGGCGACCATGGGCCGGGCAACCAGCCGCGCCGGAGCTGACGTCCACGGGGGGAGGGCGAGCCTTGGCTCGCCCTCCTCATCGCACAGAAGTGTCCGCGAAATGCGAGCGCGACGACGACGTCAACCGAGCGTTGTTCCTGAACTCGGCATAGTCTCGCGGCGGCTCGAACTCGATCCGGCGGCCACGATGTCAACCGCCGCGACCTGTCCACACCTCTAGCTGAGGGGGCTCCTCCCGACTGTCATCTCCGATACGTGACCTTTGTGCATCATGCGCCACCAAAAGCATCCTTGGTGGATCGACTGCCGCCGAGAAATTGTTATCTCTCGTCGGGCTTAGGGAGTTGAGATGACACGTTCAGCAGCTGCACTACGAGTTGAACTCGGCGAGGAACTGAAGACCGGAAAGGCCGTGGCTCTCGACAGCCAGGGCAACGTTATTGCCGAGCTGAGAGTCGGAAAGGACGACCCGCCGCTCACCGCCCGCGTGGTCCGCCTCTCGCTCAAGGATTTTCAGCGCTTCGAGGCCTTCGCCAAGCGCCAGCTGAAGGCGCGGTAGCGCCGCAACGGACGACTTCCCAGAAAGCGCTGCGCCGCCTCAGGGCTAGTTGCGGGGCGGCTGCCGCTCTTCAGCCCCGGGCCTCTCACTGCCTTCCGAGGGAACCGCCACCGGCACGCCGTCACGGCGTCCGCCACCGAGATCGGGAAGCTCGAGTGTCTCGAAGCGAGCCGCCAGCGCCGCGAAACGGTCGCTTCGACGCGCGGCAAGACCGGCGGACAGCCGGTCGAGGGTGACGCGGGTCGAGCGGTCGGCGACACCGTCGACCAGGGCCGGCCGGAAATGGCGCTGGAATGCAGTCACCACCGCCTCTACCTCGGCATCGAAACCGTCCCCGTCGGCCAGAGCGTAGCCGTACTCCCGAAGGCGTCGGCGCAGCGTGGCCACCATTGGCCCGGAGTCGCCGGGACCGAAGACCGGTCCTGCGCCGGGCGGCTCGGGGTGGACATAGTGTCCGATTCCCTCCTGATGGAGCCGGCGCCACGGGAAGCACTCGCCGGGATCGGCCTTGCGCAGCGGCGCGACGTCCGAATGGGCGAGAACCCTTTCCGGCGGGATCGCGCGACGGGCGAGGACGTCGAGGCTGAGGGCAATGACCGCCTCGATCTGCTCCTCGGGGAACGGCGGATAACCGAGCGCATGGCCGCGATTGGCGATCTCAATGCCGATCGAGCGCGAGTTGATGTTCCGCTCGCCGGCCCATGACGAGACTCCTGCGTGCCAGGCGCGGTGTTCCTCGTCCACCAACTGGACCACGCGGCCATCCTCGAAAACGAAATAGTGACTGGAAACCTCGGAGCGCGGGTCGCACAGCCAATCGAGCGCTGCCTCCGACGACTGCATCCCGGTATAGTGGAAGAGGAGAATGTCGATCGGCCCGCCGTTCACACGCTCGCTGAAGTTCGGCGACGATTGGCGGTCGATGTTGATCGTTCTGCTCAATCGCGCCCCCGTCTTCTGGCTACGGCGTTGCGGCGGCGCCGCGCGCGCGATCGGTAGGGACGTGGTGTGACGCTTCGGCGACGGCTGTCGGTCCCTTTGCCAGGGCACGCTGGTCCGCGCGCGCATCGAGCTCCGCGAGGAGGACGCGTCGGTAGACTTTGCGCCAACCGCGCTGCTCGGTCGCCGCGAACCATGAGCGGCGAAGGTCCCAGCGCGCCCCCATCTCGGCCATCACGGCGGGGTCGGAGTTGGTCATCAACCCGGCCGTCGGATAGACCGTGACCTCGCCGGCGAAGACCTCGCCGTCGGCGCACATGAAATCGACCCGCATATAGTCCGTGCCTTCCGCCACCGTGCGCGCCGCCTCCATCGCCAGTGCGTAGCCGGGCGGGAGGCGGTAGTCGGCGGGGAGGGCGCTGCCGGGATTGCGCTCGACCAGCGAAGTGGTGACTGACAGTCGCCGGCCGGCGGGGTCGAAGATCGCCGACCGTGTGCCGGGCCGTTTCTCACCGACATAGACCACGGTGTAGAAAACATCGCCGCCGAAGACATGTACCTTGAGTTCTTCGAGAGGCTCATCGCGCGGTTTGACGAGCCGCTCGGCAAAAAGCGCGGGCCGTACTTCGCCATAGGCCCACTCGCCAAGCGAGCGGGACGGTCTGCGCCTCAGCCAGCGCCGAAAGGTCGAGCGGAACGTATTGCCGTCAAACCCTCGTTCGGCGAAGAACCAGTTCCGCCCGGCTCCGGCGGTCATCTTCGCCACCACATCGCCGCGCCGCAACTCGTCGGGGAAGACCTCGGCGTCCTCGCCGGCCCACAGCGTCTCGGGTATCACGATGCCCGGCAGGTGGGCGAAGAGCGCCTTGGCAGCCAGCTTGTCGGAGAAAACGACGAAGGCCGGGTTGCGGTCGAAAATACGCCGCCAAAACATCTTCTCATTGTAAGTCTTGGGGAAAGCGACGTTCGGCGAACGCCCGATCTCTGCCCGGAAATGGCGGAGAGCACGCGGGTGCGACACATAGACGAAAAGGTTGATCACCCCGCCGGCGATCCGCCTGAGCGGGGCCTGGCCGAAGAGGATCGAGGCGGCACTCCCAAGATGCTCGCGCAACTGGACCCTACGCAACGCTTGCCGCAGTGATAGTTTAGATCAAATCCCATGCGTTTCGCCAAGCCCGCCGCCGACAAGACCGTCCCCGACCGCAGAGCATGGCTCGCCAACGCCCCGACCGACGGGTCGGCCCGACCGCTCTTGTCGGGCAAAGCGTGGACGACGCGCTTTCCGACCAGCCGGCAGATCGAGGATCTCGCCTCGCCGTTTCGGGAACGGGTCGCGGCGTTCGTCGGTGCGCTTCAGGCAGCCGGCGCGCGCGTGAAGATCAGCGCGACGTTGCGTCCGCCCGAGCGCGCTTATCTCATGCACTGGGCGTGGCGGATCAGCGAAGAGGGGTTCCTGCCCGAGGACGTGCCGGCGATGCCGGGCGTACAGATCGAGTGGCGCCATCCGACGCCTGAGCAGTCGGTTCTCGCCGCTCGCGCGATGGTCAACACCTACAGCCTCGTCCGCGTCGCCGAGCTCGACAGCCGGCACTGCCAGGGGCGCGCGATCGACATGACGATCTCCTGGCGCTGGCGGTTGAAGATCAGGGGCCCCAACAGGCAGCGTCACACGCTCCACGGCCGGCCGCGCGACGGAACACATCTCGGTCTCGCCGAGGTCGGACGGCTCTACGGCGTGCTCAAGCTTGCGGCCGACCCGCCGCACTGGTCCGACGACGGGAAGTAGACCCGGGCTAAGCGCCCACCGTCACGCTTGCGCGGCGCGCGTCGAACACCGGCAGGGCGCCGGTCTTGCCCTTCACCAGGATCGGCTCAAGCGGGATGAAGGCGAGGTCGGCGACCTCGCCGACGGCCGGCGGCACGTGCTTGGAAACCAGCGTCTGGCGCGGGGCGGCGTAGCCGCAGAGCCGCGCGGCAAGGTTCACGTGGTCGCCGACCACCGTGTAATCCATGCGCTCGTGGCTGCCCATCGCGCCGCGCACCACCGAACCGGCGTCGATGCCGATGCCGATGTCGAGGCGGTAGTCGGGGTGCTCCTGGTTGAGGCGGATCATCACGTCCTGGATGTCGAGGGCGCAGCGCACGGCGTCCTCGGCCTTGGTCGGTCCCCAGAACACCGCCATGATCTGGTCGCCGACATATTTGTCGATGTCGCCGCGGTTCTTAGTCACCAGATCCGCGAGCTGGTCGAAATAGAGATTGATGACGTTGACCACCACCTCGGGCGAGCGGTTCTCGGCGAAGGCGGTGTAACCGCGGATGTCGGCGAAGAGGATCGCCGCGTCGCGGCTTTCCCCGCCGAGCTTGACCCCCTCGTCGCCCGAGAGCTTCACCGCGTCCGCGGTGCCGCGCGAGACGAACTTGAGGAGGTGCAGCCGCTCGTTGAGCTGGTTGATCATCTCGTTGATCTGGGTCGCCAGCGTGCCGATCTCGTCGTGACTGCGCACGCCCTTCACGCGGGTGCGGAAATTGCCCTTGGTGACCTCGACGACGGTGGCGCCGATGCGGAGGATCGGGCGGCTGATGCCGAGCGAGAAGAAGAGCGCGCCGACCGCAGCAACACCGAGGCCAGCAGAAAGCCAGATGATGAGGTTGCGCACCATCACGCCGAGCGCGAAATACGCGTCGGCTTCCTCCTGATCGGCGACGACCGCCCAATCCACCGCCCGCGGGAAGCCGAACGCGGCAAGCGTGGGCGTGCCGTCGGGGCGCGGATGGGGTTCCACGCTCGTCGCGTGCGATCCCGCCGCGAGCTGCTGGAGCGCGGCCGCCACGACTGGATAGGCGGAGAGGTCGGCCGGATCGGATGTCAGTACCTCGCGCCCGGCGGCGTCGGTGATGAGGACCCGGCCTCCCTTCTTGCTGAAGTTCATCTCCTGCACCGCCGCTCTGATGCGGCTCATGTCGACGCGGGCGGAGAACACTGCCCGGGCATTCCCGACCACCGGGTTGTTCAGGCGCAGGACGATGGTGCCCAGCCAATCGCCGGTCTCCGGAATGTAGTCGACGCGCTCGATCTCGCCCTCGACGCCCGCGACGGCGTAGGGGAACGGGTCGCCCGGCGTGCGCAGGATGGCGGCGGCATCGAGGCCGGCGGCCTGGAGGCGCTCGCGGAAATCGTCCTTGGGGAGAAGGATCGGAACGCTGCTGCCTTCGATCGAGACCTGCAGCGCGACGACATCCGGCAGGTTGAGCGTGCCGTTGAGCAAGAACGTCCGCTTCTCGGCGATCCCAAGAGTCGGATCGTCGACCGCGTTGCGGATCACGCGGAGCGGGGTCACCCAGGCATTCTCGACGAGGTTGTTGATCTCGCCGGTGACCTGGTCGACGGCGTTGAGGAGCTCGTCGTTGGCCGAACTCCGCAACTCGTCGCCGGCGATGCGGATCAGCGACTGGCCCGCGGCGACGAGCGGGATGATCGCGATCAGGATCGAAAAGCCGAGGAGCTTGGTGCGGAGATTGATCCGCATTCCTCGGTCTCCTACTGGCCGGCGAAGCGCGACAGGACCGGCGCGGTCGCCGTCACGCTGGCGGTGCCGCAGACAAGGCCGGTGCCATCCGAGACGGTGAGCTCTACCGGCACGTCGCCGGCGCGGGTGAAGCCGTAGCGGACGCGCTCGCCGACGAGGACGTCACGTGTGCCGACTCGCCAGTCGAAGCTGAGCGCCTGGCCGTCAGGATCGGCCGAGCGCGAGGCGTCGAGGATCGCCGCGTCATTGGCCCCGCCCGTCCACAGCTCGGCCGGGAGGTCGATGGCGGGAACCGGCGGCGCGTTGACCATCACGGTCAGGCTGTCGGTCGCGGTGCTGCACGGCGAGCCCGCGTCATCGGTGACGGTGAGCCGGACGTCGTAGGTGCCCGGCGCGCTGAACGCATGACTGGGCGTGGCGCCCGTCCCGCTCTGGCCGTCGCCGAAATCCCAGGCATACGAGGTCAGCGTCCCGTCGGCGTCCCGGCTGAGGCCGCCATCGAAGGCCACGCTGTCGGCCGCGCAGACCAGCTGATCCGACCCCGCCGCGGCGAGGGGCGGTCGGTTGATGTGGATGCGCGTCGTCAGCGTCGACTGGCTGTTGGCGAGGCCGAGCCCGTCGTCGCCGCGCAGCGCGACCTCGAAATGGCCGGTGCGGTCGAATGTGTTGGTCGCGCTGGCGCCGCTGGCGGCATTGCCGTCGCCGAAACTCCACGCGAAGGACGCGATCGGGCCGTTGGCGTCGGTCGAGGCCGCCGCGCTCCATGGATAGGGGGCGCCGACGCAGCCCACCGACGGCCCATCGATCGCGAGGAGCGGCGGGGCATTGACGACGACGATCGCCTCGTCCGCCGCGCTCTCGTTGGGGAGGCCGGAATCGTCCGTGACGGTGAGCCGCGCGGTGTAGGTGCCCGGCTCGTCGTAGCGGTGACGCGCGTTCATCCCGGTGCCGGTAGCGCCGTCGCCGAAATCCCAGGCGTAGGCGACGATGCCGCCGTCCGGGTCGGACGAGCCCATGCCGTCGAACGCGACTTCCTCGCCGGCGGCAATGAGCCGGTCCGCGCCGGCATCGGCGGTCGGTGAGGCGTTGATCGTGACCGTGCTGCGCGCGAGGACCGGCCGCGTCGAAAGGAGCGGAGCGTCGATGGCGAGGGTGAGGGTCACGTTGTAGACGCCGGCGCGGTCGTAGCCATGCTCGACGGTCTCGCCCGAGGCGCTGATCCCGTCGCCGAACTCCCACCGCCAGTCGGTGATGCGGCCCTGCGTGGTCGTCGATCCCGACCCGTCGAAGCGCACCGCCTCGCCCACCGGGGCGGCGTGCACCGCGGCGATCGTGGCGACCGGACCCTCGAGGATCTCGACCGTCGCGGTGTCGACCGAGACCGGGTCGCAGAAGCCGATCTCGTCGCCGGTGATGGTCAGGGTCACCGTGTAGGTACCGGGACGTTCGAAGCTGTGCGCCGCCTGCTGCCCGGCGCCGCTCGAACCGTCGCCGAAATCCCAAGTATAGCCGTTGACGAAGCCGTCGGTGTCGAACGACTTCGCCCCGTCGAACACCACTGTCTCATCGGCATAGGCGCGGAGATCGGGCCCGGCGTCGGCGAGGGGGCCCTGGTCGATGCGGACCGCGACCCGGTCGACGGCGGTGTCGTTCGCCTGGCCGGAATCGTCGCGCACCGTGAGCGTCACCGGATAGGCGCCGGCTTCGTTGTAGGTCTTGGACGGGTTGACGATCTCGGAGCTGGTGCCGTCGCCGAAATCCCAGCCGAAGCGAAGAACGCCGCCCTCCGGATCGACCGAGGACGAGGCGTCGAAGAGGACGATGTCGCCGGTGCACACGCGCCGGCTTTCGCCCGCGACGGCGAGCGGCGTCTGGTTGACGAGGACCGAGATCGCGTCGCGGCTGCTTGCGTTGGCAAGGCCGCTGCCGTCGTCGACGGTGAGGATCACCGGATACGTACCGCCCACCGCGTAGGTGTGGCTGACCAAAGCGCCGCTGCCCGCGCCGCCGTCGCCGAAATCCCACTCATAGGTGAGGGCGTCGCCGTCGGCGTCGACCGAAGCCGCGGCGGTGAACGCCACGGTGAGCGAGCCGGTGGCGATATCCGGCCCGGCGTCCGCGACCGGCGCGTGGTTGATGGCGATGGCGATCTCGGTTTTGACCGAGGCGTTGGACGCGCCGCTGTCGTCGGCGACTGTGAGCTGGACGGAGTAGACGCCCGGATCGGCAAAGGCGCGCTCGATCGCACCGCCGGTGGCGGGGCGCTCGGCGTCCGAAAAGTCCCAGCGATAGGTGGCGATCGTGCCGTCGCGGTCGAAGGACGATCGGCCGTCGAAGCGCACCACGTCCCCCGGTGCGGCGCGGGCCGGCCCGACGGCGATGGGGATCGGCGGGTCGTTGATGGTGACGCGCGCGACGGCGTAGTCGACCGCCTTGAGATGGAAGGTGTCGTCGGCGACGCGGAGGCGGACATTGTAGACGCCGGGCGCGGTGAAGGCGTGCTCGACGCGCTCGCCGCGCGCGGTCGCGCCGTCGCGGAAGTCCCAGTCATAGGCGACGATCGCGCCGTCCGGGTCGATCGACCGCGAGGCCTCGAAGGCGAGCCGCTCGCCGGGCGCCCCGATGAGGTCCCCGCCCGCGTCGGCGATCGGCGCGGCGTTGACGACGACAATCATCCGGTCGGTGGTGGCGGCGTTGCGGGTGCCGGAATCGTCGGTGACCGTGAGGCCGACATCGTAGGTGCCGGTCGCCGCGTAGACATGGCTGGGCGTGGCGCCTTCGCCGGTCTGGCCGTCGCCGAAGTCCCACAGATAGCTGAGCGTCCCCCCGTCCGGGTCGACCGAAGCGCCGGCGTCGAAGGCGACGAGGCTGGCGGTGACCAGCTGGTCGGCGCCGGCCGACGGCACCGGCGGCTCGTTGACGCGGATCGACAGTTCATCGAACGCAAAGGCGGTGCTGGTGGTCGAATTGTCGGTGATGGTAAGGCGCACCGTGTAAGTGCCCGAGCGCGCATAAGCGTGCGAGACGGTACTGCCTGTCTCGGTCGCACCGTCGCCGAAGTCCCATACATAGCGGGTGAGGGCGCCGTCAGGGTCGCGCGAGGCGAGGCCGGTGAACGAGACGCGCTGCGCGATGGCGGCGGCGCGGTCAGCGCCCGCGTCGGCGATCGGCGGGTCGTTGACGGTGATCTCGAGCGTGTCGCTCGCGCTCGCATTGCCGACCCCGGAGTTGTCGGTGACGGTGAGGCGCACCGTGTAGGTTCCGGGCGCGGCATAGGCGTGGCTGGCGCGGCGGTCGCGCGAAGCCGCGCTGGTCTCGCCGTCGCCGAAATCCCAGACATAGGCGGTAAGGAAGCCGTCGCGGTCGGTGCTGGCACCGCCGTCGAAGAACGTCTCCTCGCCGATCGCAACGTGCTGCCGGCGTCCCGCATCGGCGACGGGGCGGTCATTGACCCGCACCAGGATCTCGTCGCTGGCGGTGGCGCTCCGCGTCTTGGAGTCGTCGCTGATCGTCAGGCGCACGGTGTAGAGGCCGGCTGCCGAATAGGCGTGGCTGGCGCCGACCCCGCTGCCGGTCGCGCCGTCACCGAAATCCCAGGCATAGTCGATGAGCGTGCCGTCGCGATCGACCGAAGCGTCGGCGGAGAAGGCGATCACTTCGTCGATCGCGGCGCTGCGGTTGGCGCCGGCGTCGGCGACCGGCGCGTCGTTGACGACGACGGTGAGCGTATCGCTCGCGGCCGAATTGGCGAGGCCGGAATCGTCCGTGACGTCGAGGCGGACGGTGTAGGTGCCGGGTGCCCGGTAGACATGCGTCACCGTCGCCGTGGAGAGATAGCGTACCGTGCCGGTCCCGTCGCCGAACTCCCAGCGATAGAGGCGGATCGCCCCATCCTCGTCGCGGCTCGCCGAGCCGTCGAACTCGACCGCCTCGCCCACCGCGAGCGCGCGATCGGCGCCGGCGACCGCGACCGGCGGCGCGTTGACGCGCACGGTCAATTCGTCCGAGGTCGCCGCGGTGCTCGTCCCGGAATCGTCGGTGACGGTGAGGCGGACGGTGTAGAGGCCGGGCGCCGCGAAGGCGTGCTCGGGCGTCGCCCCTTCGCCGCGCGAGCCGTCGCCAAAGTCCCAGTCGTAGCGGGTGATCGTGCCGTCCCGGTCGCGCGAACCGAAGGCAACGAGGCTGGCGACCTGGCCGACGGCGAGCGACTGGTCGCCGCCCGCTTCCGCGACCGGTGGGTCGTTGACGATGATGGTGACGCGGTCGAACGCGGTCGCGTTGCCGACCCCGCTCAGATCGTTCACGCCGAGAACCGCGACATAGGTGCCGGGGTCGTCATAGGCGTGGGTGGCGACCGCGTCGGCGGCTCCGGTGCGGTCCCCGAACGTCCAGCTGAAGCTCGTAAGCGGTCCCTCGCGGTCGGAGCTCTGGCTGCCGTCGAGCGTGGTCACCTCGCCGATCGCGATGCGGCGGTCCTCGCCCGCGACGGCGACCGGCTGGCCGTTGACCGCCACCGTCACGTTCTCCGTGGCGAGGTCGCAGCGATGGCCGGAATCGTCGCGCACCACATGGCGGATTGTGAAGGTGCCAGGCGCGGGGAAGCGGTAGCTCGCGATCGGGTCGGACGAGGTCGTGCCGTTGGGGAACACCCACAAATGGCGCGCGATCGCGAACTCGCCGGCGGTCGATCCGGTGCCGTTGAAGAGCACCGGCTCGCCGAACGCGACGAGCGGGCGGACCACGGTATTCGGCACGGGCGGGTTCTTGACCAGCGTCTCCACCGTCGTGAAGGCGCCCGCGCCGAGATGCCCGGAATCGTCGAGCACCTCGAGCCGCGCGGTGAAGTGCCCCTCGCGGCCGAAATCATGCTCCGCGGTCGGGCCTTCGGCGGTAGCTCCGTCCGAAAATATCCAGCGGTAGGAGAGGCCGTCGCCGTCGGCATCGGTGGACGCCGTGGCGACGAAGGTCGCCGCGGTGCACGCCGCGCCATAGCCCGCGCTGGCGACCGCGACCGGACGGCGGTTGGGCCGCAAATCGCTGGGCGGCAGCGTGATCGGCAGCAGCTTCGCAGCGCCGTCGGTGACGTAGAGCGTGACGTCGTTGGGCCGCTCGGCGCCGCCGGCGAACGTGAAGGCGCCCAACCCGCCGCGCTGATCTGCGGCTACGGGGAGGTCGACGGCGCGCCAATTGCCCTGGCCGGAGGCCCGGAACGGCGCCGAGGCGAACGGCGTCTCGAAGAAGAAGGTGCCGCTCGCGCCGTCGAAGGTCGCGCCGGTGAGCTGCGCCGCGTCCGCGGGAATCGCGAAGCGGAGCTCGGTCACCGTCTGGCGGTCGGGAATACGCACCGTCGGCGAGAAGCTGAAGAACTCGACTCCAGCGGCGGAGGCAGTTGCGGCCGCCTCGGCGGTCAGCGCAAGGGCGAAAACGTTGCCGTCGTCACCGGCCGTGCCGAGGGCGAGGAGCCGGAAGATACGCCGCTCGCCGACAAGGTCGCCGTCCTCGGGCCGGACCTCGGCGAGCGTCACCCACTGGCCGTCGAGGTCGATCTCCTGGCGGAACTCGCGCTCGGTGAGGAGTTGTCCGAACGTCCGCTCCTCGATGGTGAGTGCGCGCGGGGCCGCGAACTCGGCGGCATAGGCGCCCGCTCCGCCGAACAGGCGGAACGTCGTCGCCGCGTTCGCGGTGCCGTTGAGCTGGTCGAAATTGAGCGAGACGTCGGCGTCGAAGATGCGGAGATAATGCGTGCCCGTCGCGCTCGCGGGCAGGCTGACATAGATCGCCTGGCCATGATCGGGGTCGCCTTCACCGGCCGAGGCGACCGAGCCGTAAGTGATGAGGAGCGGTCGATCCTGCGCGAGCGCGGGCGTCGCAGCGCCGGCGGCGGCGACAAGGAGCGGGATCAGGCGAGTCAGGATTGGCCGCATGGTCGCTTTCGATCAGTTGAGGTCGAAGGTTCTGGTATTGCCGGCGTCGTCGCGGAGTTCGATGCTGGTCAGGCGGGCGGCTGCCGCATCGCTCGACGCGACCGACACGCTTCCCGAATAAGTGTTGGTGGCGCGGTTGAAGCGGAGATAGCCACTTGTCGGGCCCGAGGCGGTCGCGAGGGTGAAGGGTGCCGCCGCCGCTAGGCCGGAATTGTCGGCCGCCGCGACGTCGATATAGAGCCGTACGCGGTCGCCCTCGGGCTCGCGTTCGAGATTGGCGGTGACCAGCTCGGGCGCATCCTGGTCGAGCGCCACGGTCCAGGTATCGACGCGGATATTGCCGACCGCGTCGGCCGAGATCAGCTCGAGCGCGTTCGGGCCGGGCTTGAGCGGGATCGCGACCGAGAACGCGCCGTCGCGAAGCTCGACGAGCTCGCCGTTGAGGGTCAGGAACGCGTCGGCCTCGGTCGAGCCGGCGAAGAGGAGCTCGGTCGCCGCGGTGAGGCGGGGCAGGGGCGTCGCCAGCGTCACCGCCGGCGCCTCGCTGTCGATGCTCGCCGCGAACGGCTCGGTCGAAACGAAGCCCGAGGGCGCGATGATTGCGATTTCGAATGACTCCTCGGGGGCGAGGAGCGGGACGTTGACGTGGAAGAGGCCGTTGCCGTCGCTGACCGCGGACGAGCGCACCGCGCCGCTCGGATCGCGGATTTCGACACCCGAGAGCGGGGTGGTCGTGCCGGAGAGCGACAGGACCGACTCGATGGTCAGGAAATGGCCGGGCGCGCTTGTCGGGATCGCCGCGTCGAAGGCGACCAGCGATTGCCGGTCGCTCATCAGCGTGATCGAGCGCTCCTTGGTGGTGACATTGCCGGCGAGGTCGGTCGCGACGGCGCGAAGGACGCTCTCGCCCTCGGTGAGCGTGACGATGGCCGAGTAGGCGCCGTCGGCCGCGACTACGACCGGAGCGTCGTTGAGCGTTAGCGTCACGCCCGGCTCGCTCAGCCCTGTGACGGTCAGCGCCGCCTCGCGGACGATCGTGCCGGCCGGCGCGCCGTCGATTGTCAGGTAGGGCGGCGTCGTGTCGTTGGCGCGCTCGAAGCTGCGGATCTCGCTGCGCTGGCCAGGCAGGCCAAACTGGTCGAGGTCGGAGACGCGCCAGTAATAGACGCCGGGCTCGAGCGGGTCGGTGTCGAACCCCGGCTGGTCGAGGCCGAACCGGCTCGCCACCATGCGATCGAACTGCGGGTCGGTGGCGATCTCGAGCCAGAAGCCTGCGGCGCCCTCGCGCGTTGCCCAGGTGAGCTGCGCGGCAGGCGAGTAGATCACCGCCCCGTCCGGCGGCGAGATCAGCTCGGACGGGGTGAGTAGGTCCACCGCCCCCTCGGACGCCCCACCGGTCGGCACCACCGCGCCCTCGTTCTGACCCAGGGTCAGCGTCTGCGTGGCGGTCGAGATCTCGACGACGCTGGTGTCGTAGTTGGTGAAGCGCGCGCCGCTCGCATCGGCCTGGACCCAGAAGTCGCCCGACTGCACGGTGGCGCTTACCTCGGGGATCTCGACGTCGAAGCTGCGGCGCGCGCTGTCGGCGCTCATCAGCACGTAGAAATCGCCCTCGATCAGGCTGACCTTGGCCGCCTCCTCGCGGCTCAGCGGGTCGGCGCGCATCACCTGGATGACCGCGGTGGCGTTGGCGTTGAGGCGGAGGCGGCTGGCGTCGCGGAAGGTGATTTGCGCGGTCGAGTCGGACAGCGTACGGACCCGCTCCTGCTCGATCAGAACCGACGCGAGCCCAAGGTTGCGCCACCCCAGATCCTCGGGACGCTGTCCCTCCACGAAGCCCTGACGATCGCTGAGGAGCGCCTCCGCCGGACGGCCGCGGAACTCTTCCGAGATCGAAAGCGCGCTCGTCGCCTCGGCCCGCGACTCGAGCGCGAGCGTCCGGGTCCGCAGCCATTCGCGCCGCAGCCGTTCGGCGCGCGCCCGGTCGTAGAGGTCGATGGCGCGCGTGATCTGCGCCGGAGCGAAAATCTGCGCGCCGGCCAGATTGGCGAGCTGAATCTGGGTCAGCGAGTCGGCGAGCGCCTGGTTGGCGGAGGAGATCTCGTTGACCGGGATGCGTAGCTCGATCCCCGCTGAGACCTCGGTGATCGACGCCAAACTGCTGGCGGAAAGGATCTCCGGCCACAAATTGGGGTCGCCGAGATATTCCTCGGCAAGGTCACGGATCGTCTGCTGGGGCCCAAGCCGCGCCGTAAGCGTCTCTTGGGCCCGCGCCGGGCCGCACGCCACCATCATCGACGCCGCAACCAGCGTTGCGCCGACTAGACGGCTCAGAGGTCCCGGCCCGCGATCGACGCGCCGCCCCATGGAATCTGCCCCCGTAACCCGCTAGTGCCTGGTTCTGCTCACAAAACAGGCAATGGCCGAGCCGGCCCCGCGGGTTTCCTACTAATAGCTCGACTCAATGCGGAGAGCGAGGCGCTTCGTGGGTCGGCCGACCTGAATTTCCATCCTGGTGAACATCGCGGCGAAGCCACGGAACGAGAGTCGCTCGGCGCGGTTGATGGACAAACCGGAGGACCTCCATTTTGGCTTCATCGCGCATGCTTGCCCTTCTCGGGCTCCTCGCCGTCGCCGGCTACCAGAACCGCGACCGGATCGGCGACTTCCTCGGCCAGCTCAACCGGCCGGGCGGCGACACCAATCCCGACGGCACCCGTCGCCTGAGCGTTCCGGGAGTCCCGGACAACAGCCCGCTCGGGAATGCCCTCGGCGGCCTCGGCGGTCTGTTCGGGGGTGCCAATGCCGATGGCCTGAAGGGTGGGCTGCAGGATCTTTTCGAGCGCTTCACCGGAACCGGGCACGACCGCGAGGCGCGTTCGTGGGTGGAGACTGGCCCCAATCAGTCGATCGGCACCACCGACCTCGAGGACGCGCTCGGCGCCGACACGGTCGCCGAACTCGTTTCGCGCACCGGCCTGTCCCGCGAGGAGCTTCTCGCCCGCCTCAGCTCGGTCCTGCCGACGGCCGTCGACAAGATGACGCCCGACGGCCGGCTGCCGACCTGATCGAAGCGGAGGGCCGGCACATGGG
>CAYOET010000204.1:0-4128 GCA_964402985.1 uncultured Bauldia sp. | reverse complement strand
TCGGCGCGGCGATCTCGCCCTCGACCTTGATCTTGACGGTGCCGCCGCGCGGTACGGCGGCGAGGCCGAGGACGAGGAGGTTGAGGAGAAGCTTGACCCGGTTCTTGGCCATCAGCGCCCGCGGCGCTTCCCATTCGAGGGCAGCCTTCTCGTTCTCCATGAAGCCGCGCGCGACCTTCTCGGCGTCCGAGAGGTCGATCTCGGCGCCGGCCGAGCCGGCGGCGCCGAAGGCGAGGCGCGCGAACTGCAGCTTCACCGAGGCCTGGCGCGCGCTCTTGCGGATGAGATCGAAGGCGAACTCCTTCATCTGCTCGTCGTTCTCCTCGTCGAGGACTTCGAGCCCGTTGGTGATCGCGCCCACCGGCGAGATGATGTCGTGGCAGACACGGCTGCAGAGGAGCGCGGCAAGGTCGAGTGCTTCCAGGTCGACGCGGTCGTTCACGGCTTCCTCTTTTCGAATCGTCGTCGCCAGTTCCATCGTGGGTACACCTCCGGGTGGGACCAAGGCCAGCCGGCCCGGTCGGAATCGCTCCAGACTGCCCGGCGAGCGCGGCCTTTGCCGCTGTCCCGCCGATTTTTCATTTACAGTCTGGCGGCATGATTCGCGACCGCCGCGCGTGAGGGGGCGTGCGGCGGTTGGATATCGAAGCCGATCGGGACCGTAAGCCCTACGCGGGCGAGCGCCCGTAGCGGCATTCAACAAGGAGACCTCCCATGACGCGCCTGCTCGGGCGACTCTTGCTTCCCGTCTTCGCCGCCCTCCTCGCCCTGGCCCCTGCCGGGCAGGCCGCGGCGCAGGGCAACCCCAACGACACCTTCACGTTCGACGAGATCGTCCAGACCGGTCACAATTTCTTCGGCTCGGTGTCGGAGGGGCTGGCGAGCGTGGTCGAGCGCGCCTTCTCGCGCTACGGCCTCCCCAACGGCTACATCCTCGGCCAGGAGGCGAGCGGGGCTTTCATCGCCGGCCTCAGGTACGGCGAGGGCGTCCTCTACACGCGGAACGCCGGCCAGTACGGGATCTACTGGCAGGGGCCGTCGGTGGGCGCCGATTTCGGCGCCGACGGCTCGCGCACGATGATGCTCGTCTACAACCTTCCCAGCGTGCAATCGATCTTCAAGCGCTTCGGCGGGGTCAACGGTTCGGCCTATCTCGTGGGCGGCGTCGGCATGACCGTGCTCACCGACGGCGACGTGGTGCTGGTGCCGATCGTGTCGGGCGTCGGCGCCCGGCTGGGGGTCAATCTCGGCTACCTCAAGTTCACGACGCAGCCGACCTGGAACCCGTTCTAGGTACGCCGCTCCACTCTGAACCTCCCCCTTCAGGGGGGGCGGAGGCGTGAGGCCGGCCGAACGGCTTCGGGTGGGGGTAATAGGCGGTTGCCCTTTCGCCAACCAATAGGTTGCGGTCTCACCCCCACCCCAAACCGCTACGCGGTTTGGACCTCCCCTCAAGGGGGAGGTTCAAGGAATGGCGGGGCGGCGAGGGTTACGGGCCGAAGAAGCCGCGGACGCGTTCGCCGATCAGGCAGTCGATCCGCGGCGGCGTCTCCTGCACGCGGACGACGGGGAGCGGGGCTGGCGCCGTGATCGCCGGCACCATTGGCGCGGAGGCGATCTCGAGCACCATCTTGCGGCGGATCGCCTCGGCGAAATTTTCCTCGTCGTCGACCACCACGATGAACGAGCCGAGGCCGCCGACCACACAGTCCTGGTAGTAGATGTCGAGCCCGACGCGGGCGAGGCCCCGGAACGGGTCCTCGTCGTTGATGATGATCGGCAGCCCGTTGATGACGATGTCGCGCTCGAGCACCATCTGGCGGGCGAGGAGGACCGGGAGGCCCATATTGTTGGGGCCGTCGCCCGAGATGTCGATGACCTCGCGCGGAGCGGTGAACTCAGCCTCCTCGAAGAGCGTGGCGGCGAAGAGGAGCGCGTCGGAGATCGACGTCGCCTGCCAGCGCGACACCGGCGCGTCTTCGAGGATGTCGCCGAAGCGGGCGCCGGTCTCGGGCCCGTCGATCATCATCCACGGCACGACCACCGCCTGCAGGCCGGGGCCGGACCACTCGACATAGGTCACCGCGATCCGGCCGAGGAGCCCGGAGCGGATCACGTCGAGCACCTCCTCGTGACGGAAGGCCTCGATATAGCCCCGCCGCTGGGTGACCGCCTCGCCGTAGTCCATCGAGCGGGAAACGTCGACCGCGAGCACCAGCTCGAGATCGACCTCGGTCGCCGGCTGGGCAAGGGCCATACCCGGCCCGCCCAACGAAGCGAAGCACAGACTGATCAGCGGAAAGCTGCGGCGCCGCATCGTTCCTCGGGGTTGCCGGTTCGCTCCGGCCCACGATGCTAGTGCTTTGCCGCGGCTCGGCAAATGCCGAAAGCGTGAGACCGACATGCGAGGTCACGCGTTGTCCCGCCGTTCATGTGCGGTTCAGCTGGCGCGCCTTAAGCCTGCAGCCAAGGTCCGGCCTGTCGACGCCGCGTGGAGAAAGGAGAGCTTCCCGATGCTCGGTCTTCGCAAGTCCGCCGCCTTTATCGTTGGGCTCTTCGTCCTTTCCCCGCTCGGCCCGGCCGCGGCGCAGAACATCATTTCGGGCGGCGGCGATGGCGGTGGCGATTGCTACCGCATCGCCGAGAGCCTCGACGGGCCCTACTCGCTGTCATTCTGCCTCGGCAACGCCAACCGCTACGAGGTGACCGGCAACGGCCTCGAATGCGATGGCGGCCTCAGCTGGAACCGGAACGGTCGCGGGCGCCTCGAGATCAATCTCAGCCGCGCGAGCTGCGGCCGCGGCAAATCGTGGAGCGCGGACTCGATCTTCTGCACCTACGGCAATATCGGCTCCCCGCCGAGTTCACTGGGCGGGGGTGGGGGCGGCCCGCAAAACGTCACCCCGAACAATCCAGACTTCGGGAATGTGCTGCGCTGCACCTACCTGCCCGCGGTGGCCGGTCACCCTTCTTCGCAGGTGACCGCGCACCGGCTCGGCTGACGGCACCGGCCGCGACAAGAATGTCACGGTTTGCCGGTGTCGCGCGGGGGTCGTGGAACAGCCCCCATATGGACGGAATTGGATAGCCAAGTGGAAGTCGAGTTGGAGAGTGACTGAGATGCGTGGGCTTCTGTTGAGAGTAGTGGCTTTCGTGGTGCTGACCGGCGCGTCCGCCAGCATCTATGCGCTGCCCTACCTGTCGGTGACCCCGACGCTGAACTGACGAGCGACTTCATGCGTGCTTCCTTCCTGATTTGAGACCGGCTTCCTCCCTGGCCGGTTGGATCTGACCTTCGGCCCCGTCGCTCCGGCGACGGGGCTTTTTCTCGTCCGGCCCTTGGTTCACACCGGCCGCGCATTCATATAGGTTCCCGACCAAAATCCGATCCGCCGCCGGCCCTTGGCCGGGGTGGGTCGTTTAACGGAGAGAGAATGGCCAAGGAAGAACTGCTCGAATTCCCGGGCGTGGTCACCGAACTGCTTCCCAACGCGACCTTTCGCGTGAAGCTGGAAAACGACCACGAGATCATTGCCCATACCGCCGGCAAGCTGCGCAAGAACCGCATCCGCGTGCTGGTTGGCGACAAGGTCCTGTGCGAGATGACGCCCTACGACCTCGACAAGGGCCGCGTTACCTATCGCTTCCGCTAGCGGGTCGCCCGGCCGCGGGGTCGGTTCGCGGGAGCGGCGGTGCTGAAGAGATCGATCCTCGCCGGACTCCTCCTCCTCGCTGCGCCGAGCGCGTCGGCGTGGGACAGCCAGAGCCGCTTCAACCCCACCCACGCTACCCACAGCTACCTGACCGAATACGCGATCAACCAGTTCGTCGGCGCTTATCCGGAGCTGACCCAATATCGCGTCGCGCTCCTCGCGGGCGCCAATACGGAGCTGCACGAGCTGCCCGTCGAGGGCACGCTCCACGGGGTCGACCTCGAGGCCAAGCGCGCTCAGCACCGCGGCACCAACGCGGGCAGCGACGACGTCCGCGGCTGGTGGGGAGACAGCCTCGCGGCCTACCGCGCCGGCAACCGCGAACAGGCGTATTTCTATCTCGGGGTCGTCCTCCACATGGTCGAGGACATGGGCGTGCCCGCCCACGCCAACGGCCTCGAGCATCAGGCCTTCC
>CAYOET010000203.1:0-5483 GCA_964402985.1 uncultured Bauldia sp. | reverse complement strand
GGGTCGGGTCCGGCCGGCCTTGCGGGGCGCGCCAAGGCGCCGGGCAGCGAGGTCTTCGATCCGGTCAGGGCCGCGCGCGAGCTGATCCGCGTCTCCGGCCAGGCGGCGCTGGCGACCCTGACCGAGGACGGCTTCCCGTTCGCCTCGCTGGTGGCGGTGGCGAGCACGCCCGCCGGGGAGCCAATCCTGCTCATCTCGCGCCTCGCCCAGCACAGCCGCAACCTTGCACGGGAGTCGAAGGCGTCGCTCCTTTTCAGCGCCTCGCCGACGAGCGTCGATCCGCTCACCGCGCCGCGGGTGACGGTGACGGGGTTCGTGACGGCAAAGGAGGACAATCCGACCCTTCGCCGGCGTTATTTGGCGCGTCACCCGGAGGCTGCCGGCTACGCGGCCTTCGCCGATTTCGGGTTCCACCGGCTGGAGGTGAAGGGGGCGCATCTGGTCGCCGGGTTCGGGCGTATCGTCGACCTCGCCGAAAGACAGCTGGTCTCCGACCACGAAGATGCAATGGAGGTGCTGGAGGCCGAGGAAAGCGCCGTCCAGCACATGAACGAGGACCACGCCGAGGCGCTCAGCCTCTACGCGACGGTGCTGCTCGGCAAGCCGGCCGGCACATGGCGGGCGGTCGGGATCGACCCGGAAGGCGTCGACCTCGCCGCGGGTCGCGACAGCGCGCGGCTCTGGTTTCCGGAGCGTGTCACCAGCGCGGGCCGGCTTCGCAAGGTGTTGGCAGAGCTCGCAAGAAATGCTCGGGCGAAGGCCGCCGGCGAATAGCTCACGACACTCAGCGTTGTGATCGAAATGCTGCGGAGTCCGGCACACCTGCAGGGGCTCTGAATTGCTACCGCTCGGGCGCTGCGATTTCGTGGGAAGGCTGAGCTTCGTGGAGGCCTCGCCCAGACTAGCTCCGCCCCGGGGGCGGTAGGCCGGCAAGGATCGAGCGAGGTTGACCCTGGATTGCCGGAACAAGTCCGGCAATGACAGACGGGGGAATTGGGGTCGGGCGGGACTCGCTGGGTCCGCGGGCAGCGCCGGACAAAACCTCACAAAACGAAAAGGACCGCCGAGGCGGTCCTTTTGCTGTGTGCGTGACGGAGAGCGAGGCTAGCCGTTGGCGGCTTCGCGTTCCTTTTCCTTCTCGGTCTGCTTGATCTCTTCGCCGGTCGCCTGGTCGACGACCTTCATCGAGAGGCGGACCTTGCCGCGCTCGTCGAAGCCGAGGAGTTTCACCCAGACCTTGTCGCCTTCCTTGACGACGTCCGAGGGCTTCGCCACGCGCGATGAGGCGAGCTGCGAAACGTGGACGAGGCCGTCCTTGGCGCCGAAGAAGTTCACGAAGGCGCCGAAGTCGACGACCTTGACGATCGTCCCCTGGTAGACCGCGTTCAGCTCCGGCTCGGAGACGATGGACTTGATCCAGTTCATCGCCGCCTTGATCGCCTTGCCGTCGGACGAAGCGACCTTGATGGTGCCGTCGTCGGCGACGTCGACCTTGGCGCCGGTCTTCTCGACGATCTCGCGGATGACCTTGCCGCCGGTGCCGATCACTTCACGGATCTTGTCGACCGGGATCTTGATCACCTCGATGCGCGGGGCATGCTCGCCGAGCTCGGGGCGAGCCTGGGTGAGCGCCTTGGCCATCTCGCCGAGGATGTGCATGCGGCCTTCCTTCGCCTGATCGAGGGCGACGCGCATGATCTCTTCGGTGATGCCGGTGATCTTGATGTCCATCTGCAGGGCGGTCACGCCATCGGCGGTACCGGCGACCTTGAAGTCCATGTCGCCGAGATGGTCCTCGTCACCGAGAATGTCGGAGAGGACGGCGAAGCGCTCGCCCTCGAGGATGAGGCCCATGGCGATGCCCGCCACCGGCCGCTTCAGCGGCACGCCGGCGTCCATCAGCGACAGCGAAGTGCCGCAGACGGTGGCCATCGAGGAAGAGCCGTTCGACTCGGTGATCTCGGAGACGAGGCGGATCGTGTAGGGGAACGCGTGGTGCGCCGGCAGCACCGGCCGCACCGCGCGCCAGGCGAGCTTGCCGTGGCCGATCTCGCGACGGCCGGGCGAACCCATGCGGCCGGTCTCGCCGACCGAGTAGGGCGGGAAGTTGTAGTGCAGCATGAAGTGCTGCTTGTAGGTGCCTTCGAGGGCATCCACGAACTGCTCGTCCTCGCCGGTGCCGAGCGTGGCGACGACGAGGGCCTGGGTCTCACCGCGGGTGAAGAGCGCCGAACCGTGCGCGCGCGGTAGGACGCCGACCTCGGAGACGATCGGGCGGACGGTGCGAAGGTCGCGGCCGTCGATGCGGATGCCGCGGTCGAGGATATCGTTGCGGACGATGTCGCTCTCGATGTGCTTGAAGATCTCGGCGAGCTTCTGGTCCTGGCCGGGTTCGCCGGCGAAGGAAGCGAGGAGCTTCTTCTTGGCGGCGTCGATGCCGTTGCGGCGGGTCGCCTTCTGGGTCACCGCGTAGGCGGCGCGAAGGTCGCCCTCGACGAGGGCGCGGGCCCGGGTCGTGAGTTCGTCGTGGGTGACGAGGATGTGCTCGCGGGGCTCCTTGGCGGCGCGCTCGGCGAGCTTGATGATCGCGTCGATCACCGGCTGGAAACCGCGGTGGCCGAACATCACGGCGCCGAGCATGATCTCCTCGGAGAGCTGCTTGGCCTCGGACTCGACCATCAGCACGGCATCACCGGTGCCGGCGACGACGAGGTCGAGGTCGGACTCGGCGACCTGCTCGAGGGTCGGGTTGAGGACGTACTGGCCGTTGATGTAGCCGACGCGGGCGCCGCCGATCGGGCCCATGAAGGGAACGCCGGAGAGGGTGAGGGCGGCGGAGGCGCCGACCAGGGCGACGATGTCGGGATTGTTCTCGAGATCGTGCGAGAGCACGGTCGCGATGATCTGGGTCTCGTTGCGGAAGCCTTCCGCGAAGAGCGGGCGGACCGGACGGTCGATGAGGCGCGAGGTCAGGGTCTCGACCTCGGTCGGACGGCCTTCGCGCTTGAAATAGCCGCCCGGAATCTTGCCGGCCGCGAAGGCCTTTTCCTGGTAGTTGACGGTCAGCGGGAAGAAGTCGATGCCCGGCTTGGGCTCCTTGGCGGCGACGACGGTGACGAGAACGGAGGTCTCGCCGTAGGTGGCGAGAACGGCGCCATCGGCCTGTCTGGCGATCTTTCCGGTCTCAAGAACGAGCGGCTTGCCGCCCCATTCAATCTCGACCCTTTGTGTATCGAACATGGATAGTCCTTTCGGTGTTCGCCGAACCCCGGAAGCCGCCATGGTCAAGACGACAGAACGCTCTCGCGGCCGCGAGAACGCTCGGCGATCCTGCCATGGCTGGCACGGTGGGCCGGCGGGCGGCGGTCAGTGCCTGCCGCGCGGTCAAATAAGCCTCAGCGACGTAGGCCGAGGCGTTCAATAAGCTGGCGGTAACGCGTCTCATCGCTCTTCTTGAGATAGTCGAGAAGACTGCGGCGCGTGCTCACCATCTTGAGAAGACCCCGGCGGGAGTGATTGTCCCGCGAGTGGGTCTTGAAGTGCTCGGTCAGGCCGGCGATCCGTTCGGACAGGATGGCGACCTGAACCTCCGGAGAACCCGTGTCCCCGGCCTTGGTAGCGTATTCACCAATGACTGCCTGCTTACGCTCTGGCGCAATCGACATCGGAGATTTTCCTTTCTTGGGGAGCCGGGCTCCCTTTGTCAGATCCCGGAAAGCCTCTCGAGGCGAGCCTCGCGAAGCGCCGCTTCGTGCCGGCCGGGATCATCGGCCAATAGACCCGACCGCGGCCAGGATGTCGTCCAGCAGGGTCGGAAACATGAAAGCCTCGGAAAGCGGAATCCGCTCGAGGCTGGCGGTCGTATGACAGAAACGGGCGGGGAAAGCTAGGGGGTTCTCCGGGGTCGCGTCCTTGTTTGAGCTTCCCTGCCGCCGATGATGTACACTCGCGGTGAGGCTCTGAGACCAAAGGGGGGGAGGAGTGCAGTGATTGAGGTATCCGACAGCATCACGATTTCCCGCGCGCCCGCCGATGTGTTTGCGTTCATGGCCGACATGAACAACCTGCCTAAATGGCAGTCCGAGGTGGTCGCATCCACGGTTGTCACGCCTGGCCCGACTCGGGTCGGCACCAAATTCACCGAGGACGTGAAGATGGGCCCGACGCACGCGACGGCCAGTTGTGAGGTCACCGAGTTCACGCCGGGCTCGATGATGGCCTTCAAAGCTCTCTCGCCGAGGATGGACTACCAAGCGCGCATCACCGTCGAGCGCAACGGCGATGGCAGCAAAGTGACGATGAACGGGAGCGCTCAGATGAAGGGCTGGTGGATCGTGATGCAGCCCTTCATGAAAGGTGAGTTCAAGACCGGAGTTCGGAAAGAGCTAACCTCTTTGAAGACGGTCCTCGAGAAGAAGAACTGATCGCCCTTTGTCGGTCTTCGGCCGACCGGGTCGTCAGGCGGCCTCGAAGACGCGGCGGGGGGAGAAGGCGCCCTCGGCGACGTCGCCGAGGGCGATGAGCTGGCCGGCGGCGGTGGCGTAGGCCTCGCCGGTGAAGAGCGGGGCGTCGCGACCGCGGAGAATCACCGACTGGCCGCGGCGGAGGCGGGCAACGTCGTTACCGCCGAAGGTGATCGACGGGAGGGCGAAGAGCGCGATCGCGGTCGGCTTCAGGAAGCCGTCCAGCGCAGCAGGGCCACCGGTGGCGCGGCTTTCAATGGCGAGATCGTCCGCGGGGGCATCCGAGGCGGGGCCACCCGTGGCAGGGCCATCTGTGGCGGGGTCATCCGTGACGGGAGCATCCGGGAGATTGCGCGCGGCGGGGCCGGCGGCGGCGCGGAGCTCGGCCATCGTCACCATGTCGGCTTCGCCGAAGGGGCCGACGAGGAGGCGGCGGAGGGCGATGACGTGGCCGGCCGTCCCGAGGCGGCGGCCGAGATCGCGGGCGAGCGCGCGGACATAGGTGCCCTTGCCGCATTCGGCCTCGAAGACTGCGGTGTCGGCGTCGGGCACGTCGATCAGCGCGAGGCGGTGGACCTCGATCTCGCGCGGCTCGAGCACGACCTCCTCGCCCTCGCGGGCGAGGTCGTAAGCCCGCTCGCCGTCGATCTTCAGCGCCGAGTAGGCGGGGGGAACCTGGATAATGGTGCCGGTGAACTCGGGGAGCGCGGCCTCGATCTCGTCGGCCGTCGGCCGGCGGTCGGAGGTGGCGATGGCGTGCCCTTCGGAATCGTCGGTGTCGGTCTGCACGCCCCAGCGCACGGTGAAGCGGTAGACCTTCCGTCCGTCCATCACGTAGGAGACGGTCTTGGTCGCTTCGCCGAAGGCGATCGGCAGCATGCCCGAGGCGAGCGGGTCGAGCGTGCCGGCGTGGCCGGCCTTGCTGGCGCCGAAGAGGCGCTTCACCTCGGAAAGGATGCGCGTCGAGGTCACGCCCTCGGGCTTGTCGAGCGCCAGCCAGCCCGAGATCGGGCGGCCCTT